>NZ_JBFRCM010000006.1:0-426707 GCF_040965735.1 Paraburkholderia sp. BR10936
CAAGCCTGATGACCATAGCGAGCTGGTCCCACCCCTTCCCATCCCGAACAGGACCGTGAAACAGCTCCACGCCGATGATAGTGCGGATTGCCCGTGTGAAAGTAGGTAATCGTCAGGCTCCTTATGCAGCAAGTCCAGAACCCCGGTGTCTCCGAAAGAGAACCGGGGTTCTGGCGTTTGGGCGCCAGAAAGAACGATCATTTTCTGCGACCTGACTTATTCGCAGTCGATAGCGAAAATCTCCAAATCGCTTTAAATAGCATTTCATGCGTGCGTCAATACGCCTCAGAAGTCGCGCAAATAAAAATCTAATTCGCATTAAATCGCAGCTTTCCTAAAGTTTTTCCCTAATCCGGCCGATAGACGCGTGTGTAGTCATTAACTACAAACTAAAGATCACACGCTACACGAATAAAAACCGGGGAGCTTCTGCGCATGCGCTCGCGTGCGGGAAGCGAGAAACATGCACGACCGATGGAATGACTTGCGCGCGCAGCGAGGCACTGCGCCCTCTATCTCCGCCGCAACGACGCTTGCGGGGACGCCCTGCGTGCTCCGCGTGCACGCCGCCGCCGTCTGGCTCCGCATCTCGCCGATCTCCCTTGTCCAGCCTCTTTTGCCCTGACAACAAGGAGAATTCATGAAGTCGTCCAAGACGTGGGGTGCGCTTCTCGCCGCCGCCACCATCGCAGCCCTTGGCGGTTGCGCGACCGAATCGTCGCGTTCGCTGCCCGTGCCGCCTGTCACCAGCGCGCAGCGCCCGCCCGTCGGTAAGCCGGTGCAGATCGCAGTCGGCAAGTTCGATAATCGCTCGAGCTACATGCGCGGCATCTTCTCCGACGGCATCGACCGGCTCGGCGGGCAGGCCAAGACCATCCTGATCACGTCGATGCAGCAAAGCGGCCGCTTCAGCGTGCTCGATCGCGACAACCTTGACGAGATCCGCCAGGAAGCGGGCTTCACCAGGAAGGCCCAGGCGATCAAGGGCGCCAACTACGTCATTACCGGCGACGTCACCGAGTTCGGTCGCAAGGAAGTCGGCGATCACCAGCTGTTCGGCATTCTCGGCAGCGGAAAGAACCAGATCGCCTACGCGAAGGTGAGCATCAACGTTGTCGATACCACGACTTCGGAAGTCGTCGCTTCGGCGCAGGGTGCGGGCGAGTACAGCCTCTCGAACCGCGAGATCATTGGCTTTGGCGGCACCGCGAGCTACGACTCGACGCTCAATGGCAAGGTGCTCGAGCTCGCGATCCAGGAAGCAGTCAACCATCTGGCCGACCAGGTCGACGCGGGCGCACTGCGCTCCGCACACTGACCGCCTACGTCGGCCGCGCGTCACGCTGAATCAGAACAACTACTCATACGGGGTTTTCATGAAATACATCGGCACGCTTCGGGGGCTCTGCCTGCCCATCACGGCGGCAATGCTGCTGCTCGCAGGCTGCGCGAACACCACGCCGCCGCTCTACCAGTGGAGCGGCTATCAGCCCGGGGTCTACGACTACCTGAAGGGCGAGAAGGCACCGCAGCAACAGATCGATGCGCTTGAGAAGTCGCTGCAGGAAATCCGCGCGAAGGGCAACACGCCGCCGCCAGGCTTCCACGCGCAACTGGGCATGCTCTACGCGAACGTCGGCAACGACACGCAAGCCATGCAGGAATTCGACGCCGAGAAGCACCTCTTCCCGGAGTCGTCGACCTATATGGACTTCCTCATGAAGAAACCGAAACAACAATAAGCGAGCGTACCGATATGTCCAGATTTTCCACTCTCAAGCTCTGGCTGGCTCTGTCCGCGCTCGCATTGCTGGCCGCTTGTGCACAGCCGGTCAAGCACGCGGATTACACGGCGTTCAAGAATGCGCGCCCGCGCTCGATCCTCGTGCTGCCGCCCGACAACGCGACGACGGATGTGAATGCATCGAACAGCATGCTCTCCCAGATGACGATGCCGCTCGCCGAGGCGGGCTACTACGTGATTCCGGTCGCGGTCATGGAGGAGACGTTCAAGCAGAACGGACTGACGACGGCAGGCGACATCCAGCAGACCCCGCCGGAGAAGCTGCGCGAGATCTTCGGCGCCGATGCGGTGGTGTACTCGAAGATCACGCAATTCGGGACGCAATATCGTGTGATCGACAGCGCGACGGTGGTGACGGCGACGGCGAAACTCGTCGATCTGAAATCCGGCAAAGTGCTGTGGCAAGGCGCGGCCAGCGCCAGCAGCAACGAAGGCAACAACAGCGGTGGCGGCGGCCTGATTGGCATGCTGGTGGTGGCGGCAATCAAGCAGGTCGCGAATTCGCTGACCGACAAGAGCCACGATATCGCAGGTGTCACGAGCTATCGTCTGTTGCACGCGGGGCCGCCGACGGGCCTGCTCTACGGTCCGCACTCGCCGAAATACGGCACGGACTGACCGGCGGCGCTCGCGCCGCATAAAGAAAAAGCCCGTCACCGGAAGGTGACGGGCTTTTTTCAATCCAGCTCAACGGAGCGCAGCAGTAAAACCGCTTAGCGCTCCAGGAACGGACGCAGCTTGTCTGCGCGGCTCGGGTGCATCAGCTTGCGCATCGCCTTGCTTTCGATCTGGCGGATACGCTCGCGCGTCACGTCGAACTGCTTGCCCACTTCTTCGAGCGTGTGGTCCGACGTCGTGTCGATGCCGTAGCGCATGCGCAGCACCTTCGCTTCGCGCGGCGAGAGCGCCTTGAGCGCCTCGTCGATGGCAGCGCGCATGTTCGCGTGAATCGCAGCATCAGCCGGCGAGGCCGAACCTGCGTCCTCGATCATGTCGCCGAGCGTCGCGTCGCCGTCGTCGCCTACCGGGCTTTCGAGCGAGACCGGTTGCTTGGCGATCTTGAGGATGCCGCGCACCTTCTCTTCGGTCATGCCCATGCGCGCGGCGAGGTCCGCCGGATGCGCTTCCATGCCCGTTTGCTGCAGGATCTCGCGCGAAATGCGGTTGAGCTTGTTGATCGTTTCGATCATGTGCACCGGCACGCGGATCGTGCGCGCCTGGTCGGCGAGCGCGCGCGTCACGGCCTGACGCACCCACCACGTCGCGTACGTCGAGAACTTCCAGCCGCGGCGATATTCGAACTTGTCCACCGCCTTCATCAAGCCGATGTTGCCTTCCTGGATCAGGTCGAGGAACTGCATGCCGCGGTTCACGTACTTCTTCGCAATCGAGATCACGAGACGCAGGTTGGCCTTGACCATCTCGCCCTTCGCCTGACGCATCTTCGATTCGGCGACGGTCATGCGGCGATTGATCGCCTTGATCTGCTGCAGCGACAGCGATGCGGCCGCTTCGATCTCGGCGAGCTTGCGCTGCTCCGCCTGGATAGCCGGCAGGCTGCGCTCGATCGACGGACCGTACTTGCTCGACGCGGCTGCGGCGCGCACGCCCCAGTCCAGATCGGTTTCGTGGCCCGGGAACTGCTCGACGAAGGCTTCGCGCGGCATGCCGCAGCGATCGACGACGATGGAGAGCACGTTGCGCTCGATCGCGCGAATCTGCGCGACCTGCTCGTGCAGCAGCGAGCACAGGCGGTCGATCGTGCGGGCCGTGAAGCGGATCGGCGCGAGTTCCGTCTGGATGTCGGCGCAGATCTTCATTTCCAGGGCCGTAGCGCGCGCATTGGCGTCCGTCGTACAGGCCATCTGTTCGAACAGCGCGCGAACGCGCGCGAAGATCGCGAGGCTGTCTGCCTTCAGTTGCGCGAGCAGGGCTTCGTTCGCCTTGCTGTTGTCGGCGTCGCTGTCTTCGTCGTCGCTCGAGTCGTCCGACTCTTCTTCTTCCGATGCCTGGGCTTCGACTTCTTCGCTCGCGTCTGCGTCGGCCGCCGTGGCCGGTTCCTGCGCCGCTTCGTCGCTGCCGATGCCGTCGACGAGTTCATCGATGCGCATCTCTTCAGCCGCGACGCGGTCGGCGTCGGCGAGGATGGTCGCGACGATCGACGGGCATGCCGCGATCGCCTGGATCATTTCCTGGAGGCCGTCTTCGATGCGCTTCGCCACTTCGATTTCGCCGGCGCGCGTGAGCAGCTCGCTCGAGCCCATTTCGCGCATGTACATGCGCACGGGGTCGGTCGTGCGGCCGAATTCGGAGTCGACGGTCGAGAGCGCGACTTCGACTTCTTCGTCGGCTTCGTCGTCGGCCTGCTGGTCGGCGCGGGAATCTTCGTTCAGGAGCAGCGTGTCGGCGTCGGGCGCCTGCTCGTACACCTGCACGCCCATGTCGTTGAACGTGGCGACGATCGTTTCCAGCGCGGCCGTCTGCGCGAAGTTGTCGGGCAGATGGTCGTTGATGTCCGCGTGGGTCAGATAACCGCGTTCGCGGCCGAGCTTGATGAGCGCCCGCATTTGATGCTGGCGTTTTTCGAGTTGCGAGCCTGCGTCCATGGGCGTCGTATCGCCGGTCTTGTCTTTGGACGAGCGGCGTGCGGGGCGGGCAGACGAGGTCAGCGCGTCGTCCCGGTCATGGCTTGTCAATACATTCTCCTCGAAGGGATAGCCCGACAAGGGCAAAAAGGGTCACGCGCCAGCGGCGTGGCGTCCTGGCGATGACGAAATTGCAGGGGAGTGGGCGGGGGCGCATGCCGGTCCCGCCAAGCGAGCGCCAAACGTCTGACGACGTGGCAGCCTGGATTTTCGTGCAATGCAGAAAGACCGCGTATGGTAGTGCGTTACGGCATGCGAGGCAACCTGAATCGTCGTGTTTGCGGCACATTGACCGCCTTCAGGGTCGTATCGTTTGGGTAGCGCTTCACCTTACATATTTCCTACATGAGTCCCTTAGACCATTTTTCAAGTGAGAAGTTCACGTTTTTGTCACTCGCCTGGCCTATGGCACGTTGATATTCCCCGTTGTCCGGTCGCCATGCGTGGCAGCGCTCACGCGCGAATCGCGACAATGCGTTGAACGCGTTTGCCGGAGGACCGGTTGACCGCCTCCTCGTCGAGCGCGATGGTCGTGCCCTCGAGCTGGCTGGTGACGAGCGCCGGATCGAACGCACTATATAGACGCCCCGCTGGGTCGCGCGCGCTGTCGCCGTCGGTGACGCGCCAGCTCAGATAGAGCACGCCGCCCGGCTCGAGCAGTTCGACGAGGCGGCGGCAGGCCGGGCCGATCTGCGCGACGGGCAAATGCATGATCACGGTCTCGCACAGGACGTTGTCAAAGCTCGCGGCGGGCACGCCCTCTAGCTCGGGCAACGTGGCCAGACCGAAAGCGCACTGCGGGTGGTCAGCGGTGGCGCGGGCGATCAGACCCTCCGACGCGTCGTAGCCCGTCGCGGGGTAACCATGGGCGTTCAGCCATGCCACGTCGCGGCCCGACCCGCAGCCTATATCCACGGTCCTTCCGTGGGGCCGGAAATACCGCATGAGACGCGCATAGAGGTCGTCGGGCGCAGACTGGTTCGCCCATTCGGCTGCGTAGTTTGCGGCGCCACTCGTGTACGTCTCGATCGTCATGGAGTCCATATGGGGCTCGCGGTTCCTGTGACAAGAGGAAGGGACGCTTCGAGACTAGCCGATCGACGCAACGAGAGGCAGTCGCGCGGCGATACCGGTATGGCCGCTGCCACGCTCGCCGCTGGCGCCGCGCGACGGCCACGCTGCACGCAGCGTCGTCAGGGCGGGAATTCGTCGTATTGGGGCAGCGCGTCGGCGATCTCGAACCACGGCGCTTTCGAGCGCACGAAGATATGGCCGGCGGGGCGAATGGCCGGCGGATCGGTCAGCGTGCCGAGCGTCACGTGCACATACGCTCCTTCGCGCACGACTGAATAGAGCAGCGAGCCGCAGCGGCCGCAATGGATGTCGTGGGCGGCCTGCGGATCGCCGTAGACCAGCGTCTGCCCTGCGCCCTCGGTGAGTCGCAGCGCCTCGCTTTCGATGCCCGCAAACGGCTTGAACGCGGAACCCGTGGCGCGGCGGCACTGCGAGCAGTGGCAATTGAATGCGTAGCGGAACGCATTGGCTACCGCATAGCGCACGGCGCCGCAAAGGCACTGGCCGCGCAGCGTGGCGGGAGCATTCGTGTGGGCGGGGGCAGTGTCGGCGGACATGATGGGCGCGGTGCTCTGGTGGCAAGTGTCGAACATTGCGATCGGGCGGCTGCGGTGTGCGCACTCACATCATACGTTTGAGTTGCCCGCGGCGCAGGATAACGCAAAGGTCACCACATATGGGGATTGGCCGGCCAGTCATGGCCTCCGCACGGTTCGTGGCGCCCCTGTAGCCCCGAAATGCACGCCGAATTTCCCATGGATGGTTACCTTTGGCGCCCCCGCGCAAAACGCACCGCCCCAACCCATCCAGGCGAATCTACGCGCCCCGTTCCCTCAAGTCTTTCAATCCCTTGATGACGACAAGCAGCGCGCGGCCGTGCTCTTCCGAACCGTCCCACGCCTCGACGATCGCATTGCGCAGCAATTCGTTGTAGGCAGCCGCGTGCCGGCTGGACGGCAGCGCCTTCACACCATAGAAACTGCATAGCTTATTGAATGATGCGCTCCGGCGTACCCGCCGCCCGTTCGACGTGCGAAGACGCGAGACAGTAGGCTGGCTGACTCCGGAAAGCCGCGCAATTTCGCTGGCAGAGCGTGAATCGTCCGATAACCGCCGCAGCAGTTCCTGCACCGGAAAATGAGTATCTGGGGCTTCCATGTCATGCATTATACCTATACAGTAACGGTTATTGAATTGCTCGCCGAAATCGGCGGGCGGCTGCATTCCGAGGAAGTCGATGGCACTAAAACACCTACCGCCCACGTTTTGCTGGTCCCGTATCGGGCCAGAGGCCGGCGTGGATCTCCCCACGCTGATCCTGCGCAAGGAGTGGGAGCGTCGGCAGGGCGGAGGGCGCTTCCTGTGGGGCATCGGCCAGTCGCTTGGCAACAGCGCTCAAATCGCCGCGCTGCGCACCGGCTCGCTTCTCGCGCTGTTTTCGCCGGCGGCAAGCCGCCCGCGCGCCATGCAAGACAACCGCGGCAAGCGTGCCGGCGTGGTCGTCTGGAATGCGTGGGTCGACGCGAGCGGTCAGGTGCGCCAGCTTCCGCAGCATGTGTTCGTTACGAGCAGCGCCACGCTGCCCTCGGGCGCCGCACGCGAGCATCACTACGCGCTCGTGTGCGTCTCGCCAACCGAACTGAGCGTCGGCAGCTCACTGCGGGTGGTTCCGGAGCGGCTGCGCAGCGTGAGCACGGCGAAACCGCCATGCCGCTCGCAGGGCACGGTGGTGGTGGATTGCGTCGAGCGCGCCGCCCAGGCGGGCGGCAAGAGCCATCCTCTCGTGTTCACGGCGGAGCTGGAGGCGCCATACTTCGTGCGACTCACACAGCCCACGCTCGTCAAGGCGCGCGACCTCGCGGCCATTCACGAGGCATCGCGCATGGGCGACTTCGACACCTACACAGATCTCACCAAACGCGTGCGCAGCGAAGCCTGCGCGCAGCAGGCGCGCGGCGTCACGCGCGATCTCTTCGACGTGCCGCCTGCCGATCACACGGCGTCTTCACGGCTTGGCGGCGCAAGAACGCGCCATGTCTCCCGGGCGGGAGACTGGACCCAGCTCACAATGGAACTCTTCCATGGCGATTCACATCCGTTCACAAGAGGCCGAGGCCGCGCAACGCTTTTTTGAGGCGAGCCGCAACGTCGACCGGGCATTTCGCGCCCTGCGTGCCGAGGCCCACGACCACGTGGCCGCGCCGCTCGCCTATGGCGCCGCGCAATCACGGCTCGATCACGCGCTGGACGAACTGGCGCGTGCCGAGGCGTTGTTCGATTCGGTGACTGACGTACAAACGCGTCAGATGAGGGATCATCAGGATCACTGAGGAACTGGCGCAATGACCCGCGAAGCGGCACTCACCGGTACGGGTCCCGCTACGCTGGCGACCATCCCGAGCCCGCGGCATTCGCGCGGCGCGACTTCGCGCCCATGGGCCGTCCGCTGACCTGCATGCCGCTGGAGCGCTGCGTCCTCGCGCAACGCGTGGAGCGCAGCGCTTTCTGAGCGCGCCGCAGAGGCGAGTTCGCGCGCGAGCTCAGCCCTTTTCCGCCTCCACCGGCAACTGCAGCACGGCCGCCACCAGCGGCCAGCGCTTCGCGGCCGCCTGCCAGGCGTCCTCGGCTTGAACGTCGAGATAGCGGTCGCGGTCCACGCCCTCGACGAGACGCGCGAGCGCGTCGATATCGCTCGGCAGCGCGGGACCACTGCGCGAACGCCGGCTGGATCCCCACAAGCGCATCGCCATCACTTGCCCTCCACCCACACGCCGTCCGGCGTATGGATCACATAGCCGGTTGGCGTCGTCATCGTCACCGTGCCTTCGTTTTCGCCGACCATGCGTGTCTGCGGCAGGTTGTTCGCATACTGCGCGAGCGGCGGCGCGCCGGTGGCGAACGGGCTGTGCGCCACGAGATTCGAAAGCAGCTGCGCGAGCGCGAGATAGCTCGTGGGCGTGTCGATCGTCGTCACGCCGCCGGTGTGCTCGCTGCCGGCCGGCAGCCCCACCACCTTCACGCCCACCGGCACGTGGACGATGTTCGGCGTGGGGATCTCGCGCATGCCGGCAATCTGGTTCTCTTCGCCCTGCAGCGCCGCGCCGTGTTCGGGTACGAAGACGATCACCGCCTTGCGGCCCGACTGCGCGACGAGGTCGATCAGCTTGTCGACGTCTCCGAGCAGCCGCTGCAGGCGAATCGGGTAGGACTGCAGGCTCGTGAGCTTGTCGTTCGGCGCGGGCAGCCGGTTGCCGTCGTGCATCGAGACCGTGTTGTAGTAGAGCGCGACTGGCCCGCCGCCAGCGGCAATGCGCTGCTTGTACCAGCGCGAAAGCGCGTCGTAGTCGTCGGCCAGCGCGGAACCGTCGAACTCCTTCATGAACTCCGGGAAGCCTTCGTTCGCGGGGATCGTCACGCCCGGCACGCCGATTTCACTGATCACCGTGCTGCGGAAATTGTCGAAACGGCCGTTGTGGTTGAGCAGCGCGTTCGGCGTGTAGCCGGCCTGCGCGAGCTGCGCGAACAGGTGGCACTCGGCAGGCGCGGGGTCGTAGAGCGCCTTGTGCGGCGCTTGCCCGCAGGTGGCGCGCAGCACGCGGATCGCGGCGGGCCCGCTATAGCTGGCACCCGAGCTGAAGTTCTGAAAGATATAGTCGAAGCGCGAGAAGAGCGGGTTGTTGCGCATCTTCACGACATCCATGTCGTTCCACGAGAGCGAACAGATGTGCACCATGATGATGTCGAACTGCGCGTTCGCATCGGTGGTGAGCGGCGTGAAACTCACGTGCCGGCCTTCCTCGTTGGCGCGGAACGCCGCGAGCTGCTGGTCGTAGCTGCCCGACTGCTCGTCGCGCTTCTTGCCGGTGCCGCCGTCCTCGTCGCCGTTGCTGGCGAGTGAAGCGTTGGCGGTCGCATTCGCCACGAACGAGCCCACGCCCTGCCAGACCGGCATGACGACGAGCGCGATCAACACGAGCGTCGTCACGCGCACCCAGCGGTTGATGAGGAAGTAGAGCAGCACGGCGATCACCGCCGACACGGCCATCGACAGCGATATCACGCGCCGAGTGAGCTCGAACATGTACGAGGGCGTGAAGGTGAGGAGCACGGGGATCTGCGAGATCGCCCGGCCGATGTCGGGCATGCTCGACTCGTGGTACGCAATGGCGATGCCCACGATCACGGCGATCCCATCGCGCGCGATACGCAGCCACCGCCTGTGCAGCGGCACGAGCAGCAGGATGACGAAGGCGAAGTTCATCCACCACTCGGGCTTGAGCGTGCCGATCGAGTAGAGGTACAGCTTGGCGAGGAAGTAGAGATTCCAGAGACCCATAGTGTTTCGCGTTCCAGGGTGTAGCGGTGGTTCCGGTTATCAGGGCTGGCGGACCTGGCCGGCCCGGCGTCGCGTGAAGAAGTTTTCCAGCGCGTCGAAGAACGCGTCGATGAGGCGCATGTAGCCTTGCCAGCTCAGCTCGATCAGCTGAATGAGGCCGTGCAGCGGCGCGTCGGAGGGCGGCACGTCCTCCCATTCGAGCCAGGCATCGGCGCGGCCGAACGTGCATTCCACGAGCTTGCGCTCCATCTCCATCGTCATGCCGACGAAGCGCACGCCGAGGCGCCGGTCGGCCAGACGCGCGACCACGGCGGGGAAATCGTGCTCCAGCACGCCGCGCGCGAGCGTCACGTTGATGCGCTCGCCGGGTTCGAGCTTCGCTACGGCGTCGGCGGGCAGCATGAGACCGAGGCCGCCCATCGAATAGTTCTCGGTCTTGCACGCGAGCGTGCGGCCGTCGGGCAGCGTGAGCATGGCGGGCACGCGCAGCGGAATGCGGTGCGCCACGCGCACCTGCTTCGCCTCTTTGGCCACGCCGAGCGCGAGCCCGAGAATGGTGAGATTCACGCCGGCCCAGAAGAGGTTCATGAACACGGTGGCGGGCTCGTCTGACCGCCAGATCGTGAGGCGGCCGATACCGGCGAGGACAGAGCACACGTTGATCGCGAGCAGCACGAGGTAGGGCTTCGAAATCGTCCAGTCGAGATACTCGTGCTCGATATGGCCGCCCTTCGAGGTCACGTTGAACTTGCCGAGCTTCGGATTGATGAGCGCCATGGTGGTGGGCAGCACGATGTACCACGCGAGCACGGACTCGTAGGCTTCGGCCCAGAACGAGTGCCGGTAGCGTCCCTGGATGCGCGAGTTGGCAATCGCGGCAATCACCAGATACGGCACCACGTAGGCGAGGATCACGGGCGCAGGCGTGTTGATCACGTGCAGTCCGAAATACAGGTACGCGCCGGGCATCACGAGGAAGATGAGCCGCGGGAAGCCGTAGAAGAAGTGCAGCATGGCGTTGCTGTAGCACATGCGCTGGAAGAACGAGAGTCCCTTGCCGATCCACGGATTGTCGACGCGGAAGATCTGCGTCATGCCGCGGGCCCAGCGGATGCGCTGGCCGATGTGGTCGGCGAGGCTGTCGGTGGCGAGGCCCGCCGCCTGCACGGTGCGCAGATAGGCCGACGTATAGCCGTGGCGATGCAGCCGCAGCGAGGTGTGGGCGTCCTCGGTCACGGTCTCGGTCGCGATGCCGCCAATGCGCTCGAGCGCCGAGCGCTTGATGACCGCGCACGAGCCGCAGAAGAACGTGGCGTCCCAGAAGTCGTTGCCGTCCTGGATCAGCCCGTAAAAGAGGCTGCCTTCGTTCGGCACGCGGTGGAACGTGTCGAAGTTGCGCTCGAACGGATCGGGCGAGAAGAAGTGGTGCGGCGTCTGCACCATCGCGCATTTCTTATCGGCGAGAAAGACGCCTATGGTCGTTTGCAGGAAGGAGCGCGTGGGGATGTGGTCGCAATCGAAAATCGCGATGTACTCGCCCTGCGTGAGCGGCATCGCGTGATTGATGTTGCCGGCCTTCGCATGCGTGTGTTCGTCGCGGCGCAGGTAGCCCACGCCCGCCTCGCGCGCGAAGTCGCGGAATTCGTCGCGGTCGCCGTCGTCGAGGATGTAGACGCGCAGCTTGTCGCGCGGCCAGTCGATCGAGCTTGCCGCGAACACGGTTGGCCGCACCACTGAAAGCGGCTCGTTGTAGGTCGGAATGTAGAGGTCGACGGTCGGCCAGTCGGCCGGATCGTCGGGCAGCGGCTGCGGCTTGCGGCGCAGCGGCCACGCGGTTTGCACGTAGCCGAAGATCAGCACGATCCACGTGTAAAGCTCGGCCGCGTAGAGGATGTAGCCGACGATGGCCTCGGCAGGGCTCGAAAGATGCAGTGTTTGCGTGCTGCGCCACCAGACGTAGCGGCCCGTCATGAGGATCGACAGCATCACCATGAGCATGGTGGCGAGGCGCCCCGGCAGGCGGCGCGCGATCATCACCACGACGTACACGAGCAGGAACAGCAGCACCTGGCCGGCGAACGGCAGCGGCGTCGTGCACACGGCGACAGCCGCGACGAACGCGAGCCACAGGAGGCCCTGGCGCAGGTAGGGCACGCTGTCGAGCGCCGCCGAAAGCTTTTCGAGGTGCTGCTCGATGCCTTCCCACGGCACGTCGGGCAGCCGCGCGCCGACTGCCGCGCTCGCGCGCGAGGCGCGGCGATAGACGGGTTCGAGGCGCCTGTCGAGCCACGCGCGCAGTGCGAAGCGATGGTGTCCTTGCGGCGCCTTGTGAAGCTTGCGCAGATCGGCGGCGAGACGCTGACGCGGGCGCCGCGGGCGCAGGAAGATGCGCAGGAGCCACGCTCCAGCGGTGCGGTCGCGGCCGATGTTCAGGCGCTGGCGGATGTCCTTGCCGAGCCGCGCGAAGGCGAGCGCGGGCACGTCGCGCTGGCCCGGGCGCGGCGGCCGGAAGAAGGCGCGCAGCAGCCACTGGCCACCCGGCGCGTCGGGCGCGAGATTGAACTCGGGCGCGCTCGCGCGGCGCAGCGACAACCAGAACGCCGTCCACAGGGCAGCGATGCGCTCGCGGATCATGACGTGCTCCCGCGCGCGACGTGTTGCGCGAGCAGTTCGTCGGGCGCATCGAGGCTCGCACCCGTGCTCCAGTGCGAGAGCCACGAGGCGATGCCGTGAAGGTCGTGCGCGGCCTGCGAGCTGGGCGCGCTCAGGCAGAAGTTTTCTCCCGCGGCGAGTGCGGCGGGCACACCGGTGTCCGCATGCACGAGATACGGGAGCATGGCGGCGCCCAGGCGCGCGCGCAGCAGTGAAACGACGTCCATGTGCAACTGGCGCGCGGGTACGACCGCATTGGCGACGAACACGCTGCGCTTCTGTGCGCGCACGAGCGCGGCGATCAGGCGCGGCAGCGTCGCGCAGGCGGCGGCGCAGGGTGTGAGGACGCCGAGCACGAGGTCGGCGGCGTCGATCGCCTGACGCGCGTGCGCCGAGGGCCACGTGCCCGCATCGACGAGCGCGATCGTCTGCGCCGGCAGGTCCACGCGGGCGAGCAGTTCGCGCAGCCAGCCGGGGCGCGCGTCGAGCAGGGCGCAGGCGTCGTCGTCGTGCGGGTCATCGGATGCATGGCCGTCAGCGAGGCTGCCCCACGGCAGCACGAGCACGCCGTCGTCGCTTTGCAGCGCGGCGCGCGACCAGGCGTCGTCGGCGCCGGGGCCGCCCGCTAGATGCGTGATGAGGCCTTCGCGCGCGCTCTCGCGCAGCCCGAAATGGAGCGCCAGCACGTTGCGCGGGTCGCATTCCGCGGCGAGCGCAACATGTTCGCGCGCCGCCAGCAGACCGGCGAGCGCGGCGGTGAGGGTGGTGCGGCCCGCACCGCCCACGCTGGAGACGATGGCGATGGTCTTCATCGGCGCGGCCCCGTCTGGCTGAAACGGCGCTGGCCGCGAATCAGCAGGGCGTCGACCTGCGGCGGGAGCTGGAGCGGGCGCGAGCGCGCGGGGCGCAGCCACATGGGCACGAAGCGCGCGAGCCGCAGGCGCCAGCCGATCCAGTAGAGCGGCACGGCCAGTATCAAGCCCCAGACGAAGTAACCGAGGAAGATGTTCATGTCGCTCTCCTATGCTTTGAGCGGCAGCGGCGCGCGCTGCGGCGCGGCTCGCGGTTTCGCGTTGTCGGTGCGCGCGGCGGCGTCGAGCGCGGGCAACAGGTCGCCGTTTATGGGAGCGATGTTGACGGGCACTGCGGGTTCCGGCACTGCGGTTTCTGTCGTGGCTGCCGTCGCTGAGCCCGATGCGATCGCGGAAGCCGCCGCGGGCGGCACGGTCTGGCCGTTGGCCTGCACCGAGACGGCCGCGGGCGCGGCGGGCTGCCCCTCATTGATCGCGAGCCAGCCCGAATAGTCGGGCGGCGGCGTGGTGTCGATTTCCTCGCCGAGCGTGTCCAGCGCCTCCGCGATCGCGCGGCCGTCGCCGTAGCGCTCCTCGCCCTGGAACAGCTCCGCGAGCGAACGCTGGAACACGCGCCGGCACACGGCGTCGGCGTCGCTCATACGGCAGGCGAAGAAGAACACGTAGAGGCTGTCGCCGCTCGCCGTCACGATGTCGCCCGCGCGGCGCAGATGGCACGCCTTGAGCGCATCCACGTGCGCGACTTCCGGCATCAGCGCGAGGCGAATCAGCACGCTCGGCAGCTGGATCACGCGGCTGCGCTCCACCGCCGCGCGCACGAGTTCGACGAAGTGTGCCGCGCCCACGTAGCCGCTCTCTTCGCCATGCACCACGGCGGCGAGCGCCGCACGATAGTCGGCGGGCATGGGCCGCGAATACACCTGGCCCTGCAGACTGTCGACGATGGCCTCGACCTGCGCGAGCGGCGTCTGCCGCGCGATCACGCGGTTCGCGCCCAGGTTCAGCATGAGCGACTCGTAGCGCATGGCCACGGCGTCCTCGCGCACGATGATCTTGAGCGCTTCGCCGCACTGCAGGCGCAGCGTGTGCACCTGCTCCGCGAGCATTTCGAGGTCGCGGTTCACGCTGAATTCGAGAATCACCGTGGCCGCGACCGAAGTGCGCGCGGCGGCCACGGCGGCCTCGTTGTTATCGACGATCTGCCAGGCCGGCGGCAGTACGCGCTCGTGCAACATCGCGTCGCGCGAAACGATCACGCGGCCTTCGTCGGGTGCGAGCAAGCCCGCCTCGCCGATCTCGGTTTCGAAGGTGCCGCCGGAAACCGTGAGCCGGTGATCGGCGGCGGAAAAGCGCAGCGGCACGCTCCGGCTGCCGTGCACGGCATCGCCCGCGCGCCAGAACGCGACTTCCCAGTGATACTGCCCCTGCACCTGGTGCAATTGTGCGGCGCCCGCGAAGCGCGCCTGGAAGGCGGCGAGTTCGGGATGCTCCTGATCGTCGCCGAGGCCGGGCGGCGCTGCCACCATCAGCACGCCGTAACGATGCTGCGCGCACCAGCCCGCGAGCTGCGCGCCCTGAGCTGCGAGCGCGGCGGGGTCCTGCCAGTTGAAGAACGCCTCCGCGCCTTCGATGAAGAACTGGCTTTCGGGCGCGGCGCACTGCCCGGCGAGCGCGTTGAGCGCTTCGATCAGCACCTGCGCGCCGTCGCGCTCCGGCAGTGTGCGTAGCGCGCAGACGTTTGCCCATGCATGCGTCGAACCGCTCTTGTCGAGATCGACGCCTTGATCGCGCAGCGCCGCCGTGAGGCTCGCGCCGTCGCGCGTGGAAAGGACGGTGGCGGGACCTGTGAGCGCGGCGGCGGCGGTTTGCCAGAACAGCGCGTCGCGCGCGGGCGAGGCGCTCGCGTAGACCACGTGCACCTGGCCCGCGCCGAGCGAAGCGAGCGAGGCCGGCAGGCCGTCGATCGCTAGCGGCTCGCGGCGCGCGAGCCGCGAGAACAGCGAGCGGCGCGTATCGCGGCCGGCGCCGGCGGGCGCAGCGGAAAGGGTGGCGGGATCGTTCATCGTATTGCTCGTCTCGCGGATTTCATCGTCGCGGTTTTCATCGTCGTCATGCGCGCTCGCTCCGTGGCCATGTCAGTAGGCCGAATAAGGGACGACCGGCCGCGGCGGGAACGGCACCGGACCCTTTTGCGGGGAGAAGAAGTAGCGCAGGTAAAGCACGCCTACGTTCGGCGCATAGTCGCGCGAGCGGTCGAGCCGGAAGCGGCCGCCCACCACGAAGTGCTCCGTCACGCGATATTCGGCCGCCGCTTCGACCGCATAGCTGAAGCCGCCGCCCGAGCCGCCGCCAAAGAACGGCGAACCGAGGTCGTTGGCGCTCATGAACGCGAGCGCCTGGGCCTGCAGGCCTGGGCGCGTCGGGTAGAACGGCGACTCGTTCTCGTTCGTGAACGACATGCCCACCGATCCGTCGATCTCCCAGGAAAGCTTCTTGTAGCGTCCGGTCCAGTCGAGCGGAATGCTGACCGAAAAATAGCTCTGCGGACTGTAGTAGCCGCCGTTACCGAACGTGTAGTTGTGTTCGTTCTTCGAGTACTTCCAGTAATTGAGCGTGAGGCCGCTCGACACGATCTGGTCGGGCCGCTTGAACACCGACCAGTCGTAGCCGCTGCGAACCTTGAACTCCTGGTTCGTCTCCACGTTGGTGCCGGTCAGCAGGCCGAAGCCGATGCTCGTGAAGATCGTGCCCGGCCCGAAGTCCTGCGCGCCGCGCACGGTGAAGCCGTTGCGCACGACACCGCCCCACTTCTCGCCCGTGACCGGATCGATGCCGCCCGCATAGGAAACCAGGCTCGCGGTCACAGGGCGGCGCGAGACGTCGAGCGAGAGCGACGAACCGCTCGGGAAGTCGTGGCGATACTGAATGCCGCCCAGCACGCTCGTGATCGGGAAGCCCACCGGCGTGCTGCCGATGTCGGCGCGCCAGCTATTGTTCGCACCGCTGAACTCGTAACCCGCCGCGAGCGCGACGCCCGTCGCGGTCTCGTTGACAGAACCGAGCCCGGCGTTGCCGAGCGCGGCGATCTTGCCGTACTTGTACGCGATGTCGAGGTCGTTGCCGGGCAGCGTGCCCGCATTCAGATAGACCGTATCGGCGTGGAAGAAATAGTGGCCCGTATAGCCATCAGGAATGCGAACGTATAGCGGGACTTCGGTGGCGTGCAGCTCGGAAATGCCGGGGTCGCCCGAGAGGTTCGACTGATACCAGCCGGTCGCGACCTGCCCCTGCTTGCGGTCTTCCAGGCCCTGCAGCGCGCGGCCTGCCGACGTCGTGCCGTCGGCGTCCGGCCGCGTGCCTTCGGCCACTTCCTGCGTGCGCGAGGTGCGATAGAGGCTTGCGGCTTCGTTGTAGTTGCCGCGCGCCTGCGCAACGCGCCCCGCCTGGATCGTAATGTCCGGGTTGTCCGGATACTGCTCGCGCAACGGATCGACCACGGCGGAAGCCTCGTCGTTCAGCCCGAGCGCGGTGAAGCGCCGCGCCACGGCAAGGCGCGTGTCGATGTCGTTCTCCGCGGTGTCGGCCAGCACTGCGCGCACCATGTCGGCGGCCTCCCGGTCTCGGCCCATGCGCTCCAGCATACGCGCAACGGCGAGGCGTGCATCGGCGTCGTCGGGTTGCGTCACGAGCACCTTCTGCGCGGAGCCCATTGCGCCCTTGTAGTCGCCCTTCGCCTCGCGCAGATCGACGTCTTCGAGCCGCCAGCGCTTGGTCGTCTTGAGGCGGTCCGGCACGGCGTCGAGCGTATGGCGGGCGCCCGTCAGGTCGCCCGCCTCGATCTGACGGCCGGTTTCGCGCGCGACGAGGCGCAGCTCCTGGTCGTCGAGACTGGCCTTCTGTTCGTCGGTGATGCCGGGCTGATCGCGCGTGGCGTCGATCCAGTTCGCCCACGCGTCGTCGCGGTTGGCCGCCGCGAGCAGCTCGCCGTAGCGCACGCGCGCGCCGTTCGCCGCCGGGTCGTCGGGGTGCGCCGCGAGCCAGTCCTGCACGAGCTTCAGGCCCCGGTCCGGCTCGCCGATCGCGATCCACTCGCGCCCGACCGTGGCGAGCATCTGCGGGTCGTTGGCCGCGTTCGCGTTGGCGGCGGCGGAATCGAGCAGCGCGCGCGCCTCGTCTTCCTTGCCCTGAGCGATGAGCTGGCGGGCCTGCGCGATCTTCTTCTGCGCGGCGAGATTGCCCATCAGTTCGCGCATACCTTCGCTGCGCTGTGCTTCGGGCACCGCGTCGAGTTGCGCGGCGGCCGCATCGACGTCGTCCACGGAATTTAGATAGAGCGCCGTGGCGTAGCGCATGTCGGGCGCCTGCGAGACCTTGAGGCCGTCTTCCATGACCTGGCGGCCTAGTGCGGGCAGACCCAGATCACGGTACTGGCGCGCGAGCCTGAAACGCGTCCATGCGTCGTCGGGCGTGAGGCGCACGGCTTCTTCGAGTTTCGCGATGGCCGGACTCTTGCGGTTGTCCGCGAGCAGCTGGTCCGCCTGGATCGAGAGCAGTTCGGCGTGCAGCTGCTTTTGCTCCGCGCTCGAACCGCTCACGCGCGGCGTCGTGGCGGCGATGAGCGGCTCGATCTCGCTTTCGCGGCCCGTTTCGCGCAGTACGGTCACGAGGCCGCGCAGCGCGTCCATGTCGGGCTTCGGCGCGTTCACGAGCGGTCGCAGCACGGCTTCGGCTTCGGGCCACTTCTTCTGCGCGATGAGCGCGTTGCCGAGGATATCGCTGGCAGTCGTGTTGCCCGGATCGAGCTTGAGCGCCTCGCGCGCGAGCGTTTCGGCTTCTTCGGGCTTGCCCTGCGAATTGGCTTCGCGCGCCTTCGCAATGGTGCCCCAGATGGTGGCCGTCTTTCCGAGGCTGCGCCACTTGCCGGCGTTGTCCGGGTCGAGCTTGAGGGCGCGCGCGAACAGCTCGCGCGCTTCGTCGTGGCGGCCTTCGCGCAGCCGCACGAGACCGAGCGCGCCGATGGTTTCGCCGTCGTTGGGGTTCGCGCGCTGCGCGCTTTGCAGCGAGGTTTCGGCATCCTTGAGATCGCCGCGATCGAGTTGCGCCAGACCGCGCGCACGATCGGCGGCGCCGGGGCCGGGGGGCCGTGCACGCGCCTGGGTTGACGCTCGCGCGTTGCCTGCGGCCGTGGCCGGCGGCGCGCTAATGACGGCCGATGGGTTCTGCGCCAGGGCTTGCGCCTGCGCCTGGCCCTTCGCGCCGAGCTTCTTGCCGAGATCGGCGACGGTCTGCTTCGCGTCGGAGTCGTCGGGTACTTCCTGCAGATAGCGCAGATACCACACGTAATAGGCGGGATCGTCGTGCCCCGCGCTCGCGAGCGCGCGCCGCCACAGTTCGAGCGCGAACGCGCGGTTGCTGTCCTGGCGCTGGTACACGTGATAGATGAGGTTGAGGCCTTCCATGCGCGTGTCGGCGCGGTCGGTGAGCAGGTCGCCAAGGATCAGCGCGAGGCGGGGATCGTTCGGATTCTGCTTCACGCGCGTGCGCAATTCGCTGATCGCCTGCGCGCGGCCCGCGGTCGTGCCGGCCAGGATGCGGTAGTAGTCGCCCGCGAGATCGCCTGCGGGCGCGCCGTTCGGAAAGAGCTTGAGCAGGCGCGCCGAGGCTTCCTCGCTCTTGCCGGCGGCCGAGAGCAGGCGGATCTGGGCCATCTCCATCTTGCCGCTCGTGGCGACGCGGTAGGCGTCGTCGAGTTCTTTCGTTGCGTTCGCATTGGGCGCGATTTTCTTGAGCTGCGCGAGGATTTTCGCGGCTTCGGCCGGGCGGTTCGAGCGCAGCTCGATTTCGCCGAGCAACGCGAGCGCCTCGGGTTGCTGCGGGTCGAACAGCAGCGCTTTTTGCACGAGCCCGCGTGCGATATCCGGACGATTCTTGCCTTCCCACATGCGTGCGGCCGAGAGCAACTGCGCGGCCTGGGCGGAGGGCGTGGCGGCGTTGGCCGCCGGCTGCGGACCCGCCTGCGCGGATGCCAGATACGGCGAGGCCGCGAAGAGCAGCGCGACGATCGGCGCGAGTCTGGGTGCGAATCCTGGTACGCGTTTTGGTACGAGTTTGGGTACGAGGCGCGGTGCGATGTTCGGCAACAAGCGTTGCGGCATGCGTGAAACCGCTTCGCCTCGCAAGGCGTGCGCAGCCGCGCGCCGCGCCTCACGGCGCGCACTGCGCAGATGGGCGGCGCGGCGGGCAGACACGAGAGCGTTCAGCGCGGCGTGGGGCATGCGCTCGTCCATGCTGGGGCAACGCGGCCTTGCGCGTCGAAATGGTACAGCCCGTCGAGGTAGCCGAGCCCGAACAACATCAGCACGCTGCTGTAGTAGCCAGGCGGCGACTTTTGCGCGAGCGTGCGGCTGCGGTCGACCTGGGCGTTCGCGAGATCGCTGCGGCCGAGTGCCGACAGATACGGCGCGACCGCGGCGGAAAAGCCGCCGTTGCCCTCGTTGGGCCCCGCTGTGCCCGTGGTCGTGTCGACGCGCTCCGGCGGAAAACCGTGCGCGCCGACGAAATCCGCGAGCGGCCTGAAGGTGGCGAGCGTGCTGGCGCGCAGAGGGTCGTCGCTCGCGAGCATGCCGGCCCACAGATATACGCGGATAGCGTTGTACGCGCTTTCGGCGTGCGTTTGCGCGTCGGGGGCGAAGCCGCCTTTCACGTGATATTCGACCCAGTCGGGCGAGTAGCCCTTGGGCGCGGTCTCGTTGACGAGTCTCGCCGACGAGGCGAGCAGCGCCTTCCATTCGCCCGCCTCCGGCAGCGCGAGCATGAAACGCCGCATGACCTGGAGCGGCACGTAGCTCGGGTTCAGGCGCCAGCCGTCCTTGCCGATCGTAAAGCCCACGGGTCCCGGCAGCACCGTGCGGCCGAGACCCGGCAGCACGGCGGTTTCCTCGCGCACGATGTTGCGGGCCATCACCGTGCCGAGCGCGGTGTAGCGGCGCTCGTTCCAGAGGCGTCCGGCTTCGAGCAGTGTGTAGGCGATCCAGAGATCGGCGTCGCTGGCGGGGTTGCTGTCGATCACGCCCCACTGCGGCTCGCCGGCATGCGCGGCGCCTGAAGTGCCAGACGCTGCCGACGCCGCAACCGGCTTGCCGTCCTCGCCGATGTCGCGCCGTCCCCAGATCCATGCCGGCAGATGCGTGGCGAGGTCGCCCTGCGCAAGATTGTTTTCGGTCCATGTAAGGACTTTGTCGAAGCTCGCGCGGTCGTTCGCGACCAGCGCAAAAAAGAGCGCGTAGGACTGTCCTTCGGAAACGGTCACCTGGCGCGGCGTGCTCGCGTCGATCACGCGGCCATCGGCGCTCAGCAGCGTGCTGCGAAACGCGTTCCACGCGGGCCACGCGCAGGCTGCGGGGCTAGCGGATTTTGCAGCACTGGCGCTCGCGCTGGCGCCGGCGGCCGGCGCGGCCGCGTGCGCTGTCGCAGCCGGCATCAGCAGCGCCAATGTTGCGAGCGGTGCGCAGGCAAACGCGCCCGCCGCGAGCCAGCGCATGAGCCGGGGCACCAGAGCGGGCGCGAGCGTAGCCAAACCCGGACGCATCGTCAGGTCCCGGAGCGGCGGGAGGCCATGCGGCCGAGCGCCCAGAACACGGTGAGCGCAACGATCAGACCGGCCAGAATGCCCGCGAGCGCCATCAGTGCCGGGTAGCGCGAGATAAACACCCAGGCGCGCGCATACCACGGCAGATCGCCGACAAAATAGCGGTTGCCCACGCGCAGGCCCTCCACCTGGCCTTCGCGCACGAGCGTGAGATCGCCGTGCATCTGCGAGATCTTGCCGCCGTCCTGGAGCGCGTCGAGCACGTCGCCGAACTGCGCCGACGAAGTCGCGGCGAGCGCCACCACGCTCCTGCCTGACTTCAGCGGCGACTCGAAGGCGATCAGCGCCGCCATCGGTCCGCCGAGCGTAACGATCGAGCGGCCCGACGGCGTCGGGTCCTCGTCCTCGGTGCCGCCGAGCCAGCCGGGCCAGCCGCTGCGCTGGTCGCGCGTGGTCACCTCGGTCTTGCCGCGCTCGATGAGAAGCGGCAGGTCATTGCCCCACTTTTCGAGCAGTTGCGCGCCCGAGCCCGAACCGATCACGAGCAGGTTGCTGTCGCGCACGCTGTCCACCTGGCTGGCGGGCACGATCGTCAGGCGCAGCGAGGGGAGGCCCGTCCACTGGCCCATGTGGCCGAGCAGCGTGAGCACGGCTTCCTGATCCTTCGTGTCGGGTTGGTCCGGAATCACGAGGGCCGTGTCGGAGAGGTCGGCCATGCGCGTGAACGGATAGCCGCTGTTCGCGAAGTAGGCGAGGTTGGGCAGCGATGTGTAGTGCGCGAAGCCGCTGAAGTCGATGACCGAGTCGGGATCGACGGCCGCGCGCGCAACATCGTTGGCAGTCGAGGTGCACAGCCCCGTCTTCTGCGAATCGATATGAAACTGGAACTGGAACTGGTTGTCGCTGCCCACGCGGAACGCGGGGATTTCCAGATTCGTTGATGAACGGGTGTCCGAGCCCGAAAGCAGCGGCACGTTGATACGCGCTTCGTCGGAGGCGCGCGTGACGGGACGCAGCCGTTGCGAGCGCACGAGTTGATCGTTGATGCTCACGTTGAGCACCGAGTCGTTCCATGCGGAAGGCGCCGTGTAGCGATAGCGGATGTCGAGCGGCACGTTGCCCCGCGCCCACGCATAGAGGTCGGCGGGCACGCGCAGATTCACGCGGATCGCGGGCGGGTTGTAGCCCGATACCTGGAGCTGCTGCGGGTCCGTCACCAGCTCGCGGAACAGCACGGGGCGGTCGGTGGGCACCCAGTTCGGCGCGTCGTAGGGCTTGCGCGCCGGGCCGAGATCGATCGACTTCACCATCACGCTGTTGCCGGCCATGCCGGCCTGCCCGAGCGCGACCGCGTAGGCGGCGTTCAGCAGTTCCTCGGGCGTGCGGCCCGCGAGCACGAGGAGCTTGCGGCCCGACTGCGGATCGGCGGCTGGGTTCGCCATGACCGAGACCGTGGGGCCCTTGATTTCCGGCAGGTTCAGCCCCTCGGGCACCTGGCCCGGCAGCACGAGCGCAATGGCGTTGGCGTCGGGCGGCACGGTGCGCGAGACCGGAAAGCGCGAGCCGCGATAGCTCGCGAGCGCGCCAAGCCACGACGAGACGACGCCCGCCGCGTGCAACACGGGCACGCCCGCGTTGGCGGCGAGTACGAAGGGCACGCGCACGAGGCGATTGTCGTGGCGGTCGAAGAACGGTACAGGCAAGAGCCCGAGGTCGTCGGGCAGCACGATGCCCGCCGTGTTGAGCGTGAGCGACGTGTCGGGGCTGATGTCGGCCCAGAGGCTCGAATGATAGGCATCCTCGCAATGATCGAGCGTGTAGTGCGCGATCATCTGCACGGTGATGTGGTTGTAGTCGGTGAAAAGGCGCGGGTCGAGATCGATCTCGCTCGTCACGAGCTGCCCGGCCGTCTCCTTCACGAGCGGAATCGTCGCGACGACTTCACCGTTCACAAACACCCTGAGATGCGAAAGCGAAAAGATCAGCGAGGGCGAGTAGGTGTAGACGAGCTTGAGCTTTGCGCTGGTCACGACTTCGTCGGTGCGAACGTCTACATTCATGCCGCCGGTGGGATCGAGGCCGCGCAGGGGGATCGGCCCGTACGCACCCATCTGGCGCAACGTGAACGTGCGCGTGCGCGGCTGCCCGAGCGGCGTCGAAGCGGCAGGCTCGGGAATGACGGAGCCCGGTGCCGTCTGGATGACAACGGGCCCCGTCACAGGGGCGGAAGCAGCGGCCGCAGCGGAGGCCGCAACTGGCGCTGCGGCGGGAGCGGAGGCGGGAACGTCGCTTGCTCCCGCCGCGGCCGCCTTTGTCGTCTGCGTAGCGGCGACAGCCGATTTGTCCACCGCGAAAAGGCTCGCCCCCAGCAGTAATCCGGCGACGAGCGCGCCCAGCCCAACTTGAACGGAGAGTCGCATCGCAACAGCCCTTTGTTTTCTTCGCAGTGGCTGTCTTTATCTTGCAAAGACAGCGGCTATGGTTATTGGCGGCGTGGTGCCGCCAAGCGTTATCTCGAAACGGCGTCAATGTGTGGTGGAGTTTAGCGGAGAGCCAAGGATCGCGCCCTATGAATGCACGTGTTTATGCCCGTTGCGTAAAGCGCGCAGATGACGGGCTGGCGCGGCCTGACGGCCGGTTTGACAGTTGGGCGCACGGATTGGGCTGGCGGGTCGGCGCGCTTGACAATTCCTGCGCGCGCAACGAAAGGCGGTGGCGTTGCGAGCGCGCAACGCGGTCGCCGGAGATGGTGCGCCAAAAGCCGGCCCTCCGGTCCATTCAATTACTAAGGACGTCGAATCGATGGGGCATGCAGCCACCTCGCGCATGTGCAGTGTCGCGAGCGGTGAGGTAATCTTGGCGGCTCAGATCCAGAAGCGGAGCAGGGTAATGAACGAGCAAACGTGGCAAGCAGTGGACGACTGGTTCTGCGAGCGGCTGATCGGTCCCGATGATGCGCTCGACGGCGCGCTCGCCGCAAGCGCCAAAGCGGGCCTTCGCGCGATCAACGTGGCACCGAATCAGGGCAAGTTTCTGCATCTGCTCGCGCGCATCCAGGGCGCGCGGCGCATCCTCGAAATCGGCGCGCTGGGCGGCTATAGCGCGATCTGGCTCGCTCGCGCGCTGCCCGATGACGGCGCGATGGTGTCGCTCGAATTCAGCCCGGAAAACGCGGCCGTTGCGCGGGCCAACATCGCGCGGGCGGGGCTCGATGCGAAGGTGACGGTCATGACGGGCCTCGCGCTCGAATCGCTCGATGCGCTCGTCGCGCAAGGCGTGCCGCCGTTCGACTTCGTGTTTATCGACGCGGACAAGAGCAACAACCCGAATTACCTCGAACGCGTGCTGCAGCTTTCGCGCCCGGGTACGGTGATCGTGGCCGATAACGTGGTGCGCGAAGGGCGCGTGGCCGACCCCGCGCATCACGAGGACGATGTGGTCGGCTTGCGTCGCTACTTCGACATGCTTGGAAACGACAGGCGGCTTGCGACCACGGCTGTGCAGACGGTGGGCAGCAAAGGCTGGGACGGGTTTGCGATCACGGTGGTGGGCGGGTAGCAAACGTCGATCGCCCATACACATGCGCCAAAGGCAAAAAGGGCCTGGCAGATGAACTGCCCGGCCCTTCGTCCGTCTAGCTACGCGCTGTCGATCGGCGGTCAGAAGTCCGTCGTCACCGAGAACAACACGGTACGCGGCGCGCCCATCGTCAGATAGCCACCGTTGGTCGACGACCAGTACGCCTTGTTGGCGAGGTTATAAACATTGGCGCGGAACGTAGTCGGACGGCCGAACACGTTCGTCGCATAGCGCGCGCCGATGTCCACGGTGTCCCACGCCTTGATCGACATGGTGTTGGCCGCATCGAAATACTGCGGACCCGTATGCGTCCAGCGTGCCGAAAGCGTGAGGCCCTGCACCCCGGGCACGTCGTATTCGGCGCCCAGGTTGAGCAGGAAGCTCGGCACGCCTACCGGGGTCTTGCCGTCGGTCGACCCCCCGTCGGTGTCGAGTTGCACGGCGTTGATCCAGGTTGCGCCCGCGATCAGACGCACGCCCTTGTACACCTCACCGAACACCGACGCTTCCACGCCGCGATGGCGCTCGTTGCCGTTGGCCACATAGGCGCCCGCGCTGTTGGTGTAGGTCTGCGGCTTTTCGAGCTGGAACAGCGCGAGCTGCGCGCCGTACTTGCCGTTGTCGTACTTCGCGCCCACTTCATACTGCTTCGTGCGCTCCGGCGCGAGCTGGTCGCCGTAGTTCGTCGTGCCCTGAGGCGCAATGCCGCCCGCCGAAAGCGACTCGCTGCGGTTCGCGTAGATCGAGACGTTCTCCCACGGCTTGACGACGAGGCCGAACAGCGGCGTGGTGATCGAGTCGTTGTAGTTCGAGGTCTGCAGCAGCGTCGACGACGAGTAGCCGTTCGACAGGATCTCCTGGTGACGCACGCCCACCGTAAACAGCACGCGGTCGTGGAAGAAGCCGAGCGTGTCCGAGGCCGAGACGCTGCGCATCAGGTTCAGTGCCGTGATCGGCGGGTTGCCGTCCATGCCGGCCTGATAGGCCGTCGCCGGATACGGCACCTGCACGCCGCTGTAGAGGCTGGTCGGGAACGAATTGGAAAGCGTCCAGCCCGACTGCGTTTCCACGCGCACGATCGAGGCGCCCGCGGTTACGAAGTGGCTCACCGGACCGGTGTTGAAGTGGCCGCGCACGCCCGTTTCCGCCGAGGTCGCGCCTTCCTTGCGCACGACGCCCAGGCGCGAGCCGGTGGTGGTCGTGGGATCGGTGTAGTAGGGCGAGAAGTATTCGCCGTGCTCGTTCGTGTGGCGCACGCCGCCCGTCACATACGCGGTCCAGCCGGGCAGGAAGTCGTATTCGGCGCGCAGGATGCCGACGGTGTCTTCCGCGTCGCTATACGACCAGGTCTGCGCGTAGTTGTGCGTTGCCGAAGGGACATTGGGAATCTCGTCGCCGAGCACGTAGACGACGGGGCGGCCGTCCGAAACGTGCTGACGCTGATACATGAAGTCGCCTTCGAGACGCAGCTTATCGCCGCGCCAGTCGAGCGCCACGGCCGTCTGGTTGGCGCGGCGCATTTCGCTGTCGATGCTTGTTTCGCCGTCGCGGTTGTACTGGTTCACGCGAATGCCGAACTGGTCGTTGTCGCCGAAGCGGCGCCCCACGTCGATATGCGTGCCGAACTCGCCCGAGGCGCTGCCTTCGAGCGTCACGCGCGTGAGCGGCTTGTCGTCGGCGCGCTTCAGTTGCAGGTTCACGCTGCCGCCGATCGAGGTGCCGTTGGGCGCCGCGCCGTTCAGGAATGCGCTCGCACCCTTGAAGATGTCCACGCGCTCGAGCGCAGCCGTCTCGACGAGCTGGCGCGGCGTGATGCCGTACAGGCCGTTGAGCGAGATATCGTCGCTGTCGAGCGTGAAGCCGCGAATGACGTATACCTCCTGGAAGTTGCCGTAACCGTAGGCGGTGCGCACGGCCGGATCGTTCGAGAGCACATCGGCAATGGTGCGCGCCTGCTGGTCCTCGATCAGCTTCGCGGTGTAGGTGGTCATGCTGAACGGCACGTCGATGTTCTTCTGCGAACCGAGCACGCCGAAATCGCCGCCGCGCGCCACGTGGCCGCCGCCAAAAGTCGGTTGCAGGTCGCCCGGCAGCGTTTCCTGGGACGCCTGCACCTTCACGGTGGGCAGCGTGGCGTTGCTGGCGCTACCGGTTGCGGCGGCGCCGCTCGCTGCGGCGGGCGCGTCGGCGGTTTGCGCGAACGCCGCGGCGGGCAGGCTGAACGCGACGGCGATGGCGGCGAGGATCGCAACCCGGGAAGCGGGGAAATGCGAAGGCAAATTGAAAGGCGGGTGCAGACGGGATGCGGACATAAAAAAGGTCGTAGCGAAGGTAGCGCTGGCGCCTCGTGATGCCTTGGCGCTGTGCGCAGGCTCCGGGCGAATGGTTATGCTTTGCCGGGCAGACAGGGCTCGCGGAGCTGGCCCCACGAGCGGCCCGGAAAAGTATGCGGATTGTATTGCAAATGAGAATGCGTGTTATTTATATATTGCTGTCAGTAGGTATATTCAGCGTTTACCCAACAATTTCAGCGTCAGGCATTCGATGTGGGCGCAACGAAAGGTTGGGAAATTCGGGGTCACGAGGCGTGCGTGCGCCGCGCGAACGCGCGGCGTCGTCCAGCGTCGTTGCGCGCTCAACCAATGCACAGCGCGACGCTTGACGCCGCATGGGCAAGACGCGGCCTGGCCCGTTTTCGAGGCGCGTTCCATGCGGCGCCGATAAGCAGATTCGATGCCTTTCGGCAGTCCTTTCGTTGGTTCGCACGGCGCGCTCAAACCTACAATGAGGCTTCGTGATGTTCGACGTCTGGTGAACCGGAAATGACTGAAAAAACGATGCTCGTGGTGAGCGCACACAGCGCGGATTTCGTATGGCGCGCGGGCGGTGCGATTGCCCTGCACAAGAAGAACGGCTATCGCGTGAAGGTGGTGTGCCTCTCGTTTGGCGAGCGCGGCGAGTCTGCGAAGCTCTGGCGCAAGGGCCCCGACATGACCATCGAGAAAGTGAAGGCCGCGCGCCGCGAGGAGGCGCTCGCCGCCGCCGAGATTCTGGGCGCGGAGTGCGAGTTCTTCGATCTGGGCGATTACCCGCTGCGCGTTTCCGATGAAGCGCTTCTGCGCCTCGTCGACGTTTATCGCGACGTGCAGCCCGCGTTCGTGCTGAGCCATTCGCAGAAAGACCCGTACAACTTCGATCATCCGCTCGCGATGCACGTGGCGCAGGAAGCGCGCATCATCGCCCAGGCCGAAGGCCACAATCCGGGGCAGAAGATCGTCGGCGCGCCGCCGGTCTACGCATTCGAACCGCACCAGACCGAGCAGTGCGAGTGGATTCCGAACACCTTCCTCGACATCACCGAAGTGTGGGACGTGAAACGCCGCGCCATCGAATGCATGGCGGGCCAGGAACACCTTTGGGAGTACTACACGCGTGTCGCGCAACAGCGCGGCGTGCAGGCCAAGCGCAACATCGGCATTACGGCGAAGCGCGACATTCAATACGCGGAAGGCTATATGCGCCTGACGCCCGCAGTGGTGGGAGATCTGTCATGAAACGTGGTGTCGTCGTCACCCAGATTCCGCGCGCCGACGCGCGTCACATCGAAATCCTCAAGGAAGCCGGCACGGCCACCGTGCACGAGGCGCAAAGCCGTCTCGGCCTGCTCGCCACGTATCTGCGGCCCATTTATTCGGGCGCCGCGATCGCGGGCTCGGCCGTGACCGTGCTCATGCCGCCCTCGGACAACTGGATGCTGCACGTGGCCGTGGAGCAGTGTCGCGAAGGCGACGTGGTGGTGGCTGCACCCACTTCGCCTTGCGAAGATGGCTACTTCGGCGAGCTGCTCGCCACCTCGCTCGCGGCGCGCGGCGTGCGCGGCCTGATCATCGACGCGGGTTGCCGCGACGTGCGCGCACTGAAGGCGATGGACTTCCCGGTGTGGTCGAAGGCCGTTTCGGCGCAAGGCACGGTGAAGGAAACGCTCGGTTCGGTGAACGTGCCGGTGGTGTGCGCGCAGCAGATCGTGCACCCGGGCGACGTCATCGTGGCCGACGACGACGGCGTGGTCGTGGTGCCGTTCGCCACCGTTGCGAAGGTCGTGGAAGCGACCCAGGCGCGCCTCGCCAAGGAAGAAAAGACGCGCGCGGTGCTCGCGGGCGGCACGCTCGGCCTCGACTATTACGGCATGCGCGAGCGCCTGGCCGAAAAGGGTCTGCGCTACGTCGACACGCCGGCAGACGCGTGAGTCCGCAGCGTTTGACTTCACACGAGGCGCCAAAACGACAACGAGCGCCGCAAGGGCGCTCGTTTCGCTTCGCGATGACCTGACGAAGCGGGTTAAAGAATGCGGTCCAACGCCTTCGCGAACCTCGCGACCGTGCCTTCGATGTCATGCAGTTTTTCGAGGCCGAATAACCCGATACGGAAGGTCTTGAAGTCTTCAGGCTCGTCGCATTGGAGGGGAACGCCAGCCGCGATCTGCACGCCGGCATCGGCGAACTTCTTGCCGGATCGTATGCCGTCGTCGTCCGAATAGCTGACCACGACGCCCGGTGCCTCGAAACCTTCGGCCGCGACGCTTCGGAAACCCTTGCTCACGAGCAGCGAGCGAATACGCTTGCCGAGTTCGAGCTGCTCCGCCATTACCTTGTCAAAGCCGTATGCCTCGGTTTCCTTGATCACGTCGCGCAGCGTCGCGAGACTGTCCGTGGGCATGGTCGCGTGGTAAGCGAATCCGCCGCTCTCATAGGCTTCCATGATCTGCAGCCACTTGCGAAGATCGCAGGCGAAGCTGGTGCTGGTCGTTGCGTCGATCCGTTCGCGGGCGAGCGGGCCGAGCATGACGAGCGCGCAACAGGGTGACGCGCTCCAGCCCTTTTGCGGTGCGCTGATCAGGATATCGACGCCGCTTTTCTCCATGTCGACCCAGACCGTACCGGAGGCGATGCAGTCGAGTGCGAACATGCCGCCTACGGCATGCACGGCGTCGGCCACCGCGCGCAGATACGCATCGGGCAGCATCATTCCCGATGCGGTTTCGACATGCGGCGCAAAGACCAGATCGGGCTTGTTCTCCTTGATCGCCGCGACGACTTCTTCGACCGGGGGCGGCGCATAGGCGGCCTGCCTTCCCTGTTCGACCGGGCGCGCCTTCAACACGATCGATTCAGAGGGAATGCTGCCCATGTCGAAAATCTGCGACCAGCGGAAACTGAACCAGCCATTGCGAATGACGAGGCACTTCCTGTTCGTCGCGAACTGCCGGGCAACGGCTTCCATGCCGAAAGTCCCGCTGCCTGGGACGATCACGACCGACTTCGCGTTGTAGACTTTTTTCAGGGAGCTAGAGATATCCCGCATGACGCCCTGAAAGAGCTGCGACATGTGATTGATCGAGCGGTCGGTGTAAACCACTGAATATTCGAGGAGTCCCTCGCGGTCGACATTGGGAAGTAAACCTGACACGCTCGCCTCCGATAAAGGATGAACAAGGTGAGCAGCATGTGCGATTCGATGCTGCTGCACCCATGCAGATGGGTTTGTTGTCGCGACGAAAATAGATTCTAACGAATGCCGTCTGCAGGCTGGGGCATATTTTCTGTGCTATCTGGCGCAAGTACAAAGCGCCTGGTGGCCCGTGGCAATGGTGCGATGCGGCAGAACCGGTGTCTGTCTCACGTGCGCGCGGGCGGCTGCGGATTGTTGGCCGGGTTCGTGTCGAACCGGTTCACGCTTTCGATGCCCAGCTGGTCAGCGAGGGCCGAGAGCCGAGCATACAGCCCGTCGGCGCTTTCCCTGTCGTAGACCGCTTCACCGCGAACGTATATCGCGAACGACTTCAGGTACTTCGCCTTTTTCGCTGGATTGGCGATCGTCTCTTTCGTCCATTGATATAGCGGATAACTTTCCCGCCCGGCGCGTTCCGCCTCTTCGACATAATCGGCGAATGCGTCGAACTGGCACTTCAAGGAGGCGTCGTGATCGCGCAAGACGGCTTCGAGTAAGTCGCGCCCCGCGTAGGAGCGGTTGTCCCGCAGCGCATCGGCCAACTCGGGCACGACGGTGATGCGGACCTGGAATTGCCACGTTTCTGCCATGCATGCCTCCTGCGTTGACGCACAGCATAACCGCTCTGACGCGGCCGCATGCTGCCGCTCATGGCTATTCTCGTCGGGAATCGGGCTTATGAAGAATCTGCGAATTATCGCTCCGTCATGTGGCCACTACGATCTACCTGTCACTCATCACCCGGCAGAAGATTTTCATGTCCACACCCGCAGGCAAAGTCGCCGCGAATAGCGGCGCCACGACTGGCACCGGTTCGAGCCATCCAATGCTGTTCACGCCGATACAGATCGGCAACCTGAACCTCGCCAACCGGATCGTGATCGCCCCGATGGCCCAGTACTCGGCCGAAGAAGGGCTGATGAACGATTGGCACCTGATTCATCTCGGCCAACTGGCGCTTTCCGGTGCGGCGGCGCTCACCATCGAGGGGACGGCGGTCACCCCCGGGGGGCGCACGAGTTACGGCGACGTAGGGCTCTATTCCGACGAGAGCGAATTCGCCATGGCGCGCGTGCTGCAGAGCGTTCGGCGCTGGTCCGACACGCCGATTGGGATCCAGCTCAACCATGCCGGCCGAAAAGGCTCGCGGCAGAAGTTATGGGACGGCGGCGCACAGATTCCTCATGGTCGCGCAAACGGCTGGAACACCTACGGCCCATCCCCGGTTGCTTTCGCGGCCGGTGAGACACCACCCACTGCCCTGGACCGCAGCGGACTAGCCGCGATTCGCGATGCCTTCGCGGCCGCCGCGCAACGCGCCTCACGGCTCGACCTGAACTTCATTCAAATCCTCGGTGGGCACGGGTATCTGCTCCATCAATTCCTTTCGCCGCTCTCGAACCACAGGGACGACGAGTACGGCGGCTCGCTGGAAAACCGCATGCGCTTTCCACTCGAGGTCTTCGAAGCCGTGCGAGACGCGTTTTCGCACGATCGCCCCGTGACGATGCGGATCTCCGCGACGGACTGGATGGACGGCGGGTGGTCCGTGCACGACGCGATCGCTTTTGTCCACGCACTGGAGGCTAGGGGCTGCGCCGCGATCAATGTCTCGAGTGGCGGCTCGAACCCCGCCGCGCAAATTCCCGTCGGGCCCGGCTATCAGGTTCCCTTCGCACGGGCCGTGAAGCAGGCGACGACGCTCCCTGTCATCGCCGTCGGCATGATCACCGAGTTCGAACAAGCCGAATCAATCCTCAGCACGGGAGACGCCGATCTGATCGCGCTGGCCCGAGCGGTGCTTTTCGACCCGCGCTGGCCATGGCACGCTGCCGCTCACTTCGGAGCCCAGGTCAGGGCGCCGAAGCAGTATCTTCGCGCTCAACCCAGTCGGCTGCAAAAGGTGTTTGTTTGAAGCGGCGATGTCGATGTCCGCGGGCCAGGCCGCCTCAGCGCGCTTGGCCCAACTGCTCGTCGATCGTCCTCGTCAACGGCGATTCCACGCGCCCGGTATGCAATGTCTGCACGGGCTCGATCAGCACGACCCAGCATTCGTCCTCTGCGACGGGATTGTGCAGCGTGCCGCGCGGCACGACGTGCATCGAGCCCGCGGGCAGATCGACGACACGCCCGTCCTCATACTCGATTTTCAGGTGCCCGCGCACGACGAAGAACAGTTCGTCCTCGTGCTCGTGGTCGTGCCACACGAGCTGCCCGCGCACTTTGGCAACCTTCACGTACTGATCGTTGACCTGGGCGACGACTTTCGGTGACCAGTAATCGGACACGCCGGCGAATGCGGCTTCGAGGTCGAACGATTCGGCAAACGGATGACCAGACATCGTTATCTCCATGCTGGAATGACGGATGCGGCGAGCAGTACGCCCATCGCAAGGTTAAGGATGCGCCAATGGCGCGGCGTGCGAAAGAGGCGGGCGAGCAGCACGCCGAGTGCACACCACAGCGCGAGCGAGACGCATGCGGCCACGCCGAACGCAGCGCTGAGCAGCAGCGCCAGTCGGTTCGGACTGCTTGCGAGCAGCGCGAACGACGCCGCGGCGCCGATCGTCATCGCCCAGCTTTTCGGGTTGAGCCATAGCAGCAGGAATCCGTTGACGAGCGTGATGGGGTGCGCGGGGCCGTTACCTGCGTTCGGCGGCCCGCTGCGCGCGATGCGCCACGCGAGCCACAGCAGATACGCGGAGCCGACTGCCTTGACCGCCGTTTGCAGCGACGGCAGCGCGAGCAGCAGACCGCCCAGGCCGAGCCCGGCGACGGCGGCGAGCACAGCCAGGCCGATCGCGATGCCGAGCATCAGCGGAATCGAACGCGCGAAACCGAAGCGCGCACCCGAAGCGGTGGCGAGCGTGGTGGCGCCGCCGGGCGTCACGGTCGCAATGACGACAAACAGGAGAAGCGGCAGGATCGAGGTCATCGGTGCAGATCCGGAAGAATGAAACTTGCACTGTACGGATCGCCGACGCATCATCAAAGGCAATAATCCTGATGCGATTCATTACGCGGCATAATGCATCCATGAGCCGAAACCTCGACCTCGATCTGATCCGCACCTTTGTTGCCGTCGCCGACAGCGGCAGCATGACGGTCGCCGCGAATCTGCTGCATATGACGCAAGGCGCCGTGAGCCAGCAGGTGAAGCGTCTCGAAGACGTGCTGGATTGCCTGCTGTTCGTGCGCAAGACGCGCAAGCTGGAGCTATCGCGCCATGGCGAGTCATTTCTCGTGAAGGCGCGCCAGCTGCTGCAGTTGAACGACGAAATCTGGGCCGATATGACGGGCCGATCACTGCGCGGCAGCCTGCGCGTGGGCGTGCCCTACGATCTCGTGACACCGCTCGCCCCGGCGATGAAGGCGTTCGCCGATGCGCATCCGCAAGTGGAGATTTCGCTCGTGTGTGCGGCGTCGCCGGAATTGAGCGAAGCGGTGCATAGCGGCCGCGTGGATATATCGCTGGTCGAATATGTCGAGAGCGAAGCCGAAGGCGAAGTCGTCCGCATCGAGCCGTTGGTGTGGGTCAAGGGGTGCGGCAGCGATGCCTGGCAGAAGCGGCCGTTGCCGCTGTCGATGGTGGACGAGCGATGTGCCTTCCGGCCGGTCGTGCTCGGCGCGCTTGCAGAGGAGGGCATTGCGTGGCGCACGGTATTCGAGAGCGGCAACATCGAGGCGACCGCTGCGACGGTGCGTGCGGGCCTCGCGATCACGACCTGGCTCGCCTCCACGGTGCCGGCCGACCTCGAGACGCTCGCGCCTCAAGCAACCGGCTTGCCCGCGCTGCCACCGTTCGCGATCTGCCTGCGATTGCCCGCGACGGTTCAGCCCGCGGCGCAGGAATTCGCGCGCCACGTGCGCGAATCGATGTCGAACGACGCAGGCACTCGACGCCCGCAGCTTGCGAGCATTGCCTGATGCCTTGCGTTCGAGGCCGTCGCGCTTCTACAAGCGCTGCGGTAGGGCATCCGCAAAAAAGTCGGTGATCCGGCGCACGCGCGCAGGCACGAAGCGACGGCTCGGCCAGACGATGCTGACATCACGGGCGTCCCCAATGAAGTCGTCCAGCACGGTGACGATGTCGGGATGCTCGAGTTCGGCGGAGAGCGAGAGCTTCGCGAAGAGGCCGATTCCCACACCCGCGAGCACGGCCGATCGTATCGTCTCGACGCTATTGGACGACAGGTTGCCTTGGACGGGCACGTTGAAGCGCCCTTGCGGCCCATGAAACGGCCAGTTCGCCGATTCCATCAGACCGCCATAGACGAGGCAATTGTGCCTCGCGAGTTCCGCAGGATCCTTCGGTATGCCGTGTTGCTCGAAATAGCGGCGCGATCCCACGCAGACCAGCGGGGTGCTCGCGATTTTCCGCACGACCGAATCTGGATCGTTGATGGTACCCACGCGAATCGCGAGATCGATTCGATCCTCCACCATATCGCGAACGAAATCCGACAACACGAGATCGACCCGAAGCCCAGGATGGCGCGACAGCAGTTCGGGAATGAGCGGGAGAACGTGCAGGCGGCCGAACGTCGAGGCGGCGGCGATGCGGGCCAGGCCCGAGACATCGAGCGTACTGCTGCTCAGTTCGTTGTCGGTTACCTCGATTTCGTCGAGCAACGGCTTGGTGCGCTCGTAGTATTTCTGCCCTTGATCAGTGAGAGTCACGCTGCGTGTGCTGCGGTTCAATAGCTGCACGCCGAGGCGTTTTTCCAGCGCACCGATCGCCTTGCTGATGGCGGACTGTGAATCGCCGGTTCTACGCGCCGCTGCGGAAAAGCCGCCCGCTTCGACAACGGCGATGAAGGCGTTCAATTCGTGAAATCGATCCATTGCATGTCTCTCGTGAGACCCATTCCCTCGAAGAATAGATCTCATGATAACTCCGCTGATTATCATTCGTTGGGGCGGCAATTACGATGTCGATTCCGTTCACCAACAAGCAGGAATTTTCAATGTCGACTCTCACAGGCAAGGTCGCCGTCATTAGCGGCGCAACGACAGGTATCGGCTTGGCGATTGCCCAGCGGTTCGTCGCCGAAGGCGCGCACGTCTTTATCTTTGGCCGTAGGCAAGGTCCGCTCGAAGAGGCTGCCAAACTGATCGGACGCAACGTGACTGCGATCCAGGCCGACGCCGCGAACCTCGATGACCTCGACCGCGTCGCCGCGGCGGTCAGGGAAGAAAAGGGTGTCGTGGACATCATCGTGTCGAACGCGGGTTTTACCGAGCAGGCTTCGATCGACACCATCACCCCGGAGCATTTCGACAAGGCATTCAACCTCATGGCGCGCGGCCCCGTCTTTCTGGTGCAGAAGCTGCTGCCGATGATGACAGGGGGCGGATCGATCATCCTGGTTTCTTCGGCCATGCACGTCATGGGCATTCCCGGGCACACGGCCTACGCGGCGACCAAGGCCGCGTTGCGTTCCTATGCGCGCACCTGGGCCGCCGAATTCAAGGATCGCGGCATTCGCGTCAACATGCTCAGTCCTGGCGTCACCGACACGCCGATACTCGACGCCCAGTCGGCGACGCGCGAGGATCTGGTGAGCATGTACAAAAGCATGGTCCCGCTCGGTCGACTCGCCCGCGCCGAGGAGATGGCCAGCGCGGCACTCTTTCTCGCCTCCGAACAGAGTTCGTATATGACGGGCGCGGATCTGATGAATGACGGCGGCATCGGCCAGGTCTGACAACCGATGCACACAATCGGCCAAAGTGATTTTCTGTTATTCAGGAATACGAATGGAGGGTGCAATGAGCTATGCAATCATCGGGCTCGGCAAGATCGGCACGGCCATCGCGCAGGCATTTGCCGATCAGGGCATCGAGGTAGCCATGGCAGGCAGACGCCCGGTCGATTCGCTCGCAGCGCAGATTGGGCCGTCGCTGGATTGACCGGCCGCGCGCTAACTCGCTTGCCGCGAGAGCGCTTTCATAACGGGCATGGCGTTGCTTGTGGACGGACGCTGCCCGTTCGCCATGCGGGAGCATGGCTCACTGTACCCGCTCCGGCTGGGCCCGAAGCTTGTCCTTGATTGCGGTCAGGCAGTTCGTGAACTGGGTGCGAAGTCCCACGGAGTTGCCGCTCGGTGCGGCAAGGCTGTCGGTTGTCACAGTCCATCCGTCGGGCGTACGCGAGACATCGAGTTCGAAGTACTCGGCCGATTCGCTGTCGAGGACCACCGACTCGCGAAAGCTGCCCTTCGCCGAACGAACGACCGCCTCGCAGCCCTGCTGGAGCCTGGCCGGCGCATGAGCAGACAAACCGGGTGAGCCGTCGCGAAAGGGGACCGCGCCGTACATGCGGAACGCCTCGAATTGCGCCGGCATGGCGGCCGTGACGAACTGGATGTCCGAATCCGAAACGGCATTTCCGCATCCCGCGAGGGCGGTGACGAAGGCTGCGAGCGCGATGCGGGCGCAATGACTCCGGTTAGTGGGTTCTTGGTTCCTGCCTGCTCGTAGTCTCTGCGCAAACGTTAGCGTTCTCATCTCCACTATTACGGCGTGCGTTATGCATATATTTATCGAGGTTAACCCTGGCATCGCATTTGTTTGACTCGACGAGCGGGGCAATGCATGCGCGGTTGACGGATTCGATATCTCTGACTAGAGTCAGAGATATGAGCGCGTCCTCGATTCCTCAGATTCGTCGGTTTAACCGCATCGTCGCGGAAAGCATCGGCGCTATCGACGATCATTTCCTCGGACGAGGCCGCCCGATGGGTGAATCGCGCCTGCTATGGGAGATCGGTGTCGAAGGGGCGGATATCCGTACGCTGCGCGCGCGGCTGAGTCTTGATTCGGGTTATGTCAGCCGTACGCTGGCGTCGCTCGAGCGGCAAAAACTGGTCGTTGTCCTCACCGATTCGAAAGACCGCCGGGTTCGCCGGGCTTGCCTGACTGAGGCGGGTCTCGTCGAAAGGGCTGAACTCGAACGGCTCTCCGACGCGGTCGCGTTACGCGTGCTCGAACCTCTCGGAGAGAAACAGCGTCAGCGACTGGTCGAAGCCATGTTCGAGGTCGAACGTTTGCTGCAGGCATCGCTCGTGCATTTTGCGCTCGAGGACCCGGATAGCAGTGACGCGCGGTGGTGCTTTGAACAGTATTTCAGCGAACTCGACCAGCGTTTTGAAGCCGGATTCGACCCGTCCCTGAGCCTGTCGGCAGATGCTGTCGAACTGGCGGCGCCGGCAGGCGCGCTAATCGTCGCGAGACTCCACGGCGACCCGATCGGCTGTGTCGCGCTGAAATTCCACAAGAAGTCCCCGGCCGAACTCAAGAGAATGTGGGTGAGTCCTTCCGCACGCGGTATGGGCGTCGGCCGCCGCTTGATCGTCGAGGCGGAGAAACGTGCCCGCCAGGCCAAGGCGCGCGTTATTCGTCTGGAGACGAATCGAACGCTGTGTGAGGCGATATCGCTATACAGGCAATCTGGATTCGTCGAAGTCGATGCATTCAACGCCGAACCGTATGCCCATCACTGGTTCGAAAAGCGCCTGGACTGAACGAGCGCAACGCTTTGCACTTCGGACTTTCGATTCTCGCTGACGATCGTCTCATGTGGCTTGCGGATTCACCCCGCGCGCCGGCCCTCCACCACACGCGTTGCGGGCGCAACTTCCATTACCGCGAGCCGGATCGCGTCGATCAGCGCGCGTGCCGCAGGCGAGGGCGAGCCCTGCGCGCGCAGCGTCAGCCCGATATCGCGGCGTGTGTGCTGCAGCGGCACGTCGAGAATCACCAACTGGCCCGATTCGATTTCGTAGTGCAACTGCTGCGCCGAGAGCGCCGTGATCATGTCCGTGCCAAGCAGCAACCCGCGAATCACGGCGAGATCGGCGGTTTCGACGGTGGGCAGGGGCGGCTTGAGCTTCACGCGGCGGAACTGCGCTTCGAGCAGCCCGCGCGAAGGCGAATGCGTGCGTGAAAGTATCCATTGAGCATCACGCAGATCGTTGAGCGTGAGGCCATGCTTTTTCGCGAGTGGATGATCGCGCCGCGCGAGCACGACCATGTCTTCCGACATCAATCGCTCGTTGCCCAGGCCGCTTGCCGCATCGTTTTCGCGCAGCGCGCCGAGCACGAAGTCCACGTCGCCCGCGCGCAGGCCCGCCACGAGCAGTTCATACGCGCTTTCGTCGGTCACGACGCGCACGCCCGGATGCTGCGCGGAAAGGCGCGCGATCGCGGCCGGCAGGATCAGCGTGCGGCCCAATGGCAGCGCGCCCACGGTCACCGCGCCCTGGATATTGCCGTGCAGCGCCGCAATATCGTCGGGTACGTGACGCAGTTCGTTGAGCGCGCGCCGCACGTGCAGCAGGAAGGTCTCGCCCTCGGCCGTGAGCAGCACGCCGCGCGGTCCGCGATGGAAGAGCGTGACACCCGAGCCGCTTTCGAGCACGCGCATGGCGCTGCTCACGGCGGGCTGGCTGATGCCGAATGCATTGGCCGTGCTCGGCATATGGCGGTGTCGCGCGAGAGCGACGAAAAGCTGCAGCCGCCGGGTGTTGAGCAGATACGCGGGAAGCGTGCCTTCGCTCAACGCGCGCCGGCGCGCCTGGCGCGCTGCGCACCACTGCGCGAGTTCTTCCAGTTCGCCAAAAATTCGCGCGCAGCGCTCGAGCACCACGCGGCCCACGGCCGTGGGCAGCATGCCCGACGGTTTGCGCTCGAAGAGCGGCGCGCCCAGCGCCGTCTCCAGTTCCTGCACCGAGCGCGTGACGGCCGATTGCGCGCGATACAAGGCCGAAGCGGCGCGCGTGGCGCTGCCCGTGTCGGCAACGAGGCGAAAAGCGCGCAGATGCGCGAGGTTCAGGAGTTCGGGCTGGCTCACGGCTCGATCATGTCGTTTTGGGTGGGATACGCGCCGTGTCTCATGCGGCGACCGTGGCAACCATGGCAACTGCGGCGGCGGCGCCATCGTCGACCGCGCTCAGATGCAGCCGGTCGACCGAAAGATTGAGGCTCTCCTTCGAAATATGCGTGTGCTCTTTCATCAGCGCCTCGACGCGTGCGCCTTCGCCGTTGACGAGCGCGCCGACAATGGCGTGATGCTGGCGGTGCGCATACGAGAGCATCATGAACTGACGCTGCTGCGCGGCCTTGTCGAACACCACCGTGCCCGGCGAGACGAATGGAATCTTGTCGTTGAGCCCGAGCGCGGCACTCACCGCAAGATTGTGCGCCGCTTCCACAATCAGTGCGTGGAAGCGGCCGTTCATCGCGGCGTAGCGCGTTTCCGCTTCGCTGTCGAGCACGCCGGCCGCGAAAATCGCGTCGCCTTCGCGCAGACAGTCTTCGAGTGCGCGCGCGAGCGCCTGGTTCACGCCGCGCTCGGCGACCGTGCGCGCGGCGAGCCCTTCGAGCACGCCGCGCACGTCGATGGCGTTGAGCACGTCGGTCACCGAAAAGCGCCGCACGGTGTAGCCGCGCGCGCCCGAGCGCTCGACGAGGCCTTCGGTGGCGAGCACACTCAGCGCATAGCGCAGCGGCGTGCGCGAAATGCCGAGGCGCTCGGCGAGTTGCGCCTCGACGAGCCGCTCGCCGGGCTCGAGTTCGCCGGAGAGGATGCGCGTGCGCAGCGCCTGCACGATGGTTTGCTGGGTCGTCCCGTTCATGTCATGCGTGAATCGCAGCGGGCGAGGCGCGCGGCGTATGGCGCGCGCGGCCCTTGCGAGTTCGTTCTTTTGATATCTGTTTCGTTTATGAGGAGGTTGCCGGGGCGGATCGGCCGCACTTCCCGCAACAGGGTTTCAGGATACCAAAAACCGTTGCGGCGCGCGGGTTTGCGCGATCGGCCGAATGTGCGCAAGCGCGCACAAGCCTTGAATTCATGAGGGAAAGGGAAAAAATCGTGGTTAACCCTTGCTTACGGTTTGGGCGGCGTTTTTGTAATTTCGTATCCCAAGTGATGGATCGAAGGCGTCTGCCGGCGCATCGGGTCCAGCGCGGCGCGAGTGCGCCGCATGAACAGCAGCAGAGGGCAAGATCATGGCAAGAATAGTGGGCGGCATCGGCACATCGCACGTGCCGACAATCGGCATGGCATACGACAAGGGCAAGCAGAACGAACCCGCGTGGGCGCCGCTCTTCCAGGGGTACGAACCGGTGGCGAAGTGGCTCGCCGAGCGCAAGCCGGACGCGCTCGTGATGTTCTACAACGACCACGCCAACAGCTTCTTCTTCGACTGCTATCCCACCTTCGCACTGGGCGTTTCCGCCACGCACGAGTTCGCCGACGAAGGCGCGGGCAAGCGCGCGCTGCCGGACATCGCGGGCCACCCCGATCTCGCGATCCATATTGCCGAGCAGCTCGTCAACGACGAGTTCGATCTCACGATCTTCCAGGACAAGCCGCTCGACCACGGCTGCAACTCGCCGCTTTCGCTCATGCTGCCGCACGAAGGCGGCTGGCCCGCGGCGCTGGTGCCGATCCAGGTGAATGTGCTCCAGTATCCGCTGCCCACGGCGAACCGCTGCTACCGGATCGGCCAGGCGCTGCGCCGCGCGATCGAATCGTTCGAGCAGGATCTCGACGTGGTGGTGGTCGGCACGGGCGGCCTTTCGCACCAGGTGCACGGCGAGCGCAGCGGTTACAACAACACCGAATGGGACATGGAGTTCCTCGACCTGATCGTGAACGATCCGGAGCGCCTCGCACGGATGAAGCACGTGGACTACGTGCGCCTTGGCGGCGCCGAAAGCGTCGAGACGATCATGTGGCTCGCCATGCGCGGGGCGCTGGGCGGCAAGATCCGCGAAGTCCATCGCAACTACTATCTCGCGACCAGCACGGCGATGGCGGTCACGGTGTACGAAGAAGAGGGCCAGCAATGAATCCGCAACTGGTTGGCATCGAGGAACTGACGGGCACCTACCCCTTCGACATTCGCCAGAGCATGAAGGCCATGCGCCTGAATCGCTTCTTCTGGGAAATGCGCCTGCCGCAAGCGCGCGATCTGTGGCTGCGCGACCGCACGGCCGCCTACGACGCCGCCGCGCTCACCAGCGAGGAGCGCGCGCTCGTCGACGCTACGGACTGGCTCGGCCTCATTCAATACGGCGTGTGCTTCTTCGTGCTCGAGAAGTTCGCGCGCGTGGTGAAGATCACGAATCTCGGCATGTACGCCAGTATGCGCGGCGAAACCCTCGAAGCGTTCCTGAAGACGCGCAAGGTGCCCGACGCAGTCTGAGCGTTTGCCCGACCGTTTGATTTCCTGATTGACTTTTGCGCTCGGGTGGGCATTTTGCCCACTCGAACGCGTTTGACCCGCGTGGCCCCACATGCCGCGCGCTCGCTTGCGGCTCGCCGGATCTCGGGGCGGCGAGAGCGCTACCCTTCGATGCTCGAATAAACAGGTTTGTTCAAAACAGGAGACCTGGAGAATGCAGGATCATAAGCAGTACAAAAAGATTGCATGGGCGATTACGGGGGCCATCGGTGTGATGGCGTGTGCTGCACCGGCGTTCGCGCAGAGCAGCGTGACGCTCTACGGCATGATGGACACGGGCATTACCTACGTGAGCAACCAGGGCGGCAAGCACAACGTCAAGATGGACGACGGCGTGAACGGCCCGAACCTGTGGGGCATGACCGGCACGGAAGACCTGGGCGGCGGCACGAAGGCCTTCTTCCAGCTCGTCAACCAGTTCCAGGTGGACAACGGCGCGTTCATGCCGAACAAGAGTCTCTTCAGCCGTACGTCGATTCTGGGTCTGAGCAACGACAAGCTGGGCAAGCTCACGCTCGGCAACCAGTACGACTTCATGACGGACTCGCTGTATTTCGCGGGCAACGATCCGGCGGAGCTCTCGGGCCATTTCTACGATTTCCGCGCAGGTCCGTTCCAGAAGCTCGCGCTGCCGAACAACCCGACTGGTTCGTTCGACTGGGACCGCATGGCTGGCGAAACCGTCAACAACTCGGTGAAGTATCTGTCGCCGACGTTCGGCGGCTTCAGCGCGGGCGCGATGTACAGCTTCGGCGGCGTGGCCGGTTCGATCGGCACGGCCAATGGCACGAGCTTCGCGCTGAACTACTCGGCACATGATTTCGGCGTGAACGCGGCCTATACGAACCTCAAGACCGTCGTGACGGGCGAAGGCGACGTGAGCGTGCGCAACTGGGGTATCGGCGCGCACTACCGTTTCGGCGGCTGGATCACGAACGCGCTCTTCACCACCGTGCACAACTCGGCCAACGGCGGCTCGGTGTATCAGGGCTCGGTGGGCGCGCACTACAACTTCACGCCTGCACTCAGCGCCGGCGCGTCGTACATGTACATGAAGGGCAACGACGTGGTCGACAACAACCACGCGCACCAGGTCGCGGCGATCGTCGATTACGCGCTTTCCAAGCGCACCAGCGTGTACGTGCTGGGCGTGTACCAGCGCGCCAGCTCGGGCGGTCTCGCGCAGATCAACGGCATGAACTCCTCGGACGGCGCTTCGAGCGGTCAGAGCCAGGCGGTTGCGCGCGTGGGCCTGCATACGCACTTCTGATGCACCGCTAGCTTCATCATCTCCGGCAGTTGTTTGACGCCGCCCGATCGGCTGATCGGGCGGCGTTTTTTCATGGTGCGCATCCTTTCACGAAAGGCTCGCGAATTGGGCAAAATAACGCCAGTTGCAACAGCACTCGCGTGACGAGAAAGGAAGTTTCATGACGGATACGGTGGATTGCGTCGTGATCGGCGCGGGCGTGGTCGGTCTCGCGGTTGCGCGCGCGTGCGCACAGCAGGGCTGGGAAACCGTCCTCGTCGAGGCGGAAAACGCCATCGGCACGGGCACCAGCTCGCGCAACAGCGAAGTGATACACGCGGGCATTTACTACCCGCAAGGCTCACTCAAGGCGCGGCTGTGCGTGCAAGGTAAGCACAAGCTTTACGCGTATTGCGAGGAGAAGGGCGTGGAGTTCAGCCGTTGCGGCAAGTTCATCGTCGCGACGCACAAAGGGCAGCTCGACGCGCTGCGCGCGATTCGCGCGGCGGCCGCCGCCAATGGCGTGGACGACCTGCGCTGGCTCGACCGTGGCGAGGCGCGCGCACGGGAATCCGCGCTCGAGTGCGTGGCGGCGCTCGAATCGCCCTCCACGGGCATTGTCGACAGCCACGGTTTGATGCTCGCGCTACAGGGCGACTTTGAAGCGGCGGGCGGCATGCTCGCGTTTTGCTCGCCGGTCACGGGGGGCCTCGTGCGGCCGGGCCAGCCGACGCTTCTCAAGGTAGGCGGCGACGAGCCGATGGAATTGCTCGCCACGCGCGTGGTGAACAGTGCGGGCCTCTACGCGCAGCAGATCGCGGCATGCATCGAAGGCGTGCCGGCGCAATCGATTCCGCCGGGGCGCTACGCGAAGGGCAATTACTACTCGCTGGCGGGCGCGGCGCCGTTTTTGCGGCTCATCTATCCGGTGCCGGAGGAAGGGGGCCTGGGCGTGCATCTGACGATCGACCTGGGCGGCCAGGCGCGCTTCGGTCCGGACGTGGAATGGATCGACACGATCGACTACACCGTGGACCCAGGCCGCGCGGCGAAATTCTACGAGGCGATTCGCACTTACTGGCCCGCGCTGCCTGACGACGCGCTGCAACCGGGTTATGCTGGCATTCGCCCGAAGCTGGCCGAGGGCAAGCATGGCGGCGACTTCGTGATCCAGGACGCGCGCGAGCACGGCGTGAGCGGGCTCGTGAACCTCTACGGCATCGAGTCGCCTGGGCTGACGGCTTCGCTCGCGATTGCGGACGAAGTCATCGAACGCCTGAAAACACACTGACTGCAGTGGCGGATCAAACGCGAATCAACGCGAATCAACGCGAATCACAAGGAGAACAGGATGGTCTACGAGATGGCGCATATCACGGTGAGCGCAGGCAAGAACGCCGAATTCGAGGCAAACGTGGCGCAGGCGCTGCCGCTCTTTCATCGCGCACGCGGCTGCCGCAGCGTGGAATTGCAGCGCGGCGTGGAAGAGCCGAACCAGTATGTGCTCGTCGTGCAGTGGGATACCGTCGAAGATCACATGGTGCACTTTCGCGAGTCCGATGACTTTCAGGAATGGCGCCGGCTCGTCGGCCCGTACTTCGAGAAGCCGCCTGTCGTGGGGCACACGCAGGTCGTCGTGAAGTAAGCGGCTGGGCGCGGCCAGCCGCGCTTACGCCTTGATACCGAATCCCTCCACATACCCCACCGCGTCCTCCCCGTCCCAAACGCGTCCATCGACGAACGGCGCGGTGGCCGTCTCTGCCGGCAGCGCGATTCCCATCGCCGCCGCCGCTTGCCCGTACAGCGCGGTCTGGTTCAAGCCGCGCGCGATCTCGCGATAGTCGCTTCGGCGCGCGAGCATGCCCCATCGTTCGAACTGCGTCAGAAACCATACGCCTTCGGATTCGTGCGGATAGTTCACGCGGCCTTCCTCGAAGAACTTCATGCCTGGCGTGTGCGATGCCGGGTCCGCTTCGAGCCGTGCCGCGATCAGCGCGGCGTCCACCCCCAGCATCTGCGGGCGCGCGAGCCATTGCGCGATCTCGCGTCGATTGCCTTCGCCGTCCAGCCAGCGGCACGCTTCGAGCATCGTCTGTACGAGCGCGCGCGCCGTGTTCGGATGGCGCACCACGAAATCGCGCCGGCAGGCGAGCACCTTCTCGGGATGATCCGGCCAGATTGCCCCGCTCGCGATGATCGTGCGTCCTACGCCGCGCTGCTGCGCGAGCCCTGGCCACGGCTCGCCCACGCACAGGCCGTCGAGGCGATCTTCGGCGAGCGCGGCCACCATCTGCGGCGGCGGTATCACCACGCTCTCGATGTCGCGCAGCGGATGCACGCCTTGCGAAGCGAGCCAGTAGTACAACCACATCGCGTGCGTGCCGGTGGGGAAGGTCTGCGCGAACACGGGCTTGCGCGCAAGCGTGGCGAGCGCGCGCGGCAGCGAGCCGTGTTCGGCGAGCGCATCTGAGAGACGGTTCGAGAGCGTAATGGCCTGGCCGTTGCGGTTGAGCACCATCAGCACGGCCATGTCGGTCTGCGGGCCGCCCAGGCCGAGCTGCACGCCATACACGAGGCCGTAGAGCGAATGCGCGGCGTCGAGCTCACCGGACAGCAGCTTGTCGCGCAGCGCCGCCCACGAGGGCTGGCGCGAGAGCTCGAGCGTGAGGCCGTGCGCGTGGCCGAACTCCAGCAGCTTCGCGGCGACGAGCGGCGCGGCGTCGGCGAGCGGCACGAAGCCGATCTTCAGATGGGTTTTCTCGGGCGCGGCGAGGATAGGGGTGGCGTTCATGGGCGAGCTTCGTTCCTGCTCAATCGGGTCGTTCCTGCGCTTGCGCGAGCGCGACGATCTGGCGGGCGACTTCGGCGAGCTTCACGCTCTCGTTCATCGCGCGTTTGCGCAGTGCCGCGTAGGCCGCGGGTTCGGTCAGCTTCTGTTGCTCCATCAGGATGCGCTTCGCGCGGTCGATCAGCTTGCGCTCGGCCAGTTCGTTTTCGGCCTGCGTGAGACGCTCGCGCAACTGCGCTTCCTGTGCAAAGCGCGCGAGCGCGACTTCGAGGATCGGTGCAAGGCGCTCGCTCGCGAGCCCTTCCACGAGATAGGCGGTCACACCCGCATTCACGGCCGAGCGGATCAGCTGCTGGTTGGCATCGTGGCTGAACATTAGCACCGGGCGCGGCGCGGTGGCGTTCATCACCGCGAGTTGTTCGAGCGTATCGCGCGAGGGCGACTCGGTGTCGATGATGATGACGTCGGGCCGCTCGCGCTCGACGACGCGATGCAGCGCCTGCGGTGTGGCGGGCTCGGGGAGCATGTCGTAGCCGAGCTTGGCGAGCGCGTCGCGCAGGTCGCCGATAGGCTTGTCGGTGTCGGTTACGAGCAGTACGCGCAGCATGAGGATTCGGTGGTCGTCGGCATGACGTCTTCGACGGTTAATCGGTGCATTGCGCGCCATCGCTGGGCGCGCATGAGGGTTCAGCAAAGTGCGTGCCAGTTTCTCCGTTGGCCGCAAAGCCATGCCGCTTGGGGTTTTGGGTGCGCCTCGCAAAAACTCGGCGCGCGATGTGTTGTGCACCGCAGCAGTGCGATGGTCGATACGGCGCACCCGGTTGGCGCAGTGGTCGCGGGCGATGCCCGAAAAAGTGCCGGAGGGCAGCATGAGTCCGCGCTCAGGACTCCGGCGTCAAGACAGGGGACTGCGGCGTCTTTTGTGACACGCATATTTCACCTATTCTTTTTAGCGCACGCCGTCGGCTCCACGATTCCCAGCGCCAGCATTCTCACGACAATTAACCGGCCAATGGAAATGGAAAGACCTGCTTCCCCCAACGCACAGCCCACCAGTGCCAGCGCAAGCCAGCCCTGGTTGCGCTGGCTGCCCGGCGTGACGTTGTTCAGGACTTATCAACGCGCCTGGTTGCTCAACGATCTCGCTGCGGGACTCGTGCTGACCACCATGCTCGTGCCGGTCGGCATCGCCTACGCGGCGGCGTCCGGTGTGCCGGGCGTATACGGTCTCTATGCCACGATCATTCCGCTGCTGGCCTACGCCATTTTCGGGCCCAGCCGCATTCTCGTGCTCGGCCCCGACTCCGCGCTTGCCGCGCCGATACTCGCCGTGGTGGTGCAGGTAGCGGGCGGCGACCCCGCACGCGCCATCGGCGTGGCGAGCATGATGGCGATCGTTTCCGGGCTCGTCTGCGTGGTCATGGGGCTGTTGCGGCTCGGCTTCATCACGGATCTGCTGTCCAAGCCCATTCGTTACGGCTACATGAACGGCATTGCGCTCGCCGTGCTCATTAGCCAGTTGCCGAAGCTCTTCGCCATCTCCATCGACGAGCAGGGGCCGATGAGAGACCTGCTCAGCCTCGCCCAGGGCGTCGCGCGCGGCGAGGCGAACTGGTACAGCTTCGCCGTGGGCGCGGGAAGCCTCGTGCTGATCCTCGCGCTCAAGCGCTTCGATAAAGTACCCGGCATCCTGATTGCCGTGATCGTGGCCACGCTCTCGGTCAGTCTCTTTCATCTCGACACCGTGGGCGTGAAAGTGCTGGGCACGATTCCCCAGGGTTTGCCTGGACTCTCGCTGCCATGGGTCGCCAACGCGGACCTGGTCAAGATCGTGCTGGGCGGCGCGGCCGTCGCGATGATCGCTTTCGCCGATACGAGCGTGCTCTCGCGCACCTATGCAGCGCGCTTTCATGCGCGCGTCGACCCGAACCAGGAGATGGTGGGCCTCGGCGTGGCGAACTTCGCGGCCGGCTTGTTCCAGGGCTTTCCGATCAGCAGCAGCGCCTCGCGCACGCCGGTTGCCGAAGCCGCGGGCGCCCGCACGCAGCTAACCGGCGTAGTCGGCGCGCTCGCCGTGGCGGCGCTGCTCATGGTCGCGCCGAATCTGTTGCGCTATTTGCCCAATAGCGCGCTCGCCGCCGTGGTGATCGCCGCCGCGCTCGGCCTGTTCGAAATCGCGGATCTCAAACGCATCTACCGCATTCAGCAGTGGGAGTTCTGGCTGTCGATCGGTTGCTTCGTGGCAGTCGCGGTCTTCGGGGCGATTCCCGGCATTGGACTTGCCGTCCTGATCGCCGTGATCGAATTCCTCTGGGACGGCTGGCGGCCCCATTTCGCAGTGCTCGGCCGTGTGGAGGGCGTGCGCGGCTATCACGACATCGAGCGCTATCCCGAAGCGGTGCGCACGCCGGGACTCGTGCTGTTTCGCTGGGACGCGCCGCTGTTTTTCGCGAATGCCGAATTATTTCAGCAGCGCCTGATGGAGGCGGTGGAAGCGTCGCCCACGCCGGTGCGCCGGGTCGTGGTGGCGGCGGAGCCCGTGACGAGTGTGGACGTCACGTCCGCCGACATGCTGCGCGAACTGACTCATACGTTGCGCGAGCGCGGCATCGCGCTGCATTTCGCTGAGATGAAGGACCCGGTGCGCGACAAGCTCAAGCGCTTCGATTTGCTCGAAGACATCGGTCCGGAGCGCTTCGATCCGACCGTGAGCAGTGCTGTCGATCGCTATGTCGACGAGACCGGCCTCGCGAAGGACGAGGCCGGGCCGCAAACGGGACGGTAGTGAAAAGCCGATGCGGTGCCGGCCTCCAGCGCCGCATCGCACCGTACTTCGCCTCGATGCGCGTCAGGCGCCGGGCTTGAGCACCACGCGAAAGCGCGCCTTGCCGCTCATCATCCGTTCATAGGCCTCTGCCGCGCGCGACAGCGGATATTCTTCGATCATCGGCTTCACCCCCGAGAGCGCGCTGAATGCCAGGGTATCCTGAGAATCGGCGGCGGTGCCCGAGGGCCAGCCCTGCACTGAGTGGCGGCCCATGATGAACTGCGTGATCGGCACTTCCACGGGCTCCTCCGATACGCCGATCATGATCAGCTTGCCGTTCAGGCCGAGCCCGCCCAGCGCAGCGCTCATGGCTTTGCCGCTCGTGGCCGTGGCGAGGATCACGCGCGCGCCGCCCAGCGCGAGCAAGGCTTGCGCGACGTCCTGCGAGGAACTGTCGATGTAGTGATGCGCGCCGAGCTGTTTCGCGAGCGGCGCCTTGTCCTGCCCGCGCGCGATGGCGACGGTGACGAAGCCCATTTTGCGGGCGTACTGCACGCCGAGATGGCCGAGACCGCCTATGCCGAGAATCGCCACGACATCGCCCGCGCGTGCGCCGCTGTTGCGCAGCGCGTTGAAGGTGGTGATGCCCGCGCACAGGAGCGGCGCGGCGTCGACGTCGGAGAGGTCGTCGGGCATGCGTGCGAGCGCTTCCTGCGGCGCCACCATGTAGTCGGCATAGCCGCCGTCGTAGCTGATGCCGGGAATCTGCCCGTTCTTGCAGAGCACGAAGTCGCCGTGACGGCAGTGTTCGCAATGGCCGCAGTGTCCGCCGTGCCAGCCCACGCCGATGCGCTGACCAACCTTCCATTCGTCGACGCGCGGGCCAAGCTTTTCGATCACGCCTGCGATCTCGTGGCCGGGCACGCGAGGGAACTGCAGGCCGGGCCACTGGCCTTCCTTCGTGAGGGAATCGCTATGGCAGATCCCGCAGGCCTGCACCTTGACGAGGACGTGTCCCTCGGGCGGCTCGGGAATATCGCGCTCGACCAGTTCGAGAGGGGCGCCGGGTTTTGCTACCTGCACTACGTGCATCTTTGGCATCGTCTGCTCCTGGGAAAGAGAGGTTTGCACCGGTGATGTCGTGGCGACGTATGGCTATGCGACATTGTAGGACGATGGTGCGAGCGCTTCGCGCTGCGCGGCGTAGGGGATGTTTGTTAGCGTTCGGCGTTTGTGAATGCTTTGCGGCATCAGCTTTCTATTCGCGACCCTGCGCGTTTTGCATCAGCTTTTACGCGGACTTTTCCATCGCCCGCCGTGCGGCTCTTCAAATGGTCGATGAACGCGCGCAGTTTCGGCATGACCTGCCGGCGGTCCGGATAGCAGAGGAACACCCCCGGCCTCATCGGCGCGTAGGCCTTCAGCACCTCGATCAGTTCACCCGATCTCAACCCGGCAGCGGCCAGCGGCTCGGGTACCTGGGCGAGGCCCAGTCCTTCTGACGCAGCGCCCAGCACGGTGGGAAAGTCACTGGCGATGAGGGGGCCGGATACGGCGATCTCGATCGGCTCGTCTTCGTCGTTGAAGGACCATAGGGCGAGCGCGCCGTTGGACCGCCGCCATCGCAAGCAGGCATGCTGGCGCAGGTCGTTCGGGTGAGCGGGCGGGCCTGACCCGGCGAAGTAGCCCGGGCTGCCGACGACGATGAGACGGAACGGCGGCGTCATCGGCACCGCGACCATATCGGGAGCAACGAGATGACCCTGCCGGACAGCGGCGTCGAAGCCTTCGGCAGCAAGGTCGGTCACCTCCTTGCTCGCAGCAAGCTCCACCTCGACCTCGGGATAAGCCTTGCAGAACGACGTGACCAGCTCAAGCAGAGTGGGGATCACCGCGCGCGGCGCGGAGAGGCGCAGCAATCCCGCCGGTCGCTGGCCGAGTCCACGCGCCAGCTCACTGGCGGCGACCAGCTCCTCGAAGGCGGGCTTGGCGCGCGCGAAAAACTGTTCGCCGGCTTCGGTCAAGCCGACACTGCGCGAGTTGCGGATGAAGAGCGCTGCGCCAATGCGCGCTTCGAGTACACGTACTGTCTGGCTGATAGCCGAGGGCGTCACACCGAGCTCCGCGGCCGCCTTGCGAAAACTGCGATGCCGGGCAACGCTCAGGAACACTTCCACGCCGTCCAGCGCGCCCTGCCTGACTGTGAAGTTCTGCTTCATGGCCCGTCAACAATGTGATGGATAGCCGCGTGCGAATAGCGATGATACCTTGGCACCAGCCATTGGTCCGGAGCATCAGCGGCTCGCACCACAGTCACTGGACGCTGAATGAAACGCCTTCTTCTTAATTCGACCATCGCCTCTGTGCTGGTCGCTTCTGCTGGAGTTTCCATGTCGCAAACCATGCCTATGCCTGCCACGCCAACCACGAAGATTCTGGCGATCGGCACTTTTCCGCCGGGCACGGACATGCAACTTGTCCAACACACGCTGCCGACCGAAGTGCGCGAGACGGCGCAGCTTTACCTCGAGGGCAAGATTGATCAGTGGTATTCACTGCAAGACCGGGCCGGGGTGGCATTCATCCTGAACGTAACGGACGTCGACCAAGCGCATGAAATGCTCGAGGCACTGCCCTTGGGGAAAGCGCATTTGATGACGTTCTCGCTCTTCCCAATAGGCCCGCTGAAGCCGTTGAGCAAGCTTTTGAATTCGCCTGCCCCCCAGTAGCAGGCACTGGAGCGTCCGGAACATGCTTGCTTGCATCGCATGTCAACGTTTTGAAACCCCTTTCAATCATGACTGGAAACGCCTTCTTCTCGACCAACCTGCTGCTTGGCTACACAGCGTACTTCGTCGGCACCGCGAGTGCCGGGCCGAGCAACGCTTTGGGCGACGGTCGCAGCGCTGTCGTATTCGGGATCGCCGGGATCAAACTCCTGGCGACGCGTTTCTAGCCCGGTTTCAGACTTCGCTTTCGCGTTGAACTGACGTTCGCTCTTCGGGGCGCGCCAGCTACACACGCAACGTTGCGAGGGGAAGTCTGGCAACCAGTTCGTCGAATACGACACGGACTCGCCTCGACACCGGGCCGCGTTGGGGACGGTAGACGTATAGCTTCCAGGGATCGGGATCGAGGCGAGGTAGAAGCCGGACGAGTTGACCTCGCTGAATGTAAGGCCGAATCAGATATTCGGTGCATTGGCTGAAGCCAATTCCAGCGCAAGCTGCTTCGACCTCCACGGAAGTATCGTTGGTTACGAATGCAGGTGCAGCCGGCTGGAAGTGGCGTTCGCCGCGGAACATCCATGGCCACGGACGACCGCTTGCGGGGTCGATCAGGCACGTCACAGGCAGTGCTTCGAGGTCCTTCAAGTTCTTCGGTTCTCCCAACCGCGCGATCAATGCAGGCGACGCGACAGTCCACACCGGTAGTGGACCGATAGCGCGCGCGACAAACCGGTTGTCGCCAATTGCGCCCACACGCACGCCCAGGTCGATCTGCTCGTCCACGACGGCCGAGGGGGCATCCGAGAGTCTGAGATCGGCAATCAGACCGGAATGGCGGGCCATCAATTCCATCAAAATCGGCTGTACGTAGTAGCGGCCCAAGGCTGACGGCGCGGTAATGCGCACAACGCCCATTGCGTCGTCGCTCATGCTTGCCTGGCCGAACAGACCGTCGACGCCTGCTAGCGCGGCCTGCGCGCGTGCGACGAACGACTGGCCGAAGGTCGTGATCTGCACGCGTCGCGTATTGCGATGGAACAGGGTTTCCCTCAGTTGCTCCTCCAGCTCACGCACCGCGCGCGTGACCACTTGCGGCGAAACGCCGAGTCGCGCGGCGGCTTCGCGAAAGCTCGTACACGACGAGGCGGCCAGGAAGATCCTCAGGAGATCAAGGCGATTGAGCATGATTGTTCCTGCGCTGAGAATGACGAGCCATTGTCGTTGAAAATTCCCAAATCAGGAATTGTGAAAGCGCGATTATTCCATTCACCTTCGAGGGCTGCGTATCCATACTTCGTTCCAGGCGTGAGGCAATGTAGCCGCGACAAGCGCGCCAGACCCTGCGCAATATCCACTGGAACAAAGGACGACATCATGAACACGATCAGCACACAACGGCAGCTCGAAGGCAAGATTGCACTCGTGACCGGCGCAAGCTCCGGTATCGGCCGCGCTTCGGCCGTCGAACTCGCCCGCCGCGGCGCAAAGGTCGTCGTGGCGGCCCGCCGCAAGGACGAACTCGACCAGCTCGTGCAGCAGATTTCGGGCGAGGGTGGCGAAGCGTCGACCTTCGTGGCGGACGTTTCGAAAGAGGTCGACATCGAGCGTCTCGTCGATTACACGGTGCAGACCTACGGGCGCCTTGACATCGCCTTCAACAATGCGGGAACCGAGGGCGTATTCGCGCCGCTCATCGAACAGGATTCCGAAAGATTCGACATGGTCTTCGACCTGAACGTGCGCGGCGTGCTGAACGCGATGAAATACGAAGCGCAGGTCATGCTCGAGCAAGGCGCGGGCAGCATCATCAACAACGCCTCGATGGGCGGGCTGATCGGTTTCGCGAACGCGTCGGTGTACATCGCCAGCAAGCACGCGGTAGTCGGCATGACAAAATCGGCGTCGATCGAATGGTTCCGCCAAGGCATACGCGTAAACGCACTGTGCCCGGGGTTGATCGAGACGCCGTTCCATCATCGCGGCATCTGGCCATCGGCCGAAGTGCAGCAGCAGTTCGCCGCCGGCACGCCCGCTGGCCGCTGGGGCACCGCGCAGGAGATGGCGACTATCGTGGCGTTCCTCGCCTCCGACGACTCGAGCTACGTTTCAGGCCACGCTCTGGTGGCCGACGGCGGCTACTCGGTCGCCTGACCGGTGGAGCGGGTGCGTTTGCGAGGCTTGACCAGTCTTTCGACCGCATCCTCGGTCACCTGCTTGAACAGCTCGACGTTCGCATACGCCCGCGCAGCGAGCATGGCGCCGTAGACCAGCGAGACGAGCGTGGCCGCTTCGGCGTGAACCGACGAATCCAGTTTGAGGAGATCGCCCTTCACGCCGGCTTCGAGCACCCGCTCGAGCCACGCCGTCAGGTGATCGAAGAACGTCTTCACCCCTTGAGCCACTTCTTCGGGCAGCGAAGGCAGTTCGGCGCCCAGCATGCCCGCGACACAGAACGGAGCCGTGTCGTCGGCAATGCAGCGCTCCCAATGGCCGATGTAGGCGCGCAACTGTGCGATGGCGTCCGCGCCGCTCGCCTCCAGCGCCGCCACATCGGCGTCGAGCGCTTCCTGCCACGCGTCCAGTACCGCCACCACGAGATCGGTCTTGGCGGGGAAATGGTGGTGAATGCTGGCCTTGCGAATGTCGATCGCATCCGCGATGTCGGCATAGCTGAAGCCGTTGTAGCCGCGCCGCATGATGAGCTGCCGTCCCGCCGCAATGATCCTGTCGGCCGTCAGTTCGCCGCTTACTGTCATTTTTGCCTACCATCTAGTCGGTTGAATTACCGACAGCTTACGCGGAGCGGGAACCCATTGCTACCCCGAAACCCTCCAAATTTTTTCTTGCTTCTCAGCCATCCTACTAGTAGGATGGCTGCATCGAACAGGCTACGCCCTGTCGAGCCCTCAAAATCACCTGGAGCATGAAAATGAAGATTTCCTCATACGTCACCCGCATCGCCGCCGCCGTTGCCCTTTGCGCCGCCGCGCTCGGCTCGCAGGCCGCCACGGCCGCACCGGTCAAGAACATCGTGCTCGTGCACGGCTACTTCGCCGACGGTTCGGGCTGGCAGGCCGTGTCGAAGATCCTCACGCGCGACGGCTATAAGGTGTCCGTCGTGCAGGAGCCGGAAACGTCCTTCGACGATGACGTGAAGGCGACGACCCGCGTGATCGACGCCCAGGACGGCCCGAGCATCCTCGTCGGCCACAGCTACGGCGGCGCGGTCGTGACCGAGGCGGGGAATGACGACAAGGTCGCGGGTCTCGTCTATGTGGCCGCGTTCCAGCCCGATACGGGAGAATCGCCGCTCGAACTGACGAAGAAGACGCCGCCGGCCACCCAGGCGATCAAGGCCACCGCCGACGGCCACCTGTATATCGACCCGGCGAATTTCCACGAGGATTTCGCCGCCGACCTGCCCGCCGCCGAGGCCCGCTTCATGGCCATCTCGCAGGTCACGCCCGCCGCGCAGTCATTCGGCGTTCCGATCGCGCACGCCGCCTGGCGAACGAAACCGAGCTGGGCCGTCGTGGCGACGGCGGACCGTGCGATCAATCCCGATCTGGAACGCTTCATGACCCAGCGCGCAGGCAGCAAGACGGTCGAGATCAATTCGAGCCACGTGGTCTACATGTCGCATCCGGCGGAAGTGGCGAAGGTCATCGAGCAAGCCGCGGCGCAGTCGGCCAAAGAGTGATGCAGCGTGACGAGCCGCCTCCGGCCGTGATACCGGCCGAGGCGGCGCAATTGTCGCTAACGAACTTTTTTCGCCCAATGTCACACGCGGCCCAGGCTGTCTCGTCATGTCATGGCAACCCAACCGAAAGGAGATGCAACATGACTGCCAAGCTCGACCTGTTCGCCGCCGCCCCGACCCTGATGAAGTCCTGGATGGGCACTTCGCTCGCCGTGTCCGGGAGCCTCGAGCCGAGCCTCATTGCGTTGGTGGAGGTGCGCGCGTCGCAAATCAACGGCTGCGCGAATTGTCTTAACATGCATACCGCCCACGCACGCGAGGAAGGCGAGACCGAACAGCGTCTCTACCTGCTTTCCGCGTGGAAAGAAGCGCCTTGCTATACCGACCGCGAACGCGCGGCGCTCGGCTGGACCGACGCCCTCACGCGCCTTTCCGAAGGTCATGTGCTGGAGGAGGCACGCGCGGCGCTCACCGGCCACTTTACCGAGGAGGAGCAGGTGAAGCTCACGCTGATGATCAATGTGATCAACGGCTGGAACCGCCTTGCGGTCGGCTTCGGCCTGTGGGTCGATCCGGCGGCGGCGAAGGCCATGGCCAGGAAGATGGTTGCCGCATGACGGACGCTGGCCTCACGGACGCCGCGGCGAGTTTCGATCCGCTGCGGCGCAAGCTGATCCGCGTGGCGTACCGCATGCTCGGCTCGGTCGCCGACGCCGAGGACATCGTGCAGGACGCGTTCATCCGCTGGGCGGACGTGGAGCGCGACGAGGTGCGCGTGCCCGAGGCGTTCCTGCGCCGCATGGTGATGCGCATGTGCCTCGACCAGCTCAAATCGGCGCGGCATCAGCGCGAAACCTATGTCGGTCCGTGGCTGCCCGACCCGGTCGTCGAAGAGGACGAGCAGGAGGACGTCACGCTGCCGCTCATGCTCGCGCTCGAACGCCTCTCGCCGCTGGAGCGCGCGGCGTTCCTGCTGCACGATGTGTTCGGGCTCGAGTTCGACGAAGTCGCGGCCACGATCGGGCGCGAGAGCGCCGCATGCCGCCAGCTCGCGGCGCGCGCCCGCACTCATGTGCGAGAGGCGCGCCCGCGTTTTCATGTGGAGAAAGCGCGCGGCCTCGAACTGGCGCAGGCGTTCTTCGCGGCGTCGCGCAGCGGCGACATGAGCGCGCTGGGCGCCATGCTTGCCGATGACGTGAGCCTGCACGCGGACGGCGGCGGCAAGCGCCCGGCGATCGGCCGCCCGGTGTTCGGCTTCGAGAGTGTGATGAAGCTGCATGCGCAGCTAGCCGACCTGTTCCGCAAGAATGGCTCGACTTTCGTGCGCGCGGGTTTCATCAACGGCCTGCCCGGCTTCGTCTCGCGCGAGGCCGATGGCGAGTTGCAGACCACCGCGCTCGAGATCGAAGACGGCAAGGTCACGGCGATTTACGTGATGCGCAATCCGGACAAGCTGCGGCATCTGCACTGAGATGTGCGGCTTCCGGGCGGCCCAAGCCGTCGTGCACAAACGTTCCAGACTTGCAGCGGCGTCTCGCGGATCATGACTGCCTCGAAAAAGGAGGCAGCATGTTCGATACGAAAGTCGCGCTGGTCGTGCGGGAAAACCTCGCGGTCTGGCAGAAGCTCAATGTGACCGCGTTTCTCGCCACGGGCATTGCGGCGGCGGTGCCCGAAGCGCTTGGCGAGCCCTACGAAGACGCGCGCGGGCAACGCTACGGCAGGATGCTGGGCCAGCCGATGATGATCTATGGCGCCGATGTCGGGGGATTGCAGGCGGCGATGCGGCGCGGCGTTTCGCGCGAACTCACGATCGTGCCGTATGTGCACGCCATGTTCTCGACGGGCCACGACGCGGCGAACCGCGAGGTTTTTCGCGCCGAGGACCCGGAGAATCCCGATCTTGTGGGAATCGCGTTATACGGCCCGAAGAACGCGGTCGACAAGGCCGTGAAGGGGCTGGCGCTGCATCAGTAGACGCGCGCCGTTTCCATCACCCCGCCTTGCGCACCGGCGGAAAGCGCCGCTTGCCGTTGCCCATGGGAATGCGGCGGAAGCGCTCCTTTTTGTGCTCTTCCTCGAAGTGCGCAAGCGAGAGCTTGACGAGGTCGCTGCGCGAGACGATGCCCACGAGCCGCCGCGATTCGCGGTCGGCAACCACGGGCAGGCGTTCGAGCCCGTGAATCGCGAGGCGCGTGGCAACCTGCCGGCAGGTTTCCGCGGGGAGCGCCATGTCGGGGGAACGTTGCGCGAGCAACGAGCCGAGTGGCGTGTCGAGGGCTTCGGTCGCGGCGCTCGCGCGCACGGCGTCGAGCATCGCGCGATCCACCACACCGAGCACCGCGCCGTCGCGCAGCACCGGGAAGGCGCGGCGCTGCTGGGTCGAACCGAAATAGCGGTCGAGGGCGTCGCGCACGGTGACGTTCGCGTCGATCGTATCGACGGTGCGGGTCATCACTTCATCGACGTAATGGCGCTCGAGCGGATCGACGCCGTACTCGCGATAGATGTGATAACCGCGGCGCGCGATCTTTTCGGTCATGATCGAGCGCTTCATGACGACCGTCGCGAAGCCGTGCGCAACCAGCGTCGCCGTGAGCAGCGGCAGCAGCGCATTGGTATCGTGCGTGAGGCCGAACGCGAACACGATGGCCGTGAGCGGCGCGCCGAGCGTGGCGCCGAGCGTCGCCGCCATGCACACGAGCGGCCACAGCGCCGGGTCGCTGCCGGGCAGCACGTGGCTCAACACCGAGCCGAGCCCGGCGCCGAGCATGAGCAGCGGGGCGAGTACGCCGCCCGAGGTGCCGGAGCCGAGCGCCACGACCCAGATCACGGCTTTCACCACCAGAATCGCAATGGCGACCTGAAGGACGATGTGCTGATGCAGCAGATCGCCGATCACGTCGTAGCCCACGCCGAGCGCGCGCGGCTCGATGAAGCCGCCAATGCCCACCACGAGCCCGCCGATGGCCGGCCACCACGACCAGTGCAGCGGCAGATGGCCGAACAGGTCCTCGACCTTGTAGAGCGCCGCCGACAGCCCCGACGCGAGCGCGCCAGCCAGCAGCCCTGCGATGATGCACGAGAAGAGCGCCACGGCGTGCGGCGGCGGGGTCTGCATGGGAAAGAGCGGCGCCGTGCCGAAGAACACGGAGCGCGCGAAGCCGGCCACCGCGCACGCGAGCGCCACCGGCAGGAAGCTGCGCGGGCGCCATTCGAACAGCAGCAGTTCGACGGCGAGCAGCACGGCCGCGACCGGCGTGCCGAACACGGCGGTCATGCCCGCGGCCGCGCCCGCCACGAGGAGCGTCTTGCGCTCGGCCGAGGTGACGCGCACGCACTGCGCGAGCAGCGAGCCGAGCGCGCCGCCCGTCATGATGATCGGGCCTTCCGCGCCGAACGGGCCGCCGCTGCCGATCACGATGCCCGACGAAAGCGGCTTGAGCACGGCCACCTTCGGCGACATCTTGCTCTTGCCGAACAGAATGGCTTCGATGGCTTCGGGAATGCCGTGGCCGCGAATCTTCTCGGAGCCGAAGCGCGCCATCATCCCGACGATCAGTCCGCCAATCACCGGCACGACGATGACCCACGGCCCCAGCGTGTTGAGCGCGGGCGAGCGGTCGGCGAACGAGAACTGGCCGAAGAAGAACAGGTTCGTGAACCAGTGGATCAGGCTCAGCAGCACGAACGCCGCGAGCGTGGCCAGTGCGCCAATCACGGCGGCCAGCGCGCTGATGCCGGGCAGGCGTGCGTTCGCCGAGAAGTCGCGCTTGTGGGAATCGTCGGAATGCATGGTGAGCAGGCCCTAAAGATCGATACGCGGAATGGTGAATGCGCCCTCGAGCGACTTCAACTCGGCGCGATGCAGTTCGGCCAGGCGCGCGAGCAGCTTTTCGCCGGCAGCGAGCAAATGCACTTCCACCTGGCGCCGGTCGCGCTCGCTCACGCGGCGCTCGACGAGTTCGATCGCCTCGCAGCGCGAGACGAGCGCCACCACGCCGTGATGCTGCGCCTGCAAACGCTCGGCCAACTCGCCGATGGTCGCCCACGTGCGGCCGGGGTAACCCTTCACATGCAGCAGCAACAGGTATTGCAACGGCGTGATGCCCTCGGCCTGCGCGGCCTGCTCCGAGAAGCGCTCGAAGCGGCGCATCTGGTAGCGAAATTCGGACAGCTGTTCAAAGTCGACCTTGTCGAGCTCGCGCGCGCTTTTTTTCATCGGGAGTCCCTGAAACGGTTTAGTCTCCTAATATATCACGATGTGACATTTATTCCCGAAAACGCCCGTCACGTCGGCATGCGGCCAGGTGTATGGCCGCGATTCTGGCCGCCAAGCGGTTCAGGCCGGTGCCTGCTGCGGCGTCTTCGCCTGGTGATAGAGCCCGGAGATCAAATCGGCCTGCGTGATGATGCCCGCAAGCCGGTGTTCGTGATCGACCACCGGCACATGGTGGTGCCCGCGGCCCGCAAAAATACGCACGAGTTCGACGATCGGCGTCGTGTTCGCGACGGTGAGCACATGCGTGGTCATCAGCGTGCCGACACTCTGGCCGGACTCTGCGTGCGGCCGGAACAGGCGTGCAATCGCGTAAAGCATGAGGCGCAGCGGATGCCGTTCGCGCCCGTCGTCGGCGAGGTCGGCGCGCGTGACGATGCCCTTCACCTGGTGATGCGCGTCCACCACGGGCAGTGCCTTCACATCGTGGCGCTTGAGCAGCGAGCGCGCTTCGCCCACGGTCGTCGCGGGCGTGATGCTCACCACGTTGGCCGACATGACGTCGGCGCAGGTCAGTTCGCCGAAGCTGCGCGCGTAGGCGCGGATCTCGGCGTCCTGGAGCACGGCTTCGAGGTCGTCGGTGTCGATGTCGAGCATTTCGTCGCGCTCGCGCAGCACGGCTTCGAGGTCGGCACGCGTGAAACCGGCTTGCGCGGGGACGGGGCCGGCCACCCGCGGGCGCCGCGCGGCATGCGGATAGCGATGCCCCGTGGCGGCGTGATAGACGAGCGCGCCGCCGAGCAGCAGGAACGACTGCAGCGCGACGGGCACGAATACGAACTCATAGCCGAGCGCATGGACGGCCGGGCCGCCCAGCACCGCGGTCAGCGCGACCGCGCCTGAGGGCGGATGCACGCAGCGCAGCGTAAACATCGCGACGATGGCCACGGCGATGGCCACGGCGGCGGCCGGCACGGGGTCATGGATCCACATCGCCGCGGTCACGCCGACGGTGGCGGAAACGAGGTTGCCGCCGATGATCGACCAGGGCTGCGCGAGCGGGCTGGCGGGGACGCCGAACAGCAGCACGGCGGAGGCGCCCATCGGGGCGATCAGGTACGGAATGCCCGGATCGCCGCCAGGCAGCCGGTGTGCGAGCGCCCCAGTCAGCGCGATGCCGACCAGCGCGCCGCCGCCCGAGCGCAGGCGCTCGCGCCATGTGATGGTGACCCTGGAAGGGGTGAAGCGGGTGAGCCAGCGAAGGACCTTGAAGCGTGACACGATTCGGAGCGGAAACGGATGGGGAGCGCAGACGGCTCGGCGCCGCCCAAAGAAAAGGGATTATATCGCAATGTGATATATATCGCGTCACTTAGTCGCGGCGATGTTGTACCGAGGATGCGCTTCGGGCAGGAATTTTTGGGGACGCAACCGCAGCCGCGCGGCGGGCGGCGGCAGGTGAGGCAAGGGGAGGAGGCGCCGCCAGAGGGGCGGCGGCGCATTTTAGGCCGGCCAGTGAACGTTGGCCGCCGGTTCGAACTTCAAGTTTTAGCCAGCCTTAACCGGCATGCGGCGGCTGACCCGCGAAACGCGGCGCGGGAGCGGCGTTGGAATGGCCGTCGGGGTGGCGGTGATGGCCGGCATTGGCGTTGGCGCTGGCGTTCGCGTTGAGGTTCGGTGCAGGCGGCGGGCGATGTTGGGCGGTGTGCGCCGGCGGATGCCCGCCCGGCTGGGGCCGGTAGCCATGCGGCGGCGTGCCGTGCGGCTGCATCGTCACGCGCACGCGCTGGGGCTCGGGCATGTGCGCATGTTGCATCGGTAGATGGCCTTCGTTATGCGCCATCACCACGCGCAGTTCCGCGCGGCGGTGCAGGACTTCGCCGCGCAGGTCGCCGCGGCCGTAGTAGCGGCGCTGGCGGTGGCCGTCCGGCCCCACGATCCAGATATACGTGCTGCCGCCGGCGTAGACCACGTCACGGTCGAGCACGACCGAAACGTAGGCGTCGTACGGTTGCGGCACATAAACGGGTTGTGCGACGACGACAGGCGGGGGCGGCGGCGGGGGAGCGACAACCACGGTCGTGGGGCGCGCGGGGGCGGTGGCGACTCGGGGGCTCGAGACGCAGCCGCTGATCAGCAGGGTTGCGGCCAGGGTTCCGAACAAGACAGATGCAGATGGCAGGGCGCGTGGTTTCGCGTGCAAGCGGGACTCCGGAATGAGTGGTTGCTGGTCCCGTGTGTTAACGGCAAATACCCGAGGCGCTTGAGCAAGCGCCCGTCGACGCGGGGATGACTGCGCGTCCAGCCATCCGTTTTTCACATACCGGTGTTCCCAATTTGTGATTTTACGATGGCATATCGGCTTCCTATACTCGCCCGGAAAACGTACCGATGAAGTACCGATTCCGGAGACAGCCCCGCCATGAACGCCCCAGACCGTGCCGCCGTAGACGCTGCATCGCTAGCCGCATCCGTTTCGCTCGACGATAAATACACGCTGGAAAAGGGCCGCGTGTACATCAGCGGCACCCAGGCGCTGGTACGCCTGCCCATGCTGCAAAAGGCGCGCGACCGCAAGGCCGGCCTGAATACCGCGGGCTTCGTCTCGGGCTATCGCGGCTCGCCGCTCGGCGCGCTCGACCAGTCGCTCTGGAAGGCGAAAAAGCACCTCCAGGCCCACGACGTCGTGTTCCAGCCCGGCGTGAACGAAGACCTCGCCGCCACCGCCGTGTGGGGCACGCAGCAGATCAATCTCTGGCCCGGCGCGCAGCGCGACGGCGTGTTCGGCATGTGGTACGGCAAGGGCCCCGGCGTCGACCGCACCGGCGACGTGTTCAAGCACGCCAACTCCGCGGGCAGCGACGCGCGCGGCGGCGTGCTCGTGCTCGCGGGCGACGACCATGCGGCGAAGTCGTCGTCGGTCGCGCACCAGTCCGAGCACGCGCTCATCGCGGCGGGCATTCCCGTGCTCTATCCCGCGAACGTGCAGGAATATCTCGACTACGGTTTGCACGGCTGGGCCATGAGCCGCTACTCCGGCTTGTGGGTCGCCATGAAGTGCGTGACCGACGTGATCGAATCGACCGCGTCGATCGACCTGGACCCGGATCGCGTGGCAATCGTCACGCCCGCCGACTACACCATGCCCGAAGGCGGGCTCAATATCCGCTGGCCCGACACGCCGCTCGCCCAGGAAGCGCGCCTGCTCGACGAGAAGTGGTACGCCGCGCTTGCCTATGTGCGCGCGAACCGCCTGAACCGCGTGGTGATCGATTCGCCGCGCGCACGCTTTGGCATCATGACCGCGGGCAAGGCGTATCTCGACGTGCGCCAGGCGCTCACCGACCTCGGCCTCGACGACGAGACCTGCGCGCAGATCGGCGTGCGCGTGCTCAAGGTGGGCTGTGTGTGGCCGCTCGACGCGCAGGACGCGCGCGGCTTCGCCACCGGGCTCGAAGAAATTCTCGTGGTGGAGGAAAAGCGCCAGATTCTCGAATACGCGCTCAAGGAAGAGCTCTACAACTGGCGCGAAGACGTGCGTCCCAAGATCTACGGCAAGTTCGACGAACGCGACAACGAAGGCGGCGAATGGTCGGTGCCGCGCGGCAACTGGCTGCTGCCCGCGCACTACGAACTCTCGCCCGCACTGATCGCCAAGGCCATTGCGCGGCGTCTCGCGCGCGCCGACGTGCCCGAGGAAGTCCGCGCACGTATGCTCGCGCGCGTGGCGATCATCGAGGCGAAGGAACGCGAGGCAGCGAAGCCGCGCGTGACGGTGGAGCGCAAGCCGTGGTTCTGCTCGGGCTGTCCGCACAATACCTCGACGAATGTGCCCGAAGGCTCGCGTGCGCTGGCGGGCATCGGCTGCCACTACATGTCGATGTGGATGGACCGCAAGACGGAAACGTTCAGCCAGATGGGCGGCGAGGGCGTGGCGTGGCTCGGCCAGATGCATTTCTCGGGCGACAGGCACGTGTTCGTGAATCTCGGCGACGGCACGTACTTTCACTCAGGACTGCTGGCGATTCGCGCGGCCATCGCATCGAACGCCAACATCACCTACAAGATTCTCTACAACGACGCGGTGGCGATGACGGGTGGCCAGCCCGTGGACGGCGTGCTCACCGTGCCGCAGATCGCGCATCAGGTGCATGCCGAAGGGGCGAAGCGCATCGTCATCGTCACGGACGAGCCGCAAAAATACGACTCGAATATCGTCTTGCCGGCGGGCGTGGATGTTCACCATCGCGACCAGCTCGATAGCGTGCAGCGCACGTTGCGCGAAATCGCCGGCACCACCGTGCTGATCTACGACCAGACCTGCGCCACCGAAAAGCGCCGTCGCCGCAAGCGCGGCGCCTATCCCGACCCGGCGCGCCGCGCGTTCATCAACGACGCCGTGTGCGAGGGCTGCGGCGACTGCTCGGTGCAATCGAACTGCCTGTCCGTCGAGCCGCTCGACACGCCGCTCGGCACGAAGCGCAAGATCAACCAGTCGTCGTGCAACAAGGACTTTTCGTGCGTGAAGGGCTTTTGCCCGAGCTTCGTGACGGCCGAGGGCGCGCAGTTGCGCAAGCCGCGCGCGGCGAACGTGTCCAGCGCCGCATCGATCGATTTCGACGCGCTGCCCATGCCGGTGCTCCCGCAACTGGCGAAGCCTTACGGCATCCTCGTGACGGGCGTGGGCGGCACGGGCGTCGTGACCATCGGCGGCCTGATCGGCATGGCCGCGCATCTTGCAGGCAAGGGCGTGACCGTGCTCGACATGGCCGGGCTCGCGCAAAAGGGCGGCGCCGTGCTGAGCCACGTGCAGGTGGCGGCGACGCCCGCCGCCTTGCACGCCACGCGCATCGCCACGGGCGAGGCGCGCCTCGTGATCGGCTGCGATGCGATCGTCTCCGCTTCGGGCGACGTGCTCTCGCGCACCCAGCATGGCGTGACGGTCGCGGCGATCAACAGCGGCGCGACGCCGACCGCGGAATTCGTCAAGAATCCGAAGTGGACGTTTCCGGGTGCGCAAACCGAGGCTGAACTCCGTGCGAGCATCGGCGAGGGCTGTGCGTTCGTGGACGCCAATGCGCTCGCGCTGGCCTTGCTCGGCGACACGATCTACAGCAATCCGCTGCTGCTGGGCTATGCGTGGCAAAAGGGTTGGCTGCCGCTCGAACTCGCGCATCTGCGTCGTGCGATCGAGCTCAACGCCGTGGCCGTGGAGAAGAACCAGCAGGCGTTCAACTGGGGCCGCTACGTCGCGCATCATGGCGAGGCGGTCGTGCGCGCGCTCACCAGGACGCAGGCAGAGCCGCAAGCCGTCGTTCTGCGCATGCCCGAATCGCTCGACAAGGTGATCGCCGCGCGCGAAGCGCTGCTCACGGCGTATCAGAACGCCGCCTATGCGCAGCAGTATCGCCGCGTGGTCGAGCGCATTCGCGTGAAAGAGACAACGCTTGGCTGCGACGCGAAGCTGCCGCTCACGCGCGCCGTTGCCGTGAATCTCGCGAAGCTCATGGCCTACAAGGACGAATACGAGGTCGCGCGTCTTTACGCCGATCCCGCGTATCTGCAGAAGCTGCGTGAGCAGTTCGAAGGCGAGCCGGGACGCGACTACAAGCTGAACTTCTGGCTCGCGCCGCCGCTCTTCGCGAAGCGCGACGAGCACGGTCATCTCGTGAAGCGCCGTTTCGGTCCGTGGGTGCTGCCGGTGTTGCGCACGCTGGCCCGCATGAAGGGGCTGCGCGGGACGGCGTTCGACGTGTTCGGCAAGACCGGAGAGCGTCGCGACGAACGCCGCTCGATTGCGCAATACGTCGCGCTCGTGGACGAATTCTGCGCGAGCCTCGACGCCCAGCGCCTGCCCGTCGCGCTGCAGCTGGCGGCGCTGCCCGACGAGATTCGCGGCTTCGGCCACGTCAAGGCGCGCAATCTCGCGGCGGCCGGCAAAAGGCAGGAGCGCTTGCTGGCCGACTACCGCACGAGCGCAGCGATGCGCGCCACGGCGTAAGAAGCCATCGAGCGATCAGGGCAGCAGGCGCCTGCCGAGCAAGCGCGGCAGGCGCAGCGCGAAGCCGCTCACGAGCCGCAGATGCATGCCCGCGAGCAGCAGGTTGTCGCGCACATAGTTGAAATGCGAGACCCCGCCTTCATCGGCGCCGAAGTAACGCACCGGCGCTTCGATCTGGATGGGCCGCACGCCGGCCCAGCACAGGCGCACGGCGGCTTCGGGATCGAAGTCGAAGCGGCGCATCCACGTCTGGCGGTGCATGATCGCCTTCAGTGGCGCGATCGGGTACACGCGAAAGCCGTACAGCGAATCGCCAATGCCGGCCCACAGCGTCTCGAAGTCGGCGAAGAAGTTCGACAGGCGTCGTCCCTGCACGCGCAGTTGCGGCGCGCTCGCGTCGAACTTCGGCAGGCCCAGCACCATGGCGTCGGGCGCGGCCTGCGAGGCGGCCATGAATTCGGGAATCAGCGCGGCGGGGTGCTGGCCGTCGGAGTCCATCGTCAGCACGTGGGTGAATCCGCGCGCCGCGGCGGCTTCGAGCCCCGCGAGCACCGCGCCGCCCTTGCCCCGGTTGTCGGGCAGCACGATGACGTGCAGGCCGGGGTCGTCGTTGGCCATGGCCTGCAGGCGCGCGGCGCTGCCGTCCGTGCTGCCGTCCACCACGACCCACACGGGGTTCCATTGCGCGCGTGCGCCGCGCACGGTTTCGTCGAGCTTGGCGCCCGGGTTGTAGCTCGGGATCAGGACGAGATGCGTGGACGAAGGCGTGGCCATGGCAGCGGGTGCCTCGACAGCGGGAGACCCTGAAAAAATTCTAGGTCGCGCCGCTGCGCGCGCATAACCGCCCGGGCGGACGTCCGGCGCATCGTGCGCGGGGACGTCGTATCCGGATGCTTCGGCGCTCGCGCCCGTGCTGGTGCCGGGCGCGGAGCGCGACTGCCGCTTTGCGTCGAAGGGTTGCACAGACACTCGTATTTCCTCAGAGGATGCAGCAGCGGAAAACGCGCCGCGTGTTCAAGCCAGGCCGCCGTTGATCGAGAGCACTTGCCCTGTCACATAGGCGGCCGCGTCGGACACCAGGTACGCCACCATGCCCGCGACTTCCTCGGGCTGGCCGGCGCGCTGCGCGGGCACGAGCTGCTTGATGCGCTCGGCGGGAAACGCGTGCTCCGCCATGGGCGAAGCGATGATACCGGGCGCCACGGCATTCACCGTGATGCCGCGCGAGGCCAGCTCCAGCGAGAGCGATTTCGTTGCGCCGATCAGCCCGGCCTTCGCGGCCGCGTAGTTCGCCTGGCCGCGATTGCCCATCACGCCCGCGAGCGAGGCGATGTTGACGATGCGCCCGTGGCGCGTACGGATCATCGGCATGAGGAGCGGCTGGGTCACGTTGAAAAAGCCGTTGAGCGAGACGTCGATCACGCGGCGCCATTGCTCCCGGCGCATGCCCACCAAGGGCGCGTCGTCGTGAATGCCCGCGTTGTTCACCAGGATCTGCACGGGCGCTTCGTCCACGAGCCGCGCGAGCGCGGCTTGGGCCGCGTCGGCGTCGGTCACGTCGAAGGCGATGGCGTGCGCGCTGCCGCCCGCCGCGACGATGCGCTGCGCGACGGCTTCGGCCTCGGCCAGACGCCGGTTCGCGTGCACCCAGACCTCGTGGCCCGCCTGCGCGAGCGCCACGCTGATGGCCTGCCCGAGTGCGCCGCTGCCGCCTGTCACGAGTGCACGCATGGGTTTTCCTCCCTCAATCCTGGCCAGGTCCTGGCCTGCGCCGGCAGTCATGGCACTACGCGCCGCGCACGTCAGCGCACCCGGTGCGCCGCGACGTAGGCGGCCAGCGAGCCGAGCGTCGCGAAGATCTTTTCGTTTTCCGGATTGTCCGAGCGCAGCTCGAAGCCGTACTTCTTCGAGATCAGCAGCGCAATTTCCAGGATGTCGATCGAGTCGAGCCCGAAGCCTTCGCCGTAGAGCGGAGTGTCGGCGCCCACTTCGTCGAGCGAGACATCTTCGAGATTCAGCTCTTTCACGATCTGCGTGGCGAGCTCTTGTTCCAGTGCGTTCATCATGCGTGGGCTCTCCGGGCGTGCGGGCCGAAAGCGCCGGCCACCCGTTTTTAGGGTTCGTTTGATGTAAAAGTTACCAGGATTCTAAGTGAAGGGTATCGGTGCGTATACCGTGCTCCCAGCCGAAAGGGTTACAGAGGGTCGGTGCCAGGCGCCGCCCTTTTTTGGGATCGGAACGCGCGAGACGCTTGCACGGCTTCGGGCCTGTCTGGATCCGACAAAAACCCCGCCTGACGCGATTCCGAACATTCAGTTACAAACCGGCATCCGGCAGGACAGGTGATCGGGTCCCGCCAATCTTAAAATGTGCGTGCCTGACCATACTTGCAAGAAACCGGCCCGATACTTGCGTTTCTTAAGAGGATTCGGGGCGCTTGCCTTACCCTACGATTCACTTACGAGTCCATTTGCGATATTTGCCAGATGCCCTCTTTGCTTAGCCAGACCGCCCTGGGTCGCACCGGGGCCGACCGCCCGCCGGCGCCCTGCGCACGGCCCTCTGGCGCGCGCGTGCGCGGAGGCGGGCGATGAGCGCCGTGGCTGCGGCGGCGCGCGCGGCGCTTGGAGTGGCGGCTGTGGCCGCCTGGCAAATCGGCGCGCACTACGCGGTCGCGACGCCCGGCGCGCACGGCTTCGGCCTGGCCATGGCGCTCGTGCCCCCGCTCGCGATCGCGCTGGCCGCCGCCGCGCGTTCGCCGCGCCGGGCGTGGCTGCTGCCGCTGTGGACGCTCGTGGTGCTCACGCTGTGGTTCATGCGCACGCCGCTTGCTTGGCACTTCGAGTGGGGACTGTATCTGGAGCATGTGAGCTTCAACCTCGCGATGGCGCTGCTGTTCGGGCGCACGCTCGCGGCGGGGCGCGTGCCGCTTTGCACGCAGTTCGCGTCGATGATCCACGGCGGCGCGCTGACGCCGTCCGTCGCGCGCTATACGCGCCAGATCACGCTCGCATGGGCGCTCTTTTTCGTCGCGATTGCCGGCGTTTCGACGCTGATGTTCGCGGTTGCACCGATCGTCGCGTGGTCGACGTTCGCCAACTATCTGGCGTTGCCGCTCGTGGCGGTGATGTTCGTCGCCGAGCACGCATGCCGGCGTTTCGTGCTGCCCGGCGAGGCGAATGCCGGCATGCTCGACGCGATTCGCGCATACCGGCAGACGACCCAGGCGCACGCGGAGCATTCCTGATCATGGACGCCGCTCGCCAGCCTGAATCAAAGCAGGGAACAACGCAGGAATCCGTATTGACTGAAGTTATGCAGACTCATCCGCTCGTTTTTCATACGTCGCCCGATCAGGTCATGGCCTGGCGCGACGGCGCGCCCGTCACGGTGCGCGCGTTCCTCGCCGATGTCACGCGTGTGGCCGCGGCACTGCCGGCGGGCGGCCACGTATTCAACGTCTGCCGCGATCGCTACCGCTTTACCGTGGGCCTGTGCGCGGCGCTCGTCTCTGGTCGCATCAGCCTGCTGCCCTCGACGCAGACGCCGGAAACGGTGCGCCAGCTCGCCTCGTTCGCACCCGATGCGTTCTGCTTGCACGACGCGCCCGATTGCGCGATCGACCTGCCGCGTTTCGCGTATCCCGAAGCCCGGCAGGAAGCCGACGGGCACGCGCCGTTCGCCGTCCCGCGGATCGACGCCTCGCGCGTCGCGGCCTACGTGTTCACGTCGGGGTCCACCGGCGCGCCGGTGCCGCATGCCAAGACGTGGGGCGTGCTGGTGGCGGGCGTGCGCGCGTCGGCCGAGCGCCACGGCCTGCTCGCCGCGCGCGACTGCACGATCGTCGGCACGGTGCCGCCGCAGCACATGTATGGCTTCGAAGTGACCGTGTTGCTGCCGCTGATCGGTGGCTTCGCGTTCAGCAACCGGCTGCCGTTCTATCCCGTCGATATCCGCGACGAACTCGAAGCCGTGCCGCAGCCGCGCGTGCTCGTGACCTCGCCGATCCATCTGCGCGCGCTGCTCGCCACCGATCACGCGCTGCCGCCGGCCGAGCTGGTGCTCTCCGCCACCGCGCCGCTTTCGGAAAAGCTCGCGCTCGAAGCGGAAACGCGCTTGAAGGCGCCGCTCGTCGAAATCTACGGCAGCACCGAAACCGGCCAGATCGCGACGCGCCGCACCGCGAAGGGCGCAACGTGGCAGCTGTTCCCGCAGGTTCGCTTCGAAGCGCGCGCAAGCGCGGTCCAGGACGACGAAGGCCCCACGATGTGGGTCTCGGGCGGCCACGTGGAAGAGCCGGTGCCGATGGGCGACGCGATCGAACTGCTCGACGCGCAGCGTTTCCTGCTGCACGGGCGCAAGGCGGACCTCATCAACATCGCGGGCAAGCGGACCTCGCTCGCCTACCTCAACCATCAGCTCAACGCCATTCCTGGCGTGGTGGACGGCGTATTCTTCATGCCAGCGCACCTCGAGCACGATGCGCATACGGGACACGACATCGTGCAGCGCCTCGTCGCGCTCGTGGTCGCGCCCACGCTCACGCTTGCCGATCTGCAGCGCGCGCTGCGCGAGCGCATCGATCGCGCGTTTCTGCCGCGTCCGCTGCTGTTCGTCGATTCCCTGCCGCGCAACGACACCGGCAAGCTGCCGCATGACGTGCTCGCGGCGTTCGTCGCGCGGCAGATGCGCGGCGGCGGCCTCGCGCCGGCGGCGCAGGAAGCGGGCGACGCTCTATCCGAACCCGCAACCACGCTTTCGTTCGCGATTCCCGCCGATCATCCCGCGCTGCCGGGCCACTTCCCGGGTCACCCGATCGTGCCCGGCGTCGTGCTGCTCGATCACGCCATCGACGCGATCGGCGACGCGCTGAACCGGCCGTTCACCACGTTCAAGCTCAGCACCGCGAAATTCCTGAGCCCGGCCGCGCCTGGCGAAACGCTCGACCTCGCCTGGGACGCGGCGGCGAGCGGCGCGATCCGCTTCACGCTGCGCGCGGGCGCGCGCGATGTCGCGAGCGGCGTCATCAGCGACGAAAAAACCGGAGCGCAGCCATGACGAAGCGCACCGACTGGGCGAACCAGCAGGAGCGCAGCAATACGCTGCTCCTGCGCATCATGACGTGGCTCTCGCTGCGCCTCGGCCGCCGCGCGGGCCGCGTGCTGCTGCATTTGATCGCCCTGTATTTCGTGCTGTTTTCGCCGCGCGCGTGCGCCGCCTCGCGCGACTACTTGCGCCGCGTACTGGGCCGCCCGGCGCACTGGCGCGACATCTACCGCCACGTGTTTACATTCGCGTCGACGATTCACGACCGCATCTACCTGGCGAACGCGCGCTTCGACATGTTCGATATCCGCCCGCACGGCCATACGCTCGTGGACGAGACGCTCGCCAAGGGGCGCGGCGTGTTCCTGATGGGCGCGCATCTCGGCAGCTTCGAGATCGTGCGCGCGCTCGGCCGCACGCGGCCCGACCTGCGCGTGGTCGTGACGATGTACGAAGAGAACGCGCAGAAGATCAACGCGACGCTCGCCGCCGTGAATCCCGCGGCGAAGCCCGAAGTGATCGGGCTCGGCCAGGTTGGCTCGATGCTGAAGGTGCACGAGCGTCTCGACCAGAACTGCATGGTGGGTATGCTCGCGGACCGCACGCTGCTCGCCGACGACGCCGCCACCATGCGCCGCATGGCGTTTCTCGGCGAACCGGCGGCGTTCCCGCTCGGGCCGCTCTACATGGCCGCGATGCTCAAGCGCCCGGTGCTGTTCATGACGGGCCTGTATCGCGGCGGCAATCGCTACGACGTGCACTTCGAAACGCTGGCGGACTTCACCGACGTGCCGCGCGAGTCGCGCCAGCGCGCCATCGACGCGGCGCTCGTGCGTTACGTGACCCTGCTCGACCGTTATTGCCGCCTGGCGCCGTACAACTGGTTCAACTACTACGACTTCTGGCAGGGCGGCAGGCAAGGCGCGATGGTTGGCGCACCGGCACCGGCATCGGCAACTGCGGCGGCGAGCACTGCAGCGCGTGCGCCGGCCACGGTGCGCCGCCGCGAGACGCGCCCCCATGCCGAGCTACCCGTGCACGAGGTGACCGACGCATGAGCGCGAACCGCCGTTGCGCAACCTTGCGCGCGCGCTGCCAGCGTGCGCTGGCGAGCGCCGCTTTCCTCGCCGCTTCCGTCATGACGGCGGCCGCGCCTGCCGCGCAGGCACAGGCTGCCGAAACCGCGCAGCCCGCGTGGACGCTCGACCGCCTGATGTCCACGCTCGCGCAGCGCAAGTCCGGCCGCGCGAGCTTCACCGAGACGAAGTACCTCTCGATTGCGACACAGCCCGTGGAGTCGTCGGGCGAACTCGTGTTCGTCGCGCCCGATCATCTGGAAAAGATCACGCAGAACCCGAAGCCCGAGCACCTCGTGGTGGACGGCGACATGCTCACCGTGCAGCGCGAGAACCACAAGTACACGCTGGCGCTCGCGCGCTATCCGGAACTGGGCGCGTTCATCGAGAGCATCCGCGCGACGCTCGCAGGCAACCGCTTCGCGCTGGAGCAGGTGTACAAGGTCGCGCTCACGGGTGAGGGCGACGACTGGACGCTCACGCTCACGCCGCTCGACTCGCGCATGCGCAAGGTAGTGAGCACCATCACGATAGACGGCACGCGCGACGCGATGCGCAGCGTCGCGATCCAGCAGGCAGACGGCGATCATTCGGTGATGCGCCTGCATGCCCTTTCCGCGGACGCGAACTGATGGACCCGCGCGCCCATCCGGTCCTTGCGCGCGGCTGCGCGCTCGTGCAGCGGCGCGCCGTTGCGGTGTGGCTGCTGTGCCTCGTCGCGTGCGCGGTGGCGATCGGCCGCGCGAACTTCACCGCCGATCTCTCGGCGTTTCTGCCGCGCTCGCCGAGCCCCACGCAGCAAGTGCTCGTCGATCAACTGCGCGACGGGCTGGCGTCCCGGCTCATTCTGATCGGCATCGACGGCGGCTACGAGAGCACGCGCGCGGAGCTTTCGCGCCGCGTGGCGGCGAGCCTGCGCGCCGACCCGCAATTCGTGGCGATCCACAACGGCTCGGGCCAGAACGACGCGCGCGACGAGCAGTTCATGTTCGCCCACCGCTATGTGCTGAGCCCCGCGGTCACGCCGCAACACTTCACGGAACAAGGGCTGCACGAAGCGCTGGGCGAGAGCCTCGATCTGCTGACTTCGTCGGCGGGGCTGGTTGCCAAGGACCTGCTGCCGCGCGACCCGACGGGCGAAGTGGCGGCGATGGTCGGCCAGCTCGATAGCGCGGCGCAGCCTGCGAGCCGCGGCGGCGTTTGGGCCTCGCGCGACGGCCGGCGCGCCGTGCTGGTGGCGCAAACGGCGGCCGCCGGCTCCGACACGGACGCCCAGTCCCGCGCCATCGACGCCGTGCGCGCCGCTTTTGCCGCCGCCACGCGCACCTTGCCCAATGCTTCGGCCTACCAGGTATCGCTGACGGGGCCGGGCGTGTTCGGGGTCGCCACGCGCGACGCGATTCGCCACGACGTGGAACGCCTCTCCACCCTGAGCCTCGTGCTGATCGTCGCGCTGCTGCTCACGCTGTACCGTTCGCCGCGCACGCTGGGGCTCGGGCTCCTGCCGGTGTTCTCGGGTGTGGCGGCGGGCATTGCGACGGTTTCGCTCGTGTTCGGCACGGTGCATGGCTTGACGCTCGGCTTCGGCACGACACTGATGGGCGAGGCGGTGGACTACTCGATCTATCTGTTCGTGCAGTCGTCGCAGGGTGGCCCCCGCGGCGCCCCTCAGGGCCGCGAGTCGATGCGCGCATGGCTCGCCGCTTACTGGCCGACCATCCGCCTTGGCGTGCTGACCTCGGTGTGCGGCTTCGCGACGATGCTGTTCTCGGGCTTCCCCGGCCTCGTGCAACTCGGGCTCTATTCGATCGCGGGCCTCCTGAGCGCCGCGCTCGTCACGCGTTTCGTGCTGCCGCAACTGTCGGGCGGCGCAGTCGCGATCCGCGATGTGTCGCGTATCGGCGCGGCGCTCGCGCGCCTGGCGCACGCCGCACCGCGCCTGCGCTGGCCGCTCGCGGCGCTCGTGCTCGCCGCGCTCGCGTCGCTCTGGCTGCATCGCGACGACCTCTGGAGCCACGAGCTTGCCGCCTTGAGCCCCGTGCCGGCCGCGAGCCAGGCGCTCGACACGCGCCTGCGCGCGGACGTGGGCGCGCCCGACGTGCGCTATCTCGTGGTGATTCCGGCCGCGAGCGAGCAGGCCGCGCTCGAAGGCGCGGAGAAGGTCGGCGCGCAGTTGGAGCCGCTCGTCGAGCGTGGTGTGCTGGGCGGCTTCGAGAGCCCCGCGCGCTACCTGCCGAGCGACGCCACCCAGCGTGCACGCCTCGCGAGCCTGCCCGGCAACGACGTGCTCACGGCGCGCCTGCAGGAGGCGCTCAGGAACCAGCCGGTGGATGTGAGGCCCGACGCCTTCGCGCCGTTCCTCGCCGACGTCGAGGCGGCGCGCAACGCGCCGCTCGTCACGCGTGCGGACCTCAAGGGCACGTCGATGGCGCTCGCCGTCGATGCGCTCCTGACCCAGCGCGACGGCCAGTGGAGCGCCATGCTCGCCTTGCGTGCGCCGCGCCATTCACAAGGCGCGCAGGCCGTGAATACGCCGAGCCTCGACGCCAGCTCCGTGAGCGGCGCCGTCGCCCGTGCGAACGTGCCGGGCGCGCTCTTCGTCGACATGAAGGCCGAAGCCGACCGCATGTACGTGGACTACGTGCACGAAGACATTCGCCTCTCGCTCGCGGGTTTCGCCGTCATTGTCGTGCTGCTGGTGTTCGCGCTGCGCTCGTTCTCGCGTGCGGCGAGGGCGCTCGCGCCGCTCGTCGCGGCGGTGCTGGTCGTGGCGGCGGGATTCGCGCTGGCAGGCGTGTCGCTCACCATTCTGCACCTGGTCGGGATGCTGCTCATCGTCGCGGTGGGCTCGAACTATGCACTGTTCTTTTGCAAGCGCGACGACGAAGCGGGCATCACGCCGCGCACGCTCGTCTCGTTGCTCGTCGCCAATCTCGCGACGGTGGCAGGCTTCGGCCTGCTCTCGCTGTCTCATGTGCCACTGCTCGAAACGTTCGGGCTGACGGTGGGGCCGGGCGCGATGCTCGCGCTCGTGTTCGCGGCGATTCTCGCGCCGCCGCTCGTGCACAGCAGCGACGAGGCGCACCTGAGCGCCGATACGCGCGACGAGCGGCGGCACGCTCGCCCGCGTACCGAACCCGCGCAGATGACCCACCCGCACGGAGGCCGCGCATGAATTCGGCTTCGTTGCGCGCTACGCATGCGACGCCCGCGTCCGCCACGGCGCGCCGCTGGAGGCCGTCGCCGCTCATAAGCGGCGCGGCGGCGCTGCCCGCGGGAGCGGCCGCCGCCGTGGCCGCGCAGCCGCACGCGTGGCCGTGGGCCGCGGGCAGCGTGGTCGCGTCGCATCTCGCGCTGATCGCCGCGGGCCTGTGGCCGCGCAGCGCGTTGCTCGGCCCGAACTGGACGCGCCTGCCCGAGCACGCGGGGCAGCGCATCGCGCTCACCATCGACGATGGTCCGGACCCCGAAGTGACACCGCGCGTGCTCGACCTGCTCGACCACTTCGATGTTCGCGCAACCTTCTTCTGCATCGGCGATCTCGCGCGACGCCACCCGCATCTGGTCGAAGCGATCGTGGCGCGCGGCCATGCCGTCGAGAACCATAGCCAGCGCCATCGGCATACGTTTTCAGTCTCGGGGCCCATCGTGATGAAGCGCGAGATCGAGGCGGCGCAGCGCACGCTTACCGAAATCGCGGGGACGCCGCCGCGCTTTTTCCGCGCACCGGCGGGCCTGCGCAATCCGTTCCTCGAGCCGGTGCTGTGCGGCCTCGGCCTGCACCTCGCGAGCTGGACGCGGCGCGGCTTCGACACCCGCGCGAAAGACGCCGGCACGGTCACGCACCGCCTGCTCGACGGCCTGGCTGCGCGCGACATCCTGCTCGTGCACGACGGCCACGCGGCGCGCGACGCAAGCGGCAAGCCGCTCGTGCTCGACGTGCTGCCGCCGCTCCTGCGCGCCGCCGCCGAACGCCAGCTGCAGTGGACCACACTGCGCGCGTGCCTCGACGGCGAAGCCGGTCAACCCTGATTCCACCGCTGCGCAAACGGAACGACTGACGTGAAACCACTGATCCTTTCGCATTTCACCGCTACCAGCTGCCTCGGGCGCGGGCTCGACGCGACGCTCGACGCGCTGCGCGGCAAGCGCGGGGGCCTCGCGCGCTGCGACTTCGCGCGCGCGGACCTCGATACGTGGATTGGCGAAGTGGCGGGCCTCGAGAGCGAGACCCTACGCGCCGACCTCGCGGACTATGCGTGCCGCAACCACCGTCTCGCGCAGATCGGCTTCACGCAGGACGGTTTCGCCGAACACATTCGGGCCGCCGTCGCGCGCTATGGCGCCGAGCGGGTGGGCGTGTTCGTCGGCACCAGCACCTCGGGCATTCTCGAAACCGAAAACGCCTACCGGCAGCGGGACCTGGAAAGCGGCGCGCTCAAGCCGGGCTTTCATTACGCGCAGACGCACAACCCGTTCGCGCTGGCCTCGTTCGTGCGCGCCTATTTTGGCCTGCGCGGCCCGGCCACGTCGATTTCTTCGGCCTGTTCCTCGGGCGCGAAGGTGTTTGGCTCCGCCCGCCGCATGATCGAAGCGGGGCTGATCGATGCGGCCGTGGTGGGCGGCGTCGATTCGCTCTGCCTGACGACGCTGTACGGTTTCAACTCGCTCGAACTGCTTTCGCGTGATCCGTGCCGCCCGTTCGACGTGAACCGCAACGGCATTTCGATTGGCGAGGCCGCGGCGTTCGCCTTCCTCGAGCGCACGCCCGACACGCTGGACGACGACGCCATCCTCCTGCTCGGCGTGGGCGAATCGAGCGACGCGCATCACATGTCGTCGCCGCATCCCGAAGGGCTCGGCGCGCGCGCCGCGATGGCGCAGGCGCTTTCCACCGCGGGCGTGGCCCCAGGAGAAATCGGCTACATCAATCTGCATGGCACGGCCACGCCAAGCAACGACGTCGCTGAAAGCCGCGCGATCAACGCACTGTTCGAGCGCACGCCATGCAGCTCGACCAAGGGCGCGACGGGGCATACGCTCGGCGCGGCGGGTGCGCTCGAAGCCGTGATCGCGGCGCTCGCGCTGCGCCATCGTTTCGTGCCCGCCGGCGTCAACACCACGCAGCCGGACGCCGCGCTCGGCCTCGACTACGTGCTGGAAAGCCGCGAAGCGCAAGTCGGCGCCGCACTCAGCAATTCATTCGGTTTTGGCGGCACGAACTGCAGCCTCCTGTTTGGGCGCGCGGACCGCGCACATCACGGATGACCGCCATGAAACTTTCCGTATTCATCGAAAGCGTCGGCGTGATCGGCCCGGGTCTCGCCAACTGGCCGCAGACGGCCGACGTGCTCGCCGCGCGCGCGCCCTACGCGAGCGCACGCACGGTGCTGCCGCCGCCGGAGGGGTTGCCGGCGGCAGAGCGCCGCCGCACCGGGGCCGTCGTCAAGACCGCGCTCGCCGTGGGCCACGAAGCCGTCGCGGCGAGCGGTCGCGACGCGACGACGCTTGCCGCCGTGTTCGCCGCCTCGGGTGGAGATGGTCAGAACTGCCACATAATTTGCGACGCGCTGGCAAGCGACGACCGCCTGCTTTCGCCCACGCGTTTTCACAACTCGGTGCATAACGCGCCCGCGGGATACTGGAGCATCGCGACGCGCGACCGGGCCGCATCGAACGTGCTGTGCGCGCACGACGGCAGCTTCGCAGCGGGGCTGCTCGAAAGCGCGTGTCAGGTGGCCGTGGATGGCGTGCCCACCTTGCTGATCGCCTACGACGCCGACTATCCCGAGCCGCTGCACGCGTTGCGTCCCGTGGCCGATGCATTCGGCGTCGCGCTCGTGCTCGCGCCGCAGGCCAGCGCGACGACGCTCGCGCGCCTCGACGTGACGCTCACCGAAGCGCTCGCGACGCCGCTCGCCTCGCCTGAACTCGAAGCGCTGCGCACGAACAATCCCGCCGCGCGTGTGCTGCCGCTGCTCGAAGCGCTCGCGCGCATGGATGCATCCGGCCAGCCTGCGAGCGTGGTCATCGACTACATGCCCGAGCTGCGTGTGCAAATCGACGTCGAGCCCGTGGACGCGTCTGGAGAGGGGGCATGACGACGCAAGCCACTCTGCCCGCTACGCTCGCGGACGTGATCGCGAACGCCGCGCCGGGCGCGCCGCTCGACCGCGCATGGATCGCGGCGCGCATACCGCATAGCGGCGCGATGTGCCTGCTCGACGCGGTACAGTCATGGGATGAGACGCGTATCCGCTGCATCGCGACCAGCCATCGCGATCCGCACAATCCGCTGCGCTCGCGCGGCCGCCTTGCGGCGGTGTGCGGCGTGGAGTACGCGGCGCAGGCCATGGCGGTGCATGGCGCGTTGCTCGGCGCACTGGACGGCGCAGAGGCCGAGCGTCCGCGCGTCGGTTTTCTTGCGAGCGTGCGCACGGTAGTGGCGCATATCGAGCGCCTCGACACGCTCGCCGCGCCGCTCGCGATCGAAGCCGAACGCGTGAGCGGCAGCGGCAACACGGTACTCTATGGTTTTACGGTGCGCGGCGAGGGCCGCGTGCTGCTTACGGGACGCGCGGCAGTCATGCTCGACGCGTCCGCAGTCATTCGATGACAATACAAAAGGGAGCCCGATGATGAAATCCAAACGGTTCATACTTGCCGCGCTCGTGCTGGGCATGGCCAGCACGATGGCGCACGCCGACCTTCACGAAGTGAAGGAGAACATCAAGCACGACTCGAAGGAAGCGGCCACGAAAACCGGCCACGCCGCACGCGACTTCGGCCACGCCACCGCGCACGCGGCGAAGACGGTGGGCCACGGCATCGCGCATGCGTCGCGCGAAGGCTACGAGGCCACCAAGCGCGCGACCAAGCGCGTGTTCCATAAGGACGGCAACGGCGAAAGCAGCGAGAAGAGTCAGGCGTAAGGCGTTTTTTGCGATGTACCGGCGCGCGTAGGCGTTTACCCTCGCGAACCACTACGCGCCGCCCATACCCCTCCACCCGGCGTGCCTTCCCGTCCGCGCCCTGTTATCCGGCTCGCCGCCGGCCCGTACCTTTCGCCCCAACGCTTCAAGAATCGCGCCGCCCTTGCCGTTAACGCAGGGGCGGCGCAATCGCTCGCCTGACGGCGAGCGGTTTGCCGCGCACCACATTAGAGATCGAGCCGGCCGCGGGCGCTACCTGCACCACAGGCACCGCGGCAACAAGAGGGGAAGAAGGTATGGTCTATTCCCAAGCGGCGGGAGCGTTCGGCGCAGCGGGATCACGGGGCGGTCAGTCGGAGGTGTCGAAAGAATCGGACGGGGCAACCAGCGGGGCCGCGAACGGAACCGATGCGGCGCTCGCACAGGAGCGCAGCGTATTGCGGCTGGTGTCGCGCAGCATGCCGCTGCCGGAACTGCTGGCGGAAGTCTGCTGTCGCGCCGGGCGGCTGCTGGGCGCGGGCGCAAACTGTGCGGTCCTGCAACTCGATGCCGACGGCCAGCGCCTGCGCATCGGCAGTGCGCCGAACTTGCCGGCGCAGTATCACGCCGCGTTCGACGGCACGCCGGTCGGTTCCGGCACGAGCCCGTCCGGCACGGCGATCGCCGAGCGGCGCACGATATGCGTGGAGGACTACGAACTCGCGCACGAGTGGGGCGAGTACCGCCGCATCGCGCTCGACAGCGGCCTGCGCGCGGTCTGGACGACGCCGCTCGACGACGACAACGGCGGCGTGCTGGGCGCGCTCGCCGTGTACCAGAGCCGGCCATGGCGGCCCAGCGCGGCCGAGGAGGCGCTGCTGTGCGACATCGCCCACAGCGTCGCGGCCATGCTCAACCAGCAGACCATGGCCGAGCGTCTCGCGCTCAGCGAGGAGCACCATCGCCTCGTGGTGGACCACCTCAACGAAGGCATCGTGATGCAGGCCCGCGACGACACCGTGCTCGCCTGCAATCGCAGCGCGCGGCGCCTCCTGCGCCTGCCCGAGCACGCTGTCGGCATGAGCATCATGCAGGTGATTCCGCGCGTGCTCGACGAAAGCGGCAAGCCCCTGCCCACCTCGAAGCGCCCGAGCATGAAGGCGCTCGAGACGGGCAAGCCGGTGCTCGGCGAGACCGTCGGCCTCGAACTCGCGGACGGCGAGATCGTCTGGGTGAGCGAGAACGTGCTGCCGATCTTCCGGCCCGGCGAAAGCGAGCCGATTTCCGTGGTGGTCTCGTTCACGGATATCGGGCCCGTGCGCGAGGCGCAGCAGCAATTGCGCTACCTCGCCACGCGCGACGCGCTCACAGGCCTGTACAACCGCACCTTCCTCGCCGAGCGCATGCACGCGATGCTGGAGCGCGCTACGTGTTCGGCGAAGCCGGCGCTCCTCTTCGTCGATCTCGACGGGTTCAAGAAGGTCAACGACACGGGCGGCCACGAAGCCGGCGACTCGCTGCTGCGCGACGTGGGGCGGCGCCTCACCGGCTGCGTGAGCGAGGGGGACACGCTCGCACGCGTGGGTGGCGACGAATTCGTGATCGCGGTGTGCTGCTACAAGGGCGTGGACGACCTTGTCGCGCTTGCGCAGCGCGTGCTCGGCGCGCTTGCCGCGCCGTTCGCGGTCGCGGGCAACGAGTACTACCTGGGCGCCTCGATCGGCATCAGCCTGTATCCCGACGATGGCCGCAGCGCCGCCGCACTCATGCGCAACGCCGATTCGGCCATGTACGCGGCCAAGCAGCGCGGCACCAACCAGTTCCAGTTCTTCACGAACGAGTTGCGCCAGCACCTGCAGCGCCGTTTCCAGATCGAGCGGGGGCTGCGCCGCGCGCTCGCTTCGGGCGAGCTGCGCCTCGTCTATCAGCCGATCGTGGATGGCGAAAGCGGCCGCATGATCGGCGCCGAGGCGCTACTGCGCTGGGAGAGCGAGGAGCTCGGCCAGGTCTCGCCGGTGGAGTTCATCCCCGTGGCCGAGGACACCGGCATGATCATCCCGATCGGCCAATGGGTGCTCGAGCACGCGTGCCGCCAGGCCGCGCAGTGGCGGCGCCTCTTCGCGCCCGACTTCGTCATGGCGGTCAACTTCTCGCCGCGCCAGATCGCGGACGGGCTGGTCGAACAGGTGGAGGGGTGCCTCGCGCGCACGGGCCTCGCGCCCGACGCGCTCGAAGTGGAGATCACCGAAGGCATTCTGATGAGCGACAGCCAGAGTGTGCTGCCTCTCCTGCACGCGCTGAACGCCATTGGCGTGCGCATTTCAGTGGACGATTTCGGCACCGGCTACTCGTCGCTTTCGTATTTGAAGCGCTTTCCGCTGCACCATCTGAAGGTCGATCGCACGTTCGTGGCGGGTCTGCCCGACAACCGCGACTCCGTGGCGATCACCTCGGCCGTCGTGGCGATGGCGCATTCGCTCGGCATGCGCGTGACCGCCGAAGGCGTGGAAACGCCCGAGCAGGCGTCGTTTCTGCGCTCGCTGCGCTGCGAGCGGCAGCAGGGCTACCTGTTCGGCAGGCCGGTGAGCGCCCAGGGCTGCGCGGCGCTCCTGCGCGAGCATGCTGCTGGCCGCTTGCGCGAGGGCGTGTGAGCGTGTCCTGATCCGGCACGCTCGTGCGGGAGCGGCAGGCTCAAGATTTCCCGCGCCAGGCCGTAGACGTTGGCAGAGAGCGGATGCCGGACGCATCGCGCCACACGTAAAGGACACCAGAGAATCATGGATAGCGGCTTCGCAATCGACGAACGAACCCGCCTGACGAGCACGAACCAGTTCGAGCTGCTGCTTTTCCGTCTCGGCGCGGCGCCGGGCAGCGACGTTGGCGAAGTCTTCGGCATCAACGTTTTCAAGGTACGGGAAATTCTGAGCATGCCGGCGATCACTCCGATCGCGGCGTCGTCCCCCTACGTGCTGGGCGCGGCGAACATCCGCGGCCAGGTGATGCCCGTGATCGACCTGCCGCGGCTCATGGGCTGCGAGCCGGTCACGGGCCTGAACATCCTGCTCGTGACCGAATTCGCGCGTTCCACCCAGGGCTTCGCGCTCGAAAGCGTGGACGAGATCGTGCGGCTCGAATGGAGCCAGGTGCTGACCGCCGACGTCACGATGGGCAACCGCGTAACGAGCATCGCGCGGCTCGAGAACGACCCCGAGAGCAAGAAACTCGTGCAGGTGGTGGACGTGGAGCAGGTGCTGCGCGACGTCTTCCCGGCGCAGCACGGCGCGGTCGTGCCGGAGGAGGTGGGCGAGCCCGCGATGATTCCGCCGGGTGCGAAGGTGCTGGCCGCCGACGACTCGGGCTTCGCGCGCGAGCTGATCGGCCAGAGCCTCAAGGCGCTCGGCGTCGAATACACGATGGCGAAGACGGGACTCGAAGCGTGGAAGCAGCTCGACGAGATTGCCAGGAACGCGGAGCGCGACGGCGTGCGCGCGAAGGATCGCATTGCGCTCGTGCTGACCGACCTCGAAATGCCGGAGATGGACGGCTTCACGTTGACGCGCAAGATCAAGGCGGACCCGCGCACCGTGGATATTCCGGTGGTGATTCATTCGTCGCTCACGGGCACGGCGAATGAGGCGCACGTGAAGAATGCAGGCGCGAGCGGCTACGTGGCGAAATTCGCCGCCGGCGACCTCGCGGGGGCGATTCGCAGCGCGCTCGCCGGCAAGCCCATTTACGCCTGATTTCATCAGCGGATGTTCGCGCCGGTGCGCAATGTCTGCGCAAGATCGCCGATGGCGACTACGGCAATCTCGGTGACGTTTCAACGCTGGCCGACCCGCGTGTCGTGAAGGAGTCGATCGATCGTCGCGTTGCTCAGTCGTGCATTAGCGCATCAACGCGCGAACAGGCGCCCCAGCTGCGGCTCGCTATCCTGCACCCCCGCGAGCCGCAGCGCGTGCCACGCCATCGCGTAGTTGCTCGACAGAACGGGCTTGCCGGTCTGCGCCTCGATCTGAGGCACGAGCGCGGCCACGCGCAGGCTGGTGCACGACACGAACACCGCATCGGCATCGTCGTGGCGCGCCAGCGTTTCTATCGCACTGCGAATCGAACTCGCATCGATGCGCGCCACCTCGTTGTCGTCCGCGTGCTCGAACGAAGCCATGCGTGTGACGGCCACGCCGCGCGCCTCGATGTAATCGCGCATGAAGTCGTTGATGGTACGCACGTAGGGTGTAAGAAGCGCCACGCGGCGCACCTTGAGCGCCTTTAGCGCGGCGAGCGCGGCCGTGATCGGCGTGGTGCAGGCAATATCGGGCCGCGCCTCGCGGATGCGTGCCGCAACCTTGTCTTCGCCTATCACCATCGAAGCCGACGTGCAGCCGAACGCCACCACGTCGAGGCGCTCGCCGGGCAGCATGAGGTTCACGGCGGGGGCGATGCGCGCCTCGATTTCCGCGAGGCGAGGCGGCGTGATGTCCGGCGAATTCGCGAGCCGGCTCTCGTAGAACGCCACGCCCGGCTGGCGCAACAGATCGCGCCATTCGTATTCGATCGTATGATCGGTGGCCAGCACGACGAGGCCGATCGCGGCGCGGCGGGCAATGCCGCCGTCGAGCGCGAAGCCGAGCTTCGTGTAGGCATCCTCGTGATCTTGCGGCGGTGCGGTAATGGTCATCTCAGCATCAATCCCGTCATGTCGAGTTCGGGCTCGCGCCCGGCCATGATGTCGGCGAGCAGTTTTGCGGTGCCGCACGACATGGTCCAGCCCATGTGTCCGTGACCCGTGTTCAGAAAGAAGTTGCGATGGCGCGTGCGGCCGATCAGCGGCGTGCCTTCGGGCGTCATCGGCCGCAGCCCGGCCCAGTACGCCGGCTGCGTGTAGTCGGCGCCCTGGGGAAAGAGTTCGCGCGCCGCCTGCATCATGGACGTGAAATCGGCGGGCGTGTGGCGCGTGTCGTAGCCCGCGAAATCCGCGGTGGCCGTGAAGCGCAGGCGCGCGCCAAAGCGCGCCCATGCCACGAGGTGATTCTCGTCGACGCCACCCATCTCGGGAGGCCGGTCCCCGGGCCCGCAGGGGAACGTGGCCGAATAGCCCTTCACCGGATAGACCGCGATGCGATAGCCGAGTGGCCGCGCGAGGATCGGCGACCAGGAGCCGAGCGCGAGCACGTAGTCGTCGCCCTGAATCATGCCCGCGCTCGTGCGCACGCCGGCAATGCGGTCGCCGGTGGCTTCGATGGCCTCGATCGGGGCATCGAACACGAAGCGCACACCCATACGTTCGCAAACTTCCTTGAGCCCGCGCGTGAAGCGGTGGGCATCGCCGCTTGCGTCGCTGGGGCAGTAGATCGCGCCCGCGATGCGCTCGCGCGCGTGGGCGAGCGCCGGTTCGCGTGCTGCAACGGCGGCGGCGTCGAGCGTTTCGAGCGGCAGTCCGTTTTCCACGAGGATCGACATGTGGGCGCGGCCGCGCTCGAACGAGGCGGCGTCGCGATAGAGATAGAGCAGGCCGCGGCTGATGAGGTCGTATTCGAGTTGCTCGCGCGCCGTGACCTCTTGCAGTTGATGCTGCGAATAGCGGCACAACTTGACCTTGCGCGAGGTGTTCTCGCGCGAGCGCGCCTCGGTGCAGTTGAGCAGGAATTGCGCGCACCAGGCCCACATATGCGGATCGGCCTTCAGGCGCAGGCGCAACGCCTGGCCCTCGACGAACAGCGATTTGAGCAGGATTTTCGGCGCACGCGGCGAGGCCCACGTGTACGAGTGCCCCGGCGCGACGAGCCCCGCGTTGGCGAAACTGGTTTCGAGTGCAACGCCTGAGCGTCGCTCGATAACGGTAACGTCGCGGCCGTCGCGCGCAAGGTAATACGCGCTCGTGACGCCCGCGATGCCGCCGCCCAGTACGATGGTCTTCATTCGCACCCCTCCATGCGTGTATACAAATTACCTTCACGCTGCCGCGAGCGCACGTAATTTGTATACGCGCATACCCTAGGCAGTTAAACGGTGACGTGCATCTATCATGGATAAGTCGTTATGCGCCGGTCCCATGCAAGCCGCGCGCCATGAGCGCGAGAGACCTGCAGGGCATCGCACTGGACGAATTATTTCGTTTCGCTAACTGACCGCGCGGGCTCGCCTGCGTTGCGGCATCGCCCGGTCGGGTCCACGCTCAGGAGCCGCTCACATGAATCCTCAGAACAATGGCGCGCTGCACGCAACCCTCGCGCTCACGCTCTTCTCGCTCGCCGCGCTGGCGCCTGGACTCACCCAGGCGCAGACCATCAAGATCGGCGTGCCGGTGCCGCTTTCGGGCAGCAGCGCCGCAGCGGGCACGGATATCCTGAACGGCGCGAAGCTCGCGGCCGCCAAAATCAACGCGGCGGGTGGCGTGCTCGGCAAGCAGATCGAACTCGTGCCCGAAGACGACGCATGCGACGCACAAACGGCGGTACAGGCCGCGCAGAAGCTCGTGGACGCGGGCGTGGTTGCCGTGGCGGGCGGCTACTGCTCGAGCGCGGCACTGCCCGAATTGACCGCATTCCACCGCGCCGGCATTCCCTACGTGCTCGATGCCTCGACCAATCCGAAGCTCACGGAAATGGGCTACGACAATGTGTTCCGCACGATTGGCCGTGACGACGAGCAAGGGCCTTTCGCGGCCAGCTTCATCAAGAATTCGCTGCACGCGAAGCGCGCGGCAGTGATCGACGACAACACGACCTACGCCAAGGGTCTCGCGCAGAACACCGTGGAATCGCTCAAGAAGATGGGCGTGGACGTGGTCTATGCCGACTCGATCACGCCGGGCCAGATGGATTATTCGCCGACGCTCACCAAGGTATCCTCGCTCAAGCCGGACGTGATCTATTACACGGGCTATTTCTCCGAAGCGGGTCTGCTCGTGAAGGAAGCCCGCCAGGTGGGCCTGAAGATGACCTTCATGGGCGGCGACGGCACCAATGACCCCACGCTCATGAAGACGGCAGGGCCAGCCGCCGACGGCATGATCATCACGACTGCGCCGCTCGCACAGTTCCTTCCTGGTGCGCACGACTACCTCGATCAGTACAACAAGAGCTATGGTCAGGGGCCGGGACCGTACTCGGTGTACGAGTACGACGCCGTGGGCGTGACCGCCAAGGCCATCGCCGACGGCAAGTCGGCAAAGCCCGCAGACATCAGCGCCGCGCTGCACAAGATCACGGACTACCAGGGCGCCACGGGAACGATCGGCTTCAATCCGAAGGGCGACCGCAGCCGTGCCGTGTACATCACGGTCGTCGTGCATAACGATCAGTTCGAGCCTTACCAACGCCAGGATGCCAGCGGCAAGTGGGTGGCTATGAAGTAAGCGTACCGGGCCGCTCATGAGCACCTTCTTCCAGTTCGTCATCGAGGGGCTGACGATCGGCTCGTTCTACGCGCTCGTCGCCCTCGGCTACACGATGGTCTACGGCATTATCCGGCTCATCAACTTCGCACACGGGGATCTCTTCATGGTGGGCGCGTTCGTGGGCTGGACCGCGCTCGCCGCGCTCGCGGCCGCTCGCCTGCCGCTCGCGCTCGCGCTGTTCGTGGCCTTCGCGGTGGCCATGCTCGCGACCGGCGTGCTCGGCGTGGCGATCGCGCGCGTGGCCTATCAGCCGTTGCTGCGCGCGCCGCGCCTGTCCATTCTCATTACGGCGCTAGCCGTTTCTCTGCTGCTGGAGAACGGCGTCCTGATTGCCTACGGCGCGGGCTTTCGTACGTACCCGCACCTGCTCACGCATACCGGCTTCGACGTTGCGCAAGTGCACATCACGTTCGCGCAGATCGGCATTATCGCGGCCAGCTTCGCGCTGATGATCGCGCTGTATCTGTTCGTACACCATACGTTCGTCGGTACGGCCATGCGCGCGCTCGCCATCGACCAGGACGCGGCGCGGCTCATGGGCATCGACGTCGAGCGGCTCATCCAGCTCACGTTTTTCATCGGTTCGGCGCTCGCCGCGGTCGCCGGCGTGATGGAAGGGCTCTTCTACACGCAGATCAACTTCTTCATGGGCTTCGTGCTCGGGCTGCGCGCGTTCACGGCGGCCGTGCTCGGCGGCATCGGCAATATTCCGGGGGCGATGGTGGGCGGCTTCCTGATCGGTTTGCTGGAGGCGTTCGGCGCGGGATATGTCTCCTCCCAATGGACCGACGTGTTCGTGTTCGGTGTGCTGATCGCCGTGCTCGTGGTGAAGCCCACCGGGCTATTCGGCGAACGCGTGGTCGAGAGGATGTGAGACATGCGCGCGCGGGCCACGGACACTTCATGGGTCGTTTCCGGCGTGCTGCTCGCGTTGGCGATCGCGCTGCCCAAGTTCGCGAGCGGCTATGTCGTCGATGTCGGGCTCACCATCATCACCTACGCGATTCTGGGCCTCGGGTTGAACATCGTCGTGGGCTATGCCGGGTTGCTCGACCTCGGCTACGCGGCGTTTTTTGCCATCGGCGCCTATACGACGGCGCTGCTGGAAACGCTGCTGCACTTCTCGTTCTGGGCGACGCTGCCGTTCAGCCTGGTGTTCGCGGGCGCTTCCGGCGTCGTGATCGGCTACCCCACGCTGCGCCTGCGTAGCGACTATCTCGCCATCGTCACGCTCGGCTTCGGCGAGATCACGCGCATCGTTGCCACCAATCTCGACATTACCGGCGGCCCGAACGGCATCTACGGCATCGAGCCGCCGAGCCTGTTCGGCTTCGAATTCAGTTCGCCGCGCTCGGTGTATGTGCTGGGCATGGCGTTCTTCATCGTCGTGCTGGTGTTCGCCGTGCGGCTCGGACGCTCGCGCCTCGGCCGCGCTTGGACCAGCATCCGCGAGGACGAAGCCGCCGCCGAAGCGGTGGGTGTCGCGACCCTGCGCGTGAAGATGCTCGCCTACGTGATCGGCGCACTGATCGGCGGCCTCGCGGGCAGTCTGTTCGCCGCGCGCTTCGGCACGATCGACCCCACGGCGTTCACCTATCTGCAGTCGGTGACGATTCTCATCGTCGTCGTGATGGGGGGGCGCGGCAGCATTCCCGGCGTGATACTCGGCGCGCTGATCGTCGCGGGGCTGCCGGAAATGCTGCGCTTTTTGAACCTGTGGCGCATTTTCGGCTTTGCCGTGGCGCTCGTCGTGCTCATGTTGTTGCGTCCGCAAGGATTGTGGCCGGCGCGCGTGAGGCGTGCCGCGCCGCGGCCCGAAGAGGAAACGGTGGCGCACGAAGCGGAAGCCGCGGAAGCGGCGGGCAAGGAAACCGAGGCGGCCGTTTCCCTCGCCGATAGCGGCGGCCTCGAAGCCGCCGCCGCGCGCGAAACCCTGCTCGAGGTGCATGACCTCGAGCGCCGCTTTGGCGGCGTGCGCGCGATTGGCGGCATTACCTTCCAGGTGCGCAGCGGCGAAATTCTCGCGTTGATCGGCCCGAACGGCGCCGGCAAGACCACGGTGTTCAACTGCCTGACGGGCGTAATCCGGCCGAGCGGCGGCCGCCTCGTCTGGCGCGGCGAGCCGCTTGGCGGCGGCGCGCCCCATCGCAACGTGCATCGCGGCATTGCGCGTACGTTTCAGGGCATTCGCCTGTTTAACCATATGAGCGCATTCGAGAACGTGCTGATCGGCATGGATCATCGCCTGCACACGGCCCTTGTAGCGGAACTGGTGGGCACGCGCGCCGCGCGCGCCGAGGCGGCCGAGCACGGCGCGCTCGGGCAGCGCTGGCTCGATCTGGTGGGGCTCGGCGCGCGGGCGAGCGAATATGCCTCGGACCTTCCCTATGGCGATCAGCGCAGGCTGGAAATCGCCCGCGCGCTGGCGAGCCAGCCACGCTTGTTGCTGCTCGACGAGCCCGCCGCCGGCATGAACCCAACCGAAAAGCACGCGTTGATGGCGCAGATCCGCCGCATCCGCGACCTGGGCGTGACCGTGCTGCTGATCGAACACGACATGGCGCTCGTGATGGGCGTGTCCGACCGCATCATCGTGATGGACCATGGCGAGATCATTGCTCAGGGCACGCCCGCGCAAATCCAGAACGACCCGGTGGTGATCGACGCCTACCTGGGCACGGCGGAGGAAGACGACGGACCCGACGCCACGGACGGGGAGAAGTCGCTATGGGGGTAGAGACGTCCGACAAACTCCTCGACGTTCGCGACCTGCGCGTGAACTACGGCAACATCGAAGCGCTGCACGGCGTTTCGCTCGATGTCGAGCCGGGCGAGATCGTCGCGCTGCTCGGGGCCAACGGCGCGGGCAAGACCACGACGCTGCGCACCATCTCCGGACTGCTGCGTCCGCGCGGCGGCAGCATCGGGTTCGAGGGGCAGGCGCTCGTCGGGCTGCCGTCGCATCGCATCGTCGCGCTCGGGATCGGGCACGTGCCGGAGGGGCGCCGTATTTTCGGCGGGTTGACGGTCGAGGAGAACCTGCGCCTGGGCGGCTACCTGTTGCGGCGCGATGCCGGCGCGCTCGATCAGGGCATTGCTCAGGCATACGAAACATTCAGCCGGCTGCGCGAGCGCAAGGACCAGCTTGCCGGCACGCTCAGCGGCGGCGAGCAGCAAATGCTCGCGATTGCGCGCGCGCTCATGCTCAAGCCCAAACTCGTGCTGCTCGACGAGCCTTCCATGGGGCTCGCGCCCAAGCTCGTGCGCGCGATCTTCGAAGTGATCGCGCGCATCAGCCGCGCGGGCACGGCGGTGCTGCTCGTAGAGCAGAATGCGCGGCAGGCGCTGCGCATCGCGAACCGCGCCTATGTGCTGGAAGGCGGCCGCGTGGCGCTCGCGGGTTCGGCCCATGAACTGGCCGACGACAACCGCGTGCGCGCCACCTATCTCGGCGGCAGCGCGGCGGCGCAGGAGGGCGGGGCCGTCTAGGGCACCAGATCGGTTCTCTGGAACATTCATTATTCATAGAGAGAATCATTATCGTTCGCATTAGCAATTATTCATCATCCGATGCAAAATACGAGACACAGCGATGGCCGACGCATCGGGCATAAATTGCGCAAAACCGGCATTTATCTGGAAAATGAGCGAAGGAAGATTCGACCGTGGATCAAATATGGCGGCGACCGCTTGAAATCCCGCACCGCAAGCTCGAACGGCCAATCGTGGCGGCAAGCTACCAGTACGACGCTGCCCATAAGGGATCGTGGCTTTCGCACGATCAGGGGCGGTTCGTCTTTACGGAGAGCGGGGTGCTACGTGTGACGACGCCCAGCGGCATGTGGACGCTCGGGCCGCAGCGCGGGCTGTGGATCGCGCCGCGCGTGCGCCACGAATTGATCGCGACGACCGCGGTGAGCCTGCATAGTGTGTCGTTCGAGCCGCAGGCGTCGCCGTGGCCGGAATCCGCATGCCATGCGATGCGGGTTTCACCGCTGTTGCGCGAACTGGTGGCCGCGCTGGTCGAAGACCGCGAGCGCGGCCCGGAGTGCCGCTACGCGCTCATTACGCCGCTGTTGCTCAGCGAAATGCGCAATGCGCGCGAGGCCTTAGGCGGCGGGTTGCCGCTGCCGCTCGACCGGCGCTTGCGGCAGATTTGCGATTTCCTGCTGGCGGCGCCTGCCAACGGCGACTCGCTCGCGACCTGGGGCGAGCGCGTGGGGGCAAGTGAACGCACGCTCGCGAGGCGCTTCAAGGACGAGACCGGGTTGACGTTCGGCCACTGGCGCCAGCAGCTGCGCATCGTCGAGGCCGTGTCGAGGCTCGCCCAGGGCGTGCGCGTGGCGGAGATCGCGGCCGAGCTCGGCTATGCGAATTCGAGCGCGTTCATCTCCATGTTCCGCAAGACGATGGGCGAGCCGCCTCAGCGGTATTTGAAAAGCGAGCCGCGTTGAAGGCGTTTGCCGTTCTCGTGGCGCGCGTCACATCTGCTTGAACAGGTGTGCGTACTGGCGGCTTACATCGAGAGCGCCCGCGTGGCCGCGCAGCCTCAACGTCATCTTCCCGATCGCGCTGACCGAGGCGCATTCCACCTGATCCACGTTGACCACCGTGCCGCGGTGAACCTGCCAGAAGCGCGCCGGGTCCAGTTGCGCGGATAACTCTCGCAGGCTCGTGCGGATCAGCAATTCGCCGCTGTGCGTCGTGACCACGACATATTTGTCGGCTGCTTCGAAGTACAAAACATCTTCCACCGGCACCATGCGGATGTCGTTACCGCTCGAGGCGCGCAGATATCGCAGCGGGGCCCCGCGCGGGGCGCTTTCCGCATTGCCCGCTCGTGCACCGGCGCGCGCTTCGCGAACGTCCTGGGTGATCGTTTCGAGCTGGCGCAGCACGCGTTGCAGATCGGCCTGCATCTGCGGCGCCTCGGCGTCGTTTGCCGCCGATCGCGCGAGCCGGACGCGCAGGCGCTCCACCGTCCGCGCGAGCCGCGCAGTCTCCACGGGCTTGAGCAGATAGTCGATGGCCGCGGCCTCGAAGGCCTCGAGGGCATACGCGTCGTAGGCGGTTACGAACACGATTTGCGGCGGCGCGGCGAGATTCGCGCACGCGCGCGCGACATCGAGGCCGGTCGCGCCCGGCATGGCGATGTCGAGGAACGCGACGTCGGGCGTCAGCGCGCCGATGCGTTCGATGGCTTCCTGGCCGTTGCCGGCCGTTGCCACGATGCGCAGTTCCGGCCACGCGGCGGCCAGTTCGCGTTCCAGGGCGGCGGCGATCAGCGGCTCGTCCTCGGCGATCAGTGCGGTCGGGGTGTCGGGCGAGCGGTGCGAGGCGTCGCCGTGTTGCGCCGTATCTGCGGGCGCGTGGCGTTTCATGATCTGGACTCCTGCACGCTTGCACCAACAGCATCGCGCAGCGGCAGCCGCACCCGCGCAACGAGGCCATGCGGCACGTTCTCGATCAGCGTGAGCGCCGCCTGCTCGCCATAGAGCGCCGCGAGCCGCTCGCGCACGTTCACTAGCCCGACGCCCGCGCCCTGGGTGCCCGGCGTCGCGCCAAAACCCGGGCCCGTATCGGTCACGCTCAGCTCGACATGGTCACCGTCGCGCCGTGCGGCAACGTCGATTCTGCCGCCCTCGAGCGCACCCTGGATGCCATGCTTGAGCGCGTTCTCCACGAGCGGCTGCAACAGCATGGGCGGCACCGGGAGGTCGGCGCAATCGAGCGGCAGGTCGAGCGCGTAGGCAAGGCGCGGGCCGATACGCATGGCATGCACGGCGAGCATCGAGTCGAGCACCTTGAACTGCACCGCGAGCGTTTCGCTTTGCGCGCGCGAGGCCTCGAGCGTCGCGCGCAGGAAGCGGTTGAGGCTTGCGAGCAGTTCGCGCGCACGCGGCGGGTCGGACGCGATCAGGCTGTCGAGCGTCGCCAGCGTGTTGAAGAGAAAGTGCGGCTCGATCTGGGCCTGCAGCGCCTGCAGGCGCGCGCTGAGCGCCGTGCGCTCTGCGGCTTCCTTTTGCCATGCCGTGCGCGCGACCTGTTCGCTCAGCTCGGCAATGCGCGTGCGCGACCAGCCATACCAGGTGACCAGCAGCGTGGCGGTCAGCGCGATCCAGCCGGTGAGCGCGAGATCCTTCGTCGCGAACGCGTTGTGCAAGCCGATTCCGAGCACCACGCTCGCGATGCCGCGCCCGAGCGACGCGCCGAGCACGATGGCGAGCACCATCGCCAACGCGAGGCGCGGACCCGTGAGCGCATCGTGGCGTTGCAGAAAGAAGCGGGCGACGTCGAGCAGCAGCATGATCGAAAGCCCGATCGCCTGGCTGAAGACGAGGTTGTCGATGAAGCGCTCGTGAACGCCCGCGGCGGTGAGCGCGACCGCAATCAGCGCATTGCCTATGACGACGATCACGCCCTCGCGCGCGAACCCGGCGAGCAGGACATTGGCCGTCGGCGCGGGGAGGCGGGCGGCGGCGTTCGGAAACTCGACGTGCATGCCAGGAATCATGCGAACCAGCTCGTGACGATGAGGTTGAGCAACCGGTGCGGCGTCGCAACGGCGGCAAGACCGGCCGCGATGAGGCTGAAGAACGAACCGCGCATGGCGAGGCGATGGCCGCGGACGTTGCCGTGGCGGATCGCCCAGATGGCGCGCCCGACGCTTGCGAACGTCAGCAGCGACAGGCCGTGCACCCAGGACAGATGCCCCGGATGCAGCTCGCGGATATCGAACGAGCTGAGCGCGGCGGTAAGCATCGTCAGCGCCCAGAGGCGGCCGAGCCACTTGTGCCGCGCGCTGCCCTTTTCGGCCAGCATGACGGCGGTTCCGAGTATGACAGAAAGTGTTGCGGCGACGACGTGCGCAGCAATGATGGCAGACATGCTGGCTCTCCATGGCGGGTCGAGCGGGGGCGATGTCTGCAGTGTGGTGAATGGGGGCGGGGCGGGCGAGGGGGATGCGACGAAGTGTGGGGAAACGGGCGCGAACGGGGCCTGGGTGGCGCGAACGGTCGGCAGGCGGACCGCGCGGCGCCACTCAATCCGGCGGCGCGTTGTCGATTTCCCGCAGAATCTCTTCGAACGGCGCGGGCTTGACGAGATGCCGGTCGAAGCCTGCCTCGCTCGCTGCCTGGCGGTCGCGCTCCTGGCCGTAGCCCGTCAGCGCGATCAATTGCACGTGCGCAGTGGCCGGCCCGGCGCGCAGCGCCTTCGCCAGCGCGTGACCGTCCATGCCGGGCAAGCCGATGTCGAGAATCGCGACGTTGGGCAGGAAGCTCTGCGCGAGCGCGAGTGCGCTCGGTCCGTCGTGCGCCACGCGCACCTCGTGGCCTTCGAGTTCCAGCAGCATGAGCAGCGAAGTAGCGGAATCGACGTTGTCGTCGGCGATCAGCACGCGGCGGCGCGGCGGCGCGATTTGTTCCCCTGCGCCCGGCGCTTCGTCGCGCGGCGCTTCGCACTGCGACGCCCGCGCGAGCGGCAGACGCACGACGAATTCCGAGCCGTGTCCAAGCCCGTCCGAATGGGCGCTCACCGAGCCGCCATGCAGTTCCGCGAGTTCGCGCACGAGTGCGAGGCCGATGCCGAGGCCGCCGTCGGCGCGCTTCACGGCTTCGCGCGACTGCATGAAAAGCTCGAACACGTAGGGCAGCTCGTCGGGCGCGATGCCGATGCCGTTGTCGCGCACGCGAATCAGGATCTCGTAGACGTCCTGTTCGAGCCGCAACGCGATCTGGCCGCCTTCGGCCGTGTACTTCGCGGCGTTGGAAAGCAGGTTGCTCATGATCTGCGCCACGCGTATCGCGTCGCCGGTCACGTGGCACGGCTCGCAGTCGATCTCGACCGTGAGCGTTTGCGATTTCGCGTCGAGGAAGGGCCGGCTCGTTTCCACGGCGGTCTGGACGATCTCGCGCAGGTCGAGCGTGCTCATCTGCAGCGCGATCTTGCCGTGCGAGATGCGCGAGACGTCGAGCAGGTCGTCGACGAGGCGGCCGAGATGCTCGACCTGGCGGCTCGCGATCTGCCGCGCGTCGGCGCGCATGACATCGTTCGCGCCATGGCGCGGGTCGAGTAGCGCGATGGCGTTGCGAATCGGCGCGAGCGGATTGCGCAGTTCGTGCGCAAGTGTCGCGAGGAAGCGGTCCTTGCGGCGGTCGGCGTCACGCAGCGCTTTTTCGGCCGCGTAGAGGCGCAGGAGCGCGCGCACGTTCGCCACCAGCTCGGCGGGCTCGACGGGCTCGGTGAGGTAGCTGTCGGCGCCGCCGTCGAGCGCGAGAATCTTGTCGCGCGTCTGCACCGCGGCGGCGGAGGTCTGCAGCACGAGCGTGGAGTTCGTTTCCGGGTCTGCCTTGATGAGGCGGCACACTTCGATGCCGCTGAGGTCGGGCAGCTTCACGTCGAGCAGCACGATCGCAGGCGCCTGTTCGCGCACGGCTTCGAGCGCGGCCTGGCCCGTCGCGGCTTCGATCACGGCGTAGCCGGCGTGGCGCAGCACGCGCGACTTCACGTAGCGCGCGCCTTCGTTGTCGTCGACGTTGAGGATCAGCGTGGTCTGCGCGTTCATGGCGCCGCGTCCCCGGAGGTCTCGGGTTCGTCCTCGACGGACGTCGCGAGGCACACCGGCACGTTCAGGCGGAACGTCGAGCCCACGCCGGGCTCGCTTTCCACGCCCACTTCGCCGCCCAGCAGCGCCGCAAGCTTGCGGCACAGCGGCAGGCCAAGACCCGTTCCCTTCACGCGCTGCTGGAGGCGGTTCTGCACCTGGCCGAACTCCTCGAAAATGATCTGGTGGTGTTCGGGAGCAATTCCGATGCCCGTGTCCGCGACGAAGAAGGTGATGCGCGCTTCGTCGCCGGCGCCGGGCATGCACTGGGCGCCCACGCGAATCTGCCCGCGCTCGGTGTACTTGAGCGCGTTCGAGACGAAATTGCGCAGGATCTGCGTGAGTTTGGGTTCGTCGGTGTAAAGCTGCGGCAGGCCTGCCGTGGAACCGAACTCGAGCGTGACCTCCGGCGTATCGAGCAGCGGCAAGAGCATGGTGCGCAGCGCGGCGAAGAGGTCGGCGGCATCGAACCACGTGGGCACGACTTCGGTCTTGCCGGCTTCGATCTTCGCGAGATCGAGCAGGTCGTTCACGGTCTCGCCCAGGCTTTCCGCCGACGAAAGAATCAGCTTGACCTGGCGTTCCTGCTCCACGCTCAGGTCGCCATCGAGCCGGTTGAGCAGCAGGTTGGCGAGCGCGCGGATCGAACTGAGCGGTGTGCGCAATTCGTGGCTCATGTTCGAGAGAAAGCGCGTCTTCATCATGTCGGCGCGGCGCAGCTCCTCGGCGCGCTCGTCGAGTTCGGCGTAGAGCGCCACCACGCCGCGGTTGGTCGCTTCCAGCTCCTGCGTGAGGCGCGAGAGTTCTTCCTGGCGTTCGCGCAGTTCGTCGAGCGCCGTCACGAGTTCGCGGTTCTGCTGCTGCAGTTCTTCGAGCGAGTCGCCATGCGCGCCTTCCTGCGGACTGCGTGCGGCGAGTTCGTGCACGATGCGCTCGAGTTCCGGGCCACTCGCCTCGCCGCGCTCGTGCGGCAAGTCGCGCGTCATGGTGACGGTTGTGCCGCCAGTCGACGAACGAATCTCGAAGCGGTCCATGAGGCGGCGGCTGCCCGTGATGCCGAGGCCCATGCCGCCCGGCGAGCGATAAGTGCCGTCGAGCACGGCTTCGAGTTCGCGCACGCCGGGGCCCTGGTCGCTGACCTGCACGGCGAGCGCTTCGCGCGGCCGCGCGCCTTCCAGCGCGAAGGCGACTTCGCCGCCGCCCGCATATTCGAACGCGTTGCGGGCGATTTCGGAGACGGCGCTCGCAATGCGCGTCTGGTCGAGCGGCGAGAAGCCGAGTCCGGCGGCCAGCTCGCGCGCGCGGCGACGCGCGGCGACGACGTCCTGGGCGGTTTGCAGCCGGATGCGCAGCAGGGGCTTATTCATGATTCAACTGTACTCCGGGGCGGGCGCGCACGACGACGACGGTGGCGTCGTCGCGCCGGCGCGCGAAGTCTCGGTAGAGGACGGCCGCGATCACGGCGGCGGGCTGGTTGGCGAGGCCGGGCCAGGCGGCGAGGTCCCAGCGGGTGCCGATGCCGTCCGAATGCAGGACGAGCAGCGCGTTCTCGCTCCACGTCAGCTCGAACTCCTGGGTGCCGCGCATCGTGTGGCCCACGATGCCGTTGCGCGAGACGAGCTGGTAGCACTCGCGCGCGGGTGGTGCGCCTGCGCCGGCGGAGCGCTGCGCGTGGCCGGTTGAAGCGCGGTTATCGATGGGGCGGCCCGCGCCATACGCGACCGCCGAGATGTTGCCCGTGCCGCAAAACGCGAGCGCGCCGCGCGCCAGATCGATGCGCACGAGCGCGAGCGCCGCGCCGCGCGTGGGGCGCAGGGCCGCGTGCGAGAGTTCCATGAGTGCGGCGGGCGCGAGGCCGGCGCGGCGGCGCAGCACGTCGAGCGCGGCCACGGCGGCCACGTGGGCTTCGGCACCGTGGCCGAGCCCATCGGCGAGTGCGAGCGTGAGGCCGCTCTGGTCGGCCTGCGCCTGCCAGCCGTCGCCGCAGACTTCCTCGCCGGGGTAAGGCACGCAGACCCCGCCGATCTCGGGTCTGGTGAATGCCGCGAGCGCTGCGTTGACGCCGCTTTTCTGCACGAGCACGCGCAACACCGTGCCCGCGCCCGGCTGCGAGTAAATGGCGAACTGGTTCGAGAGCCGCCGGATTGCGCCGAGCCCGGTGCCGGGCGTCCCGGTCGTGGAGTGGCCGTCGGCGAGGGCGATGCCGACGTCGGCCATGCCGGGGCCGCTGTCGAGCGCGATCAGCTCCACCGCGCCCTCCAGCGCGCGCACGAGCAGTTCGCCGTGGCCGGCATGCTTGAGGATATTGGTGGCCGCTTCTGTGAGCACGATCGCGAGGCGGCCGGCGTCGGTCTCGCTGAGCGCCGCAAAGCGCGCGGCTTCGCTGGCGCCGCGGCGTGCAAAGGCGACGCCGCTGGCGTCGCCGATCTCGAAGGAGCGGTGGGTGCCGCCGGCAGAACCGGCCGCGCCGTCTAGCGTACTTTCCATTTCGTGATGGTGACCGTTGTACCGCTGCCCGGAGTCGATTCGATCGTGAACTCGTCGCACAGTCGCCGCGAGCCGCCGAGGCCGAGTCCCAGGCCATTGCCGCTCGTGAAGCCGTCCTGCAGCGCGCGCCCGATATCAGCAATACCCGGACCCTGATCGACGAACGAGAGCCGCAGTCCCACGCGCACGCCTTTTTCCAGCACGTCGAGCCGCGCATCGCCGCCGCCGCCATGCTGCAGCGTGTTGCGTGCGAGCTCGCTCGCCGCCGTCACGAACTTGGTCTGTTCGATGAGCGAGAAGCCCTGCGCGATCGCGGCGTCGCGCACGATCTGTCGCAGCCGGACGATTTCCTCGTCCGATCTCAGGCTCACCTGGGCCGCAAGCCTTCCGGTCGTGTCGTTGCTATTCATGATTGAACGCAAGAGACGTGCTAGCTAACGGAGTCATCGGACTCAACGGAGCTGCCGCTGCTTGAGCAGCGCCATGCCTTTTTCGACGTTCAGCGCGGTGCGCACGCCCGACAGCGTGAGACCGAGCTCGACCAGCGTGATCGCCACGGACGGCTGCATGCCGACCACCACGGTCTGCGCGTCGAGCACCATCGCCATGGCGGCCGTGTTGCTGATCATGCGGCCGATGAACGAGTCGACCACGTCGAGCGTCGAGATGTCGATCAGCACGCCCTTGGCCGACTCTTTCACGATGCGCTCGGTAAGGTCGTCCTGCAGTGCGATCGCGAGGCGGTCGTGCATGTCCACCTGGATCGTGACGATCAGGCAGTCGCCGAGGCGCAGAATCGGAATGCGTTCCATCGTGTGCGGTTCCCCGTGCTTCAGTGGCGCTGAGTGGCGTTCAGGTCGTGGCCTTCGGCGAGATGATGGTCGCGCCGATGCGCTGCAACGCGATGACGAAGGCGTCGGCGAGCGTGGACTTGGTCGTGACGTTGGTGAGATCGACGCCCAGATGCACGATGGTCTGCGCGATCTGCGGGCGGATGCCGCTGATGATGCAGTCCGCGCCCATGAGGCGCGCGGCGGCCACGGTCTTGAGCAGATGCTGCGCGACGAGCGTGTCGACGGTGGGCACGCCCGTGATGTCGATGATCGCGAGGCCCGCACCCGTGTCGACGATCTTCTGCAGCAGGCTCTCCATGACGACCTGGGTGCGCGCGGAATCGAGTGTGCCGATGAGCGGCAGCGCGAGGATGCCTTCCCAAAGCTGCACGACGGGCGTGGAAAGCTCGAGCAGTTCTTCCTGCTGGCGCGCGATGATCGCTTCGCGGCTCTTCTGGAAAATGTCGGTGGTGTAGATGCCGAAGCCATCGAGCAGCAGGTTGATCTGCCAGCTCACATGGGCAAGCTCGGCGGCGTTGTTCGCATACGCCTCGCGCAGCCGCGCATAGAGCGGCTCCTTGAACGAGAACACGAAGGTGGCCGTCTCGACAGGCGTGTAGCCCTGACGTGCGCGATGCGCCGACATGTCCGCGAGGAATGCGCGCACCGGCTCCCAGTCCGGGCTGCCCGAATCGAAGGTTCCGGTGTTAGGCAGCGTGTCGAGAAAGACATTCAGGAACGCCGAAAACTGCTCGCGAATTTCCCCCTCCATCGCAAGGCCGCGGCGCAGCGCGATCGGCAGATGCAGGCGCAGCCATTCCGCGAGCAGCGTGTCGCGATGCTGGCCGAGGATGTCCGCAATGCGAACCTGTTCCGGTGTGTTCATGCGATCTCCTGAGCGATGGGGCCACGCCTCCTTTCTGGACGGACCGCTGAACCTTGCACCCTCGTATCGATTCGATCCCAATTGCATGGCGATTGAACCGATTACGCGGTCAGTCAAGGCGAGCGAACGGGCGGGCGTGGGGCTGCATGCGTTTTTCGTGCCCGCTGGTCCGCGCAACGACTGCTGGGCCTGCAGCGCGCGGCACCATCCGCTTTGCCATGACGCGCTTGTAGTTTTTACAGGGCGGTCGTTATGTGCAGCTGAGTGAGCCTTGTTTTCGGGTGGCCCGCTATGTCATGGAATGGTATGTAACTTGCTTTACCGTAGCGCCTTTCGGGCTGGAGGCGTTCTTCGGAAGCCGGTGCGCGAGCTCGCACGCCCCGCGCGTGAAGGCATGAACGCACGAGCCGCACAGCGATCCGACCGGACCCCGCCCGACCCGCTAGACTGAGCGCTGGCGTGCGCTTGCGCGAAGCGTGCGGTTTGTCGATTTCGCGCCCGCTCGCCTCTCCCGCCATTGCCCAGAGATATCGATGACCAGGTTATTCCGCATGACCGCGCTGCTTGCGTGGTGTCTGTCGTTCCTGCCCGCTACGGCGGCATTCGCTCAATCGGCCCAGGTGGACCAGTCGGACCCGCAGGCGCTCATCAAGACCGCCACGCAGCAGATCCTCGACGAAGTCCGCACGAAGGCCATCGCGCCCGACGATATCGCGCGCATCCAGGATATCGTCAACCGCGACATTCTTCCGTACGTCGATTTTCGCCGCACCACGCGCCTCGCCATGGGGCCGCACTGGCGCACCACGACGCCCGAGCAGCAAGCGCAGATCGAGCAGCAGTTCCAGCTGCTGCTGATCCATCTCTACTCGGGCGCCATCGCGCAACTCAAGCCTGACCAGAAGATCGAGTACCCGCCCATGCGCAGTTCGCCAGGAGACACCGACGTCGTCGTGCGCACGCTCGCGCAGACCAGCAGCAATCCGGTTGAAATCGATTACCGCCTGTACAAGACGCCGCAGGGCTGGCGCCTTTATGACCTGAACGTGCTCGGTGCGTGGCTGATCCAGACCTATCGCCAGCAGTTCAACGAGAAGATCCAGCAGGGCGGCGTGGACGGGCTCATCCAGTTCCTGACCGCGCGCAACCAGGAGCTCGTCACGGGCAAGACGCAGACGCAGTGACGTGCGGTTTTTGCGTCCGCCTCTCGCGACCTGCGAAAATCTGGACGGCTGCGTCTCACGTATGGAGGCGCTGTACCATTTCCAGGTGCGCCTCGTGCGTATAGATGGGCCGTGCGCTTGCCCGAGCCCGCGCGGCCCCGATGTTTCTTTTTTTGCCGATCCGATCCGACATGAATTTCCCGCTGCCGCCGCAGGGCCGACGCAACCGGGTGTTTCCGCCAAGCCCGCCGACGCTGCACAGCCTCGCCTCCGTCATTACCGGCGTGGTCGTGGTGTGCGGCCTGTACTTTGGGCGTGCGGTGCTGATTCCCATTACGCTCTCGGTGCTGCTGAGCTTTCTGCTGGCGCCGCTCGTGACCACGCTGCGGCGCTTTCATCTGCCACAGTTCCTCGCCATCCTCGTTGCGGTGCTTTCCACCGTGCTCGCGCTTGCCGGTGTGGGCGCGCTGATCGCCGCGCAGGTCTACCAGCTTTCCGCCTCCCTGCCGCAGTACCAGGAAGAGATCGAGCAGAAAGTGCAAACGGTGCAGGAAAAAACCGTAGGCCGCGCCGATTCGCTGATGTCGCGAGCCGCCACCGCGCTGCAGCGTGTGACGCCCACGCCGCCGCCCGCGCCGCCGCAGCCGCGCGGGCGCGCGGCGCGCAATCAGCCGCAGCAGCCCATGCCCGTGGAGATCCATAATCCCGCCCCCACGCCGCTTACGCTCGCGCAAAAGGCGCTCGCCCCAGCTATCGCGCCGCTCGAGACGACCTTCATCGTGCTGGTGGTGACGATCTTCATCCTGTTCCAGCGCGAGGATCTGCGCGACCGGCTCATCAGCGTGTTCGGCTCAGACGACCTGCACCGCACCACAACCGCCATCAACGACGCCTCGCAGCGGCTCTCGCGCTACTTCGTCGCGCAAGTCGGCGTGAACGTCACGGTGGGCGGCGTGATCGCGCTGGGGCTGGCGGGCATCGGCGTGCCGGGCGCGCTGTTGTTCGGCGCGGTGGCGGCGCTCATGCGCTTCGTGCCGTACATCGGCATCTGGATCGCCGCGATCATGGCGACGATCGTCGCCGCGGCCACGCAGCCGCAGTGGACCATGGGCGTCACGACGCTGATCTTCTTCATCGTCGTGGACGTGGTGGCGGGGCAGTTCGCCGAGCCGATGGTCTATGGCAAGCGCTCGGGCCTTTCGCCGCTGGCCGTGGTAGTGGCGGCGATCTTCTGGAGCTGGCTGTGGGGGCCCGTGGGGCTGGTGCTTTCCACGCCGCTCACGCTGTGCATCGTCACGCTGGGCCGCTACGTGGACCGGCTGAACTTCCTCACGATCCTGCTCGGCGACCAGCCCGCGCTCACGCCTGCGCAAACCTGCTACCAGCGCCTGCTCGCCGACGATCCTCATGAAGCGCTGCTGCAGGCGGACCGGCTGCTCACGAGCATGCCGCTCATCGACTACTACGAGCAGGTGGTGTTCGAGGGCCTGCGCTTCGCGCGCAACGACGCCTTGCGCGGCGTGCTGCCCGGCGAGCAGGTCGCGCGCATCAACCAGGCGCTGCTCGATATCGTCGAGGATCTCGAATCCGTGGACGATTCTCGCCACACCGCAGCCGAGGAGGAGAGCGCCAGGAAGTCCGTCGAAGGCGCGGACGAAGGCGCCAAGGTAATCGAGTTCACGCTCTCGCCGGACGCGGGCGAGGTGCTCTGCGTACCCGGACGCGGCGCGTTCGACGACGTGGCGGTGGCGATCGTCGGCCAGTTGCTCATGCGGCGCAACATTCCCTGCACGGCTACCACCTACGACGAAGTGCGCGCCACGCGCGGGGCCATGATCGACGAGCGCTCGCCGGCCATCTGCCTGGTGTCGCTCGATGCGCCCGAGTCGGCGCCGTACCTGCGCAATCTCGTGCGGCGCCTGCGCGAGCGTGCGCCCGACGCGACCATCGTGGTGGGCATCGGCGCGGCGCTGCGCGACGACGGCGCAGGCATTGCCGACGACCCCGGCACGCTCTTCCCGACCTCGCTGCGCAACCTCGTGGAGGAATGCGGCGCGGCGCTCGTGCCGGCTCACACGCCGCAAAGCGAAAAGAGGGCGGCAGCACCGGATATGCAGGATCAATATAGTGCGGGAGCGAAATTGTGACAGTCATGCCCGTGTCACATTAAGGCTCGAATATATGCGGCCCTGTGCCCCTGGTTGCGGCATGAAAGTTACTGGGAGACGACATTGCTGAGCCCTAAGGAATTCGCCACGCTGATGCTGGTCCGCCATTCGCCGGACCAGATCGACATGAATCGCCAGGAACTGGACACGCTGCTCGAGCGTCAGCTGGTTGCGCTCGAGCATTGGACGGAAGGCCACCGCCGGCTGTCGCTCACGATCGCCGGCCGCTCGCTGCTCGAAGCCGTGGGGCGGCTGGAATACGTGACGGGTTTGCCCGAGGGGTATGGCAACGAGCGCCTCGCCGCCGGCCTTTGATGCTTGTCTGATTCTCACGCAGTGAGCCTGCGCGCGGCCCGGCCTCGAATGGAGCCGGGCCGTATCTTTATGCAAAACACATTTCCCCGCTTGCATTTACTGAGGCATGCCAGGTAATTGTGTGCTTTTGCCCACGCCCGAAGGCGTGATCGTCTTGTGTCCCCCAAAGGGCGCTGCTACGCTGAGTCGGTTCTCCGGCGGTATCGGGCGAAGGCCGGCGCACGCTGTCTTACGGAAGGATTGCGGCAGGCGTTTTCCTGTACGGGTATTTCCCCATCGCCCGGCTTGGTGGCGCTCGTCAAACTGACTCCATCCTCCAGAGTCTTTCCCAACTCACCTACCCCCTAAAGCAAAAGGAGGATCTATGGCAAAGCGTATTGCCTACGTGACCGGCGGCATGGGCGGCATCGGAACGGCCATCTGCCAGCGTCTGCACAAGGATGGCTACACGGTGGTCGCGGGCTGCGGCCCGAACTCGCAGCGCAAGGCGCGCTGGCTCGACGAGCAGAAGGCGCTGGGCTACGAATTCGTCGCGTCCGAAGGCAACGTGGCCGACTGGGACTCCACGGCTGCCGCGTTCGAGAAGGTGAAGAAGGACGTCGGCGAGATCGACATCCTCGTCAACAACGCCGGCATCACGCGCGACGTCGTGTTCCGCAAGATGACGCACGAAGACTGGATCGCGGTGATCGACACCAATCTCACGAGCCTCTTCAACGTGACCAAGCAGGTGATCGACGGCATGATCGAGCGGGGCTTTGGGCGGGTGATCAATATATCGTCGGTCAACGGGCAGAAAGGCCAGTTCGGTCAGACGAATTACTCTACGGCCAAGGCCGGCATTCACGGCTTCACCATGGCGCTCGCGCAGGAGGTGGCGACCAAGGGCGTGACGGTCAACACCGTTTCTCCCGGCTATATCGGCACGGACATGGTGAAGGCGGTGAAGCCCGAAGTGCTCTCGAAGATCGTCGACAGCATTCCGGTGCGGCGCCTCGGCGAGCCGCAGGAAATTGCCTCGATCGTGGCGTGGCTCGCGTCCGACGAAGCAGGTTTCTCGACCGGCGCGGACTTCTCGCTCAACGGCGGCCTGCACATGAGCTGAGCATTGCCGCGGCTTCTTGCGCGGTGCTTGTGAGCACAACGAAGTGATCTGGCGGGAGCGGCGAAATGCCGGCTCCCGCCTCGTATTTGGGGCGCCGGTTTTGTGCTGGGTCTGGAAGCGGCGGCCGGAAACCGCAGCGCAGGGCACGTGAGGCAGGCGCGCTCGCGCATTCGCGCCACGCGTTCCACTTGCGACGCACCAGGCGAGAGTTCTTCCTAGACTATCGTCATGGCCTCGACCCGCGACCGCAATCCGTCATCACCGCCGCTTTCCCGCTACGGAAAAAAGCGGGATTTCAGTGTCACGCCTGAACCGGCGCCGCCGGCTGCCAGCTCGCCCGTTGAAAATGGACATCTGGGCTTCGTCGTGCAGAAGCACTGGGCGAGCCGGCTGCACTACGACTTCCGGCTCGAACTCGACGGGGTATTGCTCTCATGGGCCGTACCCAAAGGTCCGTGTTACGACCCGAAGGAAAAACGGATGGCCATTCACGTGGAGGACCATCCTGCCGACTACGCGGGTTTTGAAGGCACCATTCCGGCAAAGCAATACGGCGCTGGCGACGTGATCGTCTGGGACCGTGGCACCTGGGAACCCGTCGGTGATCCGCGTGAGGGGATGACTGCGGGCAAGCTGGTCTTCCGTCTCCACGGCGAAAAACTTGCCGGACTCTGGGAGCTGGTCCGCATATCGAAGCCCGGCGACAGGCAAGACCAGTGGATGCTGTTCAAGAAGCGCGATGCCTGGGCGCAGCCGCTTGCCGAATACGATGTCATCAAGGCGCTTCCGGATAGCGTGACGGCGAAGCCGCTCGGGCTCATCGAGGAACGTGCGCCGCGGGCAGCGAGGCCGGCGCGCAGCGAATCGTCGGAGATCGACCTTTGCGCGGCGGTGTCTGCTCCGTTGCCTGCCAGGCTCGAGCCCCAACTCGCGACCCTGGCGCCATCACTTCCCACAAGCGGTGATTGGGTAACGGAAGCCAAGCTCGACGGCTATCGCATGCTGTCCCGCGTCGCCAAAGGCCGTGTGCGACTCATCACACGAGGCGGTCATGACTGGACAGCGAGGTTTCCCGCGCTTGCAGCAGAGGTCGAGGCGCTTGCGCTCAACAGCGCGTGGCTGGATGGCGAAATCACCGTCCTCAAAAACGGCCTTCCCAGTTTCGCTGCGTTGCAAGATGCGATAGACGGCAACGCGAATCAAGACATCGTCTACTTCCTGTTCGACCTGGTGTACCTCGACGGGAAAGACCTCAGGAAGGTGCCGCTGTGGTCGAGGCGCATGCTGCTCGCGCAGCTTCTTCACGATGCCGGTGAGCACATCCGGTTCAGCGAGGACTTCGAGGCGCCCCCGACCCAACTGTTCGAGGCCGCCTCGGGCCTGGGCCTGGAAGGCCTCATGCTCAAGCGCCGCGACGCGCCTTATGAGTCGGGGCGGACCCAGACGTGGCTCAAGGCAAAATCCCGGCTCCGGCAGGAACTGGTCATCTGCGGGTTCACGGCCCGAGGCGGTAAAGACGGGGAGATTGGCAGCCTGTTGCTTGGCTATTACGCAGACGGCAGGCTTCGCGACGCTGGAAGCGTCGGCACCGGCTGGGACGCCAGGATCGCGCGGGACCTGTGGGCGCGGCTGACGCCGCTCGAAGTCGATGCAGCACCCTTTGAAGTCGACGTCGCGAGGTCGCGCCGGTGGGCCCGGCGCTCGGCCGGCAGTGAGCGGTGGGTTCGCCCTGAACTCGTCGCAGAGGTCGAATTCGCGGACTGGACTGCCGATGGCGTCATCCGGCAGGCCTCGTTCAGAGGTCTGCGCATCGACAAGCCGCCAGGCGGCGTCGTCCGGGAGGGGGGGAAGACGCAGGCGCCGGAGCCGCAACTGAAGCTGAAAATCACGCATCCGGAACGCGTCGTCGACCCATCGACGGGTGTCACGAAGGCGGACCTCGTGCGCTACTACGCGAGCATCGCGGAGCGGATGCTGCCTCACCTGAAGGCCCGGCCCATTGCGATGGTTCGCGCGCCGGCAGGCATCGCCGAAGACCTGTTCTTTCAGAAGCATGCCGAGAGAACAGGCATGCCCGGATTGACGGCTCACGACCGCAGTCTCTGGCCGAATCATCCGCCCCTCTTGAGCGTCGACACGGTCGATGCGCTGCTGTCGGCGGCACAGATGAACGCCGTCGAGTTTCACACCTGGAATTCGACCGTTCGACGACTCGACAAGCCCGACAGGGTCATCTTCGACCTGGACCCAGGCGAGGGCGTGAAATGGGGACGCGTTCAGGAAGCGGCGCTGCTGGTTCAAACGTTGTTGTCGGAACTGGGGCTGCAAGCCTGGCTGAAGACGAGCGGCGGGAAAGGCTTGCACGTCGTCGTGCCGCTTGCGCCGCGGCTGGACTACGATGCGGTCAAGTCGTTCTCGCAGGCATTCGTGCGGCATCTGGCGAAGACGATTCCCGAGCGCTTTTCGGCGACCGCCGGGGCTTCGAACCGGGTCGGAAAGGTCTATGTCGACTACTTGCGCAACGGCAAGGCACAGACCACCGCTGCGGCATTTTCCGCGCGTGCGCGACCCGGGATGGGCGTCTCGATGCCGGTCGCCTGGGAGCAGTTGAATGACCTCAAGAGCGGGGCGCAGTGGACCGTACAAACGGCCCGCGAGTATCTGAGCTTCCAGCAGCAAGACCCGTGGGCCGATTACTGGTCGGGGTCGCAATCGTTGGCACCGGCGATAAAGCGCCTAAAATGAAACGACCGCCAGTCGGTGGCGGCACGCGCTTTGCGTGAGCGACGTGCCGAACCTGCAAATCCGCGAGGAGAAGTCCATGCCCGCCCGCTCAATTGCTTCCCTGACGCTGTCCTTCGGGCTCGTTTCGATTCCGGTGAAGCTCTATACCGCTACCGAGAGTTCGTCCGACATCCGGTTTCACATGCTGGCGCCCGACGGCTCGCGCGTGAAGCAGCAATACGTCTCCGAGAAGACGGGCGATGTCGTCGAGCGCTCGAGCATGAACAAGGGCTACGAATTCGAAAAGGACCGCTTCGTGGTCTTCACCACCGATGAGCTAAAGGCGCTGGAAGACGCTGCGAGCCATGTCGTCGAAATCATGGCCTTCATCCCGGAAGAGGCGATCAACCCGGTCTTCTACGACAAGGCCTACTACATTGCACCCGACAAGCGCGGCGGCAAGCCGTATAGCCTCTTGCAGCAGGCGCTCGTGCAGAGCGGTCGCTGCGCGTTGGCGAAATGGGCGTCGAAAGGACGGACGCGGATCGTGCAGGTGCGCCCCGAAGAAGATGGACTCGTCTTTCAGCAACTGCTGTACGCCGACGAGGTTCGCTCGCTGGCTGATCTCCATGTCGAACATGTCGACGTATCCGATACCGAGATGAAACTCGCGCTGCAGATTATCGAGCAGGGCTCCGAGGACAATTACGACCCGACTGCGTACGAAGACGAAGAGAAGAAGCGCATCCTCGCAGCCATCGACGAAAAGATCGCAGGCAAGCAGGTCGTCGTTCACGAGGCTCGCGAAGAGCTTGCGGGTGGCGGACAGGTTATCGACCTGATGGATGCATTGCGGGCGAGTTTGAAGGGTGGTGCAAAAGCGAAGGCCGCTCCGGCGCCCAAGCGTAGCAAGAGCGCGGAGCCCGTTACCGAACTGCCTGTCGCGCCCAGGACGCGCAAGCCGCCGGCGCGTGCCGCCAAGGCGCCCGCTGAAGCGCCTGCCAGGGTGCGGGCACGCAAGTGACGCCACAAGTCGCCGCGCGCGAAATTTCGATGCGCGAGTTGCAGGCCATGCTGGGCGTTTCCCGGAGGGTGGTATCGGGCCTCATTGCTGCAGGATTCGTCAACCCGTCACGCGGACCGCGAAACGCCTACCGCTTCACGTTCCAGGACGTCGTGCTGCTGCGTACGGCGTTGCAGCTGCGCGATGCGCGTATTCCACCGCGCAAGATCATCATGGCGCTCACGCGGCTCAGAGACGAGTTGCCCGATCAGTTACCGCTTACGGGGATTCGCGTATCGGCAGTCGGCAACGACGTGGCCGTGCGAACGGGTCCTTCGCAGTGGGATGCCGCCACCGGTCAGTTCCTGCTGGATTTCGAAGTGGCGCAGATCAAGGGCGATGTCGTGTTTCTCGACTCGGCGCCTGCGCAAAAGAATCTCGCGCATCAGGCGCAGGAGTGGTACGACCTGGGCGAACAGTTGAGAGCATCCGATGTGAACGGCGCTGAACGGGCGTACAAGAAGGCTATCGCGCTATCGCCGCAACCTTTTTATCCCGCCTACGTTGACCTGGGCGCGCTGCTGTGTGAACTCGAATCCCGGTGCGAAGATGCGCTGCATGTATTCGATGAGGCGTTGGCTCACTTTCCCGACGATGCCGTGTTGCACTTCAATCGCGCGATTGCGTTCGAGGAGCTGGGACGCTTCGAAGACGCCGAGCGAAGCTATATGCGCTGCCTCGAACTCGACCCGACGTACGCGGACGCTCACCACAACCTGGCCATGCTGCTCGAAAGACGTGGCGACCCGCAGGGTTTGGTTCGTCATTTGAGCGCGTATCGACGGTTGACTACCTAAACCGTGCAGAAGGTGGCAAGTGGGCCAGAATGCGCGCAAAAACACAGCTTTCCCCGCACAGACCGCGACAACCCCCGCCTCAAACCGTCCCCACCAGAATCGACTCCCCGCTAGCCGGCCTCAGCCCATCGCTTCGTCCTGCGAAGTAAAGTGCGGTGAGATCCGCGGTCGAAACATGACGCGCATTGCGCAACCCGGCCTCGCTTGCCAGCGCAAGCATCTCATCGGGCGCGAAAAAGCTCACGAACGGCGTACCCGCCGCCTTCGCGCGTTCATACACGGCGGCATGCTGCGAACGCTCGGGCTCGTCGATGAGTTCGAGCGGCAGGAGGAAGGTCATGACGAGCGTCGAGCCCGGTGCGAGTTGCGCGATCTGCCGCAGCGTCGCGAGGTTCGCCTCGCGCGTGAGATACATGGAAACGCCCGTCGAGGCGATCACCGCGGGACTCGCGGCATCGAACCCAGCCGCGGCGAGCCGCTCCCACCACGTCTGCCCGGCTTCGAAATCCACCGGCACGAAGCGCAGCCACGCCTGCTCGCGATACCCCAGCTCCATGAGCCGCTGACGCTTCCATGTCTGCGTGCCCGGCCTGTCCACTTCGTACACGTGCAGGCGCGAGGCGATTTCGGGGTGGCGCTGGGCGAACGTGTCGAGTCCCGCGCCGAGAATCGCGTACTGGCGGGCGAGCCCGTTAGCGGTCTGTTCGGCGACAAGGTCTTCGACGAAGCGCGCGCGCCCGACGATCGAGGCACGATAACCGCGCGTCCCTTCAGGGTGCATATCGGGCCGCTCGCGCCAGTTCGACTCCGGTGCGGCGATCTGCATGCCGGTTTCGTCTTCGAGCACGTGGGGCGCATCGTCGACCTGGACGTGCAGCGCGCGCCACAGCGCGACGCGAATGGCGGTGCTGTCGGGAGCGGCGGGATGGCTGGCGGGCATGGTTCGGTCCTCTCGCGCGGGTTTCGTCGCACGATTATCGCGCGCCTGGCTCGCGGCCGTGTGTCCCGTAGATGTCGGCGCTCACCTGCCGCAACGCCTCGATCATCACGCTCGCCGCGGGCGTGAGGAGGCCGTCCGCACGCGTGATGATGCCGAAGTCGTCCATCTGGCAATCCATCGGCACGGGCAGGATCGCGACCATGCCGTGCGCCGCGTAGTAGCGCGCCACGTCTTCGGTGAGCACGGCGATCATGTCGCTTTGCTCCAGCACGCGCGTGATGAACAGCAGCGCGGGTGTCTCGACCACGTTCGATGGGGGCGCGAGGCTCGCGCGCTGGAACATCAGCTCGAAGCGGTGGCGCAGCACGCTGCCAACGGGCGGCACGACCCACGTGGCGCGCGCGATGTCGGCGAGCGCGATCGGTCGGGCTTCGTCCTGCGCCGCCACGAGCATGGGGTGCCCCGGCCGGACCACGGCGCACACGGGCTCGCCCGCGAGCGGTTCGTAACGCAACTGGAGCTTGTCGTGCTCGGCGGACAGGCGGCCCAGCACCACGTCGAGCTTGTCTTGCGCCAGGTGTTCGAGCAGCACGTTGCTGGCGTCGATCTCCACGGAGACGCGCAGGTTCGCATGCGTGCGCTTGACCGCCGCAACGGCCGCCGGCAGCACGCGCACGCCCGGCGAGGTGATCGCGCCCACCGCCACGTGGCCAAGGCGCCCGGCCTTGAGCGCGCTAAGCTCCTCCTGCGCCTGGTCCAGGCTGCCGAGCACGGCGCGCGCGTGGCGGATCAGCGCGTCGCCGTACAGCGTGGGCCGCATGCCGCGTGGCATGCGTTCGAACAGCACCGCACCGAGCATGTCTTCGAGCTCGCGCAGGAGCTTCGAGGCGGCGGGCTGCGTCATGTTCAGCGCCGCCGCCGCGCGGTGAATGTTACCTTCCTCCGCCAGCGCCACGACGAGGAGCAATTGCCGCGTTTTCAGCCGCGTGCGCACGTACCAGGGGCTCGTATCGAGCATGTCTCCGCCTGATTTCCCAAATAGTTTTAGGTGTTTATACCAATGCCGATTTCGATATCGGAAGCGTCCATTATTTCATTAGGAGGTTATCAGACTTCTCCGTAGACTGTCCCGAATCCATCGCTCGAAGCACTCGGCGAACTACTCGCTCTACACAACGAACACGATGTCGGATACCAAACCCAAACTGCGCTCCCAACAGTGGTTCGGCACCACGGACAAGAACGGCTTCATGTACCGAAGCTGGATGAAGAATCAAGGCATTCCCGATCACGAATTCGATGGTCGCCCGATCATCGGCATCTGCAACACCTGGTCGGAACTCACGCCCTGCAATGCGCATTTCCGCAAGCTCGCCGAGCACGTGAAGCGCGGCATTTATGAAGCGGGCGGCTTCCCGGTCGAATTCCCGGTGTTCTCGAACGGCGAATCGAACCTGCGTCCCTCGGCCATGCTCACGCGCAATCTCGCCTCCATGGACGTGGAAGAGGCGATTCGCGGCAACCCCATCGACGCCGTCGTGCTGCTGTGCGGCTGCGACAAGACCACGCCCGCGCTGCTGATGGGCGCGGCGAGCGTGGACGTGCCCGCCATCGTCGTGACCGGCGGCCCGATGCTCAACGGCAAGCACGAAGGCCGTGACATCGGCTCCGGGACGGTCGTCTGGAGGCTGCACGAGGAGCTGAAGGCGGGCGAGATCAACCTGCATCAGTTCCTTTCGGCCGAAGCGGGCATGTCGCGCTCGGCGGGCACCTGCAACACCATGGGCACTGCCTCGACGATGGCCTGCATGGCCGAATCGCTCGGCGTTTCGCTGCCGCACAACGCCGCGATTCCCGCCGTCGATTCGCGCCGCTACGTGCTCGCGCACATGTCGGGCATCCGCATCGTGCAGATGGCGCTGGAAGACCTGAAGCTCTCGAAGGTCCTCACGCGTGAAGCGTTCGAGAACGCCATCCGCACCAACGCCGCGATTGGCGGCTCGACTAACGCCGTGATTCACCTGAAGGCGATTGCCGGGCGCATCGGCGTCGATCTCGAACTGGAAGACTGGCAGCGCATTGGCCGCAACACGCCGACCATCGTCGATCTGCAGCCGTCGGGCCGCTTCCTGATGGAAGAGTTCTATTACGCGGGCGGCCTGCCGGCGGTGCTGCGCCGGCTCGGCGAAGCGAACCTCCTGCCGCATCCCAATGCGCTCACGGTCAACGGCAAGTCCATCTGGGACAACGTGCGCGAGGCGCCCAATTACAACGATGAAGTGATCCGTCAACTCGACAACCCATTGATCGCGGACGGCGGCATCTGTATCCTGCGCGGCAATCTCGCGCCGCGCGGCGCCGTGCTCAAGCCTTCGGCGGCCACGCCCGAGCTGCTCAAGCATCGGGGCCGCGCCGTGGTGTTCGAAAACTTCGACCACTACAAGGCGACGATCGCCGACGAGTCGCTCGATGTCGACAAGGACTCCATCCTCGTGATGAAGAACTGCGGCCCGCGCGGCTACCCCGGCATGGCCGAGGTCGGCAACATGGGCCTGCCGCCCAAGCTGCTGCGCCAGGGCGTGAAGGACATGGTGCGCATTTCCGATGCGCGCATGAGCGGCACGGCTTACGGCACGGTGGTCCTGCACGTGGCGCCCGAAGCGGCGGCGGGCGGGCCGCTCGCGGCGGTGCGCAACGGCGACTGGATCGAGCTGGACTGCGAATCGGGTCGCCTGCATCTGGACATCAGCGACGAGGAACTCGCGCGCCGTCTGAGCGATGTCGATCCGGCGGCCGCGCCCGGCGTGGCGGAGCAGCTGGGCAAGGGCGGTTATGCGCGCCTTTACGTCGATCACGTGCTGCAGGCCGACGAGGGTTGCGACCTCGACTTCCTCGTGGGCAAGCGCGGGGCGGCGGTGCCGCGGCATTCGCACTGAGCGGTTGACGCAATGAGCCAGGGCGCGCCGGCGCCCTGAGCGCAGCAAAAGAGAAGAAACGAGCCTGGAGACACGATGACGAACCCGCAGGTGCTGCAACACGAAAGCCCCGCTGCAATGGTAAGCGCCAGCAGCGAGGAAAAGCACATCGTCGGCCATATCGCGCGCCGGCTGCTGCCTTTTCTCGCGCTGATCTATGTGGTGGCGTACGTCGATCGCACCGTGGTCGGCTTCGCGAAGCTGCACATGAACGCGGCCGTGGGCCTGTCCGACGCCGCCTACGGCCTGGGCGCGGGCCTCTTCTTCATCGGTTATTTCCTCTGCGAAGTGCCGAGCAATCTCGCGCTCGCGCGCTTCGGCGCGCGCGTGTGGTTCGCGCGCATCCTCTTCACGTGGGGCGTGATCACGATGCTGATGGCGCTCGTGAGCGGCCCGAAGAGCTTCTACGCGTTGCGCTTTCTGCTGGGCGCGGCGGAGGCTGGGCTCTATCCCGGCATTCTGTATTTCCTCACGCAGTGGTTCCCCATGCGCCACCGCGCGCGCGTGATCGGCCTGCTCGTGCTCGCGCAGCCCATCGCCGGCATCGTCACGGGCCCGATCGCGGGCGCGCTGCTCGAAACGCACGGCTTTTTCGGCATGTCGAGCTGGCAGACGCTCTTCGTCGTGAGCGGCCTGCCTGCCGTGCTGCTGTGCATTCCCACGCTGCGTCTGTTGCCCGAATCGCCCGCGCATGCACGCTGGCTCGACGACACTGAGCGCCGCTGGATCGCGCGCGAACTTGCCGCCGACCAGCGCACCTACCGCCTCGACACGCATCGCAACCCATTCAGCGCGCTCAAGGACCGCCGCGTGCTGCTGCTTGCGCTGCTGTTCCTGCCGTTTCCGCTGTGCATCTATGGTTTGTCGCTCTGGTTGCCTACCATTATCAAGGCGTTCGGCGTGAGCGATTCCACGGCGGGCCTGCTTTCCGCCGTTCCCTATCTGTTCGCGGTAGCGGGATTGCTGATCGTGCCGCGCCATTCGGACAAGCATCGCGAACGCTACGGCCACATCGTCGTGGTCTCGGGCGTCGCGGCGCTGACGATGGCCGCGAGCGCGTGGTTTCACGCGCCGGCGCTGCAACTGCTGTTCATCTGCCTGACCGCTTTTTCGATCTACTCGATTCAGGCCGTGGTCTGGGCGCTGCCCGGCGAGTTCCTCACCGGCGCGAGCGCGGCCGTGGGGATCGCGACGATCAACTCGCTCGCGAATCTCGGCGGCTATCTCGGCCCCTATGGCATCGGGCTCATCAAGGACGCGACGGGCAGCCTGGCGGCCGGGCTTTACTTTCTCGCGGCCACGCTGGTGTTCGCGGTGCTCGTGACGTTCGCCGTGCGCGCGGTGCTGCGCACGCCTCGCCGCAGCACGGGAGAGCTGGCGAGCGAATCGTGAAGGCGCGGCCTGACACTCTTTCTCAAGCAGGACTGAAGACATGACTACGAGCCGTACGCCCCGATTCAGGGGCATTTTCCCCGTCGTGCCGACCACGTTCACCGAAACGGGCGAACTGGATCTGGCAAGCCAGAAGCGCGCCGTCGATTTCATGATCGACGCGGGCTCGGACGGCCTGTGCATTCTCGCGAACTTCTCGGAGCAGTTCTCGCTCTCCGACGACGAGCGCGAAGTCATCACGCGCACCGTACTCGAGCACGTGGCAGGCCGCGTGCCCGTGATCGTGACGACCACGCACTACGGCACGCCGGTTGCCGCCGCACGCAGCAAGCGCGCGCAGGAGCAGGGCGCGGCGATGGTGATGCTCATGCCGCCGTACCACGGCGCGACCTTCCGCGTGCCCGAGCAGCAGATTTACGACTTCTACGCGCGCGTGTCCGATGCGATCGACATTCCGATCATGATCCAGGACGCGCCTGCGAGCGGCACGGTGCTCTCCGCCCCGTTCCTCGCGCGCATGGCCCGCGAGATCGAGCAGGTCTCGTACTTCAAGATCGAAACGCCGGGCGCGGCAAACAAGCTGCGCGAGCTGATCAAGCTGGCGGGCGAGGCCGTCGAAGGCCCGTGGGACGGCGAAGAAGCCATTACGTTGCTCGCGGACCTGAACGCCGGCGCGACCGGCTCGATGACGGGCGGCGGCTTCCCGGACGGTATTCGCCCGATTATCGTAGCCCACCGCGAAGGCCGCACCGACGACGCATTCGCGCTCTACCAGAAGTGGCTGCCGCTCATCAATCACGAAAACCGCCAGGCGGGCATGCTCGCCTGCAAGTCGCTGATGAAGGAAGGCGGCGTAATCGAGTGCGAACTGCCGCGCCACCCGCTGCCCGCGATGCATCCCGCGACGCGCGCCGAACTGATCGACATCGCGCGCCGCCTCGATCCGCTCGTGTTGCGCTGGGGTAAATAAATCATTCGTCATGCAGAATAAAAAATCTCCCTGAAAAGAAGGGGCGGAGATACGTCATGAAAGCGTCCTATACGTTGGGTATCGTCGGCGTGGGCAAGATTGCGCGCGACCAGCATCTGCCCGCCATCGCGGGCAATCCCGGCTTCGAACTCGTCGCGAGCGCGAGCCGCAACGCGCAGGTCGAGAACGTGCGCAACTACAAGGACATCGGTGCGCTGCTGGCCGCCGAGTCCGATCTCGACGCGGTGTCGCTGTGCGCGCCGCCGCAGGTGCGCTACGCGCAGGCGCGCGCCGCGCTCGAAGCGGGCAAGCACGTCATGCTCGAAAAGCCGCCTGGCGCGAGCGTGAGCGAAGTCGAGGCGCTGCGCGAACTCGCGCAAAAGCGCGGCCGCACGCTGTTCACCACGTGGCATTCGCGCTGCGCGAGCGCCGTCGAACCCGCGCGCGCGTGGCTCGCCGAGCGCACCATTCGCGCCGTGCACGTGCGCTGGAAGGAAGACGTGCGCCGCTGGCATCCGGGTCAGCAGTGGATCTGGGAACCGGGCGGCCTCGGCGTGTTCGATCCGGGCATCAACGCGCTTTCCATCGTCACGCGCATCCTGCCGCGCGAAGTGCTGCTGCAGGGCGCGACGCTGCATGTGCCGAGCGATTGCTCGACGCCGATCGCAGCCGAACTCGATTGCATCGACACCGATGGCGTGCCCGTGCGCGCCGAGTTCGACTGGCGCCACGGTCCGGTCGAGCAATGGGAAATCGATGTGGAGACCACGGACGGCCTGCTCTCGATCGCGCAAGGCGGCAAGCGCCTCGCGATTGCGGGCGAGCCGGTCGCGCTCGACGCGGAACGGGAATATGCGGCGCTCTATGAGCGTTTTCACTGGTTGATCGCCCACGGCACCGACGACGTGGACGTGCGCCCGCTGCGCCTCGTGGCGGACGCGTTCCTGCTCGGCAGGCACGTCGAAGTCGAGGCCTTCGGGCATTAAAGACGCTTCTTTCAAGCATTACACACGCAGCACACCACACCTGAGGAGACAGGAGCATGACCAGCAAGATCCGCCGTTTGACCCTTCGTGCCGCATTCGCGGCGATGTGCATCGCCCCGCTCGGCATGAACGTGGCGGCGCACGCCGACTCGCCCGTGAAGATCGGCTTCCTCGTGAAGATGCCGGAGCAGGCATGGTTCATCAACGAGCAGAAGGCCGCTACGGCACTCGGCCAGAAAGAGAACTTCTCGGTGGTGAACATCGGCACGCCGGACGGCGAGAAGGTGCTCGCCGCCATCGACAACCTCGGCGCGCAAGGCGCACAAGGCTTCGTGATCTGCGCGCCGGACGTGCGTCTCGGACCGGCCATCCAGGCGCGCGCCAAGCGCTACAACATGAAGTTCGTGACGGTGGACGACCAGCTCGTCGACTCGTCGGGCAAGCCGATCGCCAGCGTGCCGCACCTCGGTATGTCGGCGCTCAAGATCGGCAATCAGGTCGGCCAGGCGATCACCGACGAAATGAAGCGCCGCGGCTGGAAGCCGGAAGAAGTGGGTGCGCTGCGTATCACCGACTATGAACTGCCCACGGCGAAGCTGCGCACGGACGGCGCGACGCAATCGCTGCTGGCCGGCGGCTTCAAGAAGGAAAACATCTTCGACGCTCCGCAAAAGACCACCGACGACGAAGGCGGCTTCAATGCGGCGTCGCCGGTGCTCGCCCAGCATCCGAACATCAAGAAGTGGGTGGTGTTCGCGCTCAACGAGGAAAGCGTGCTGGGCGCCGTGCGCGCGACCGAACAGCTGCACATTCCGTCGGCTGACGTGATCGGCGTGGGCATCAACGGCGCAGGCGAAGCGTTCGCCGAGTTCCAGAAGAAGCAGCCTACGGGCTTCTACGGCACGATCGCCGTGAGCTCGACGAACCACGGCAAGGAAAGCGCCGAGAACCTCGTCGAGTGGATCCGCGACGGCAAGCAGCCGGCCGCCGACACGCAGACCACCGGCAAGCTGATGACGCGCGACAACTGGACGGCCGTGCGCAGCGAGCTGGGTATCTAAGGACTGCGTAGAAGACTGAGGCGAAGCAAAGGGCAGGGATGCAATGACTGAAACGATGACTGATGCGAACGCGCAAGCGAACGCGGTGAAGGGCGCTCAACAGGGGAATCGCGCGTACCTGGAGCTCGACGGCATTACCGTGAGCTTCCCGGGCGTGCGCGCGCTCGACCGCGTGGCGCTGGAAGTGCGTGCCGGCGAAGTGCACGGCTTGATGGGCGAGAACGGCGCGGGCAAATCCACGCTGCTCAAGGTGCTCTCGGGCGTGAACCAGCCGCAGGAAGGCACGCTCGAGCTGAATGGCGTGGAGCACCGCTTCACGACCACGAAGGCGGCGCTCGAAGCGGGTATCGCGATCATCTATCAGGAACTGCATCTCGTGCCCGAGCTGACGGTGGCGGAAAACCTGATGCTCGGGCAGTTGCCCAATCGCTTCGGCGTGCTCGACGAAGGCACGCTCGTCAAGCGCGCGATGGATGAACTCAAGCGGCTTGGCGAGCGCATCGATCCGCGCACGCCGGTGAAGAATCTCTCCATCGGCCAGCGCCAGATGATCGAGATTGGCAAGGCGCTCATGCGCGACGCGCGCGTGATCGCCTTCGACGAACCGACCAGCTCGCTCTCGGCGCGCGAGACGGAGAACCTCTTTCGCATCATCAACGCGCTGCGCGCGGATGGCCGCGCGATCATCTACGTCACGCACCGCATGGACGAAGTCTATGAGCTCTGCGACCGCGTGACGGTGTTCCGCGACGGCAAGCGCATCGAGACGTTCGATTCGGTGGCCGATCTCGACCGCAATCGCCTGATCGCGGCGATGGTGGGGCGCTCGATCGAGGACGTGTACGGCTATCGTCCGCGCCAGGCGGGAGACGTGCTGATCGAAGCGAAGGGCCTGCTGGGTCCCGGCCTGGCCGAGCCGGTATCGTTTACGGCGCGGCGCGGCGAAATCGTCGGTTTCTTCGGGCTCGTGGGCGCCGGGCGCTCGGAACTCATGAAGCTGATCTACGGCGCGACGCGCGCCAGCGCGGGGCATGTCGAACTCGACGGCAAGCGCGTCAATTTCGCGAGCCCCCGCGACGCCGTGCGCGCGGGCCTCGCACTATGCCCCGAGGACCGCAAGCAGGAAGGCATCGTCGCGATCGCCTCGGTGGCCGACAACCTCAACATCAGCGCGCGCCGCCACTTCAGCCCCGCGCGCTTCCTCCTCGACGCGCGGCGCGAGCGCGATCTCGCGCAGGACTACATCAAGAAGCTCGCGATCAAGACGCGCAACGGCGACACGGCCATCGGCACGCTCTCGGGCGGCAACCAGCAGAAGGTGATTCTGTCGCGCTGGCTCGCCGAGCGCATCGAGGTGTTCCTGATGGACGAGCCCACGCGCGGCATCGACGTGGGCGCGCGCGCCGAGATCTACAACCTGCTGTACGAGCTCGCCGAAGCGGGCAAGACCGTGATCATGGTGTCGAGCGACCTGGCCGAAGTGATCGGCGTGTCGGACCGCATCATCGTCATGCGCGAAGGCCGGATTGCCGGCAGCCTGCCGAAGGCCGAAGCTTCGCCCGACGAACTGATCAAGATGGCGCTGCCGCGCTGAAATCCTTTTTGTAACGATGAACCAGAAATGAGTGAAGCCATGCAGCCACAGGGCACGCCTACCGTCAACGAAGCCGCCGCGCCGATTACCCCCCAGCGCGCGCGGGCGTGGGACATGATCAACAAATCGGGCATCGTGGTGGTGTTCGTGGTGCTGTTCGCGGTGCTATCCGCCACGGTGCCCGACTTCCTCACGACCCGCAACATTCAGGGCCTGCTGCTCTCCGTCACGCTGATCGGCTCGATTGCCGTCACGATGATGTTCGTGCTCGCGCTGGGCGAGGTCGATCTTTCGGTCGCCTCGATCGTGGCGTTCGCGGGCGTGGTGGCCTCCACGGTCATCACGCAGTCGCATAGCGTGCTGCTCGGCATTACGGCCGGCGTGCTCGCGGGCGGCGCGGTCGGGCTCGTGAACGGCGTGCTGATCGCGCGCTTCAAGATCAACTCGCTGATCGCCACGCTCGCGATGATGGAAGCGGTGCGCGGCCTCGCCTTCCTCACCTCGAACGGCGACGCCGTGATGATCTCGGAAGAACGCTTCTTCGATCTGGGCGGCGGCTCGTTCCTGGGCATCTCGTACCCGATCTGGAGCAACATCATCGGTTTCGTGGTGTTCGGTTTCCTGCTCAAGAAAACCGTGTTCGGCAAGAACGTGCTGGCGGTGGGCGGCAATAGCGAAGCGGCGCGCCTGGCCGGCCTGCCGGTCACGCGCATCAAGATCACGGTGTTCGTGCTGCAAGGGCTCATTACGGGCTTCGCGGGCGTGATGCTGGCCTCGCGCATGAGCCTCGGCGACCCGAAGACTTCGGTGGGCCTCGAACTCGGCGTGATCTCGGCCTGCGTGCTGGGCGGCGTGTCGCTCACGGGCGGCGTGGCGACGATCTCGGGCGTCCTGGTGGGCGTGCTCATCATGGGCGCGGTGCAGGACGCCATGAGCCTCATGAACGTGCCGACGTTCTATCAGTACCTGATTCGCGGCGGCATCCTGCTGCTCGCGGTGCTGTTCGACCAGTTCCGTCGCAGCAAGCGGGCGGTGTGAGGCAAGCGAGCGTCGATGGGCCGCGCAATGCGGCCCAGGTGCGGCGGCGCTTCAGTCTGCGAGCCTCAGGTTTCCAGCCCCGCCCCGCCCAGAATCGACTTGGCGTCGGCGCGCGCATTGTCGAGCTGCACGACGCTCGCCTGCCGCGCCGCAAGCGCGTCGCCGTGCTCGATCGCCGTGAGAATTGCCTTGTGGCGCGGCAACGAAAGGGCGTGTGTGTTGGGATGGCGGCTCGTGAGCTTGATCGACTCGGAAAGCGCGAGCGAGAGCATGTTGCCGATGTACGCCAGCATGTTGTTATGCGTGGCGGCCATGATCGCGCGGTGGAATTCCAGATCGGGTTCGAGCAGGTCGGCGGCAGTCTCCGCCTGCTCCATGCGGGCGTAGGCCGCGGTGATGCGGGCGCGGTCTTCGTCGTTTGCTGAAATCGCGGCAAGTGCCGCGGCGGCGGGTTCGATGATCTGCCGCACGGTCATGAGCGAGCGGAAGAACTCGCCTTCGGGAATGCTGTTGACGGTCCAGTACAGCACGTCGGGGTCGAGCATGTGCCATTCTTCGCGCGGGCGAACGACACTGCCCACGCGCGGCTTCGACACCACGAGACCCTTGGCGACCAGCACGCGCGTGGCCTCGCGCAGCACGGGCCGGCTCACGCCGTAGGTTTCGCACAGCGTGGGTTCGGGCGGCAGGCGCTGCCCGGGGGCGAGCGTGCCGCCTACGATCTGCATGCCGAGCTCCTGCACGATGCGCGCGTGCATGCTCTTGCGTTTCTCTAGATTGCGGTAATCCATGATTGTCCGGCCGGGGGCTACCCGATCGGAGCGTCCCCCCTGTATGTGGGAACCATTACGCGCTGGTGGTGCGCATGGCCCGATATTCCCGCCGCACGATATCCATCAGTTCAGCCACCGATGTATTGGCGCTGTGCTGCTCGTATGTCACGCGGCCTCGCTGCATCAACATGATGCGATCCGCAATATCGAGCGTCTGCGCATAGTTGTGCATGATCATGATAATCGATAGGCCGCCTTTTTCCTTCAAACGCATGATGAGATCGATGATCAGACCCGCTTCGCGCGCTCCCATCGCGGCGAGCGGCTCATCGAGCAACAGGATTTTTGCGTTCGAATGGACGGCGCGCGCCACCGCGATCGCCTGGCGCTGACCACCCGAAAGCCGCTCCACAGGCAGGTCCACGGAGGGCACGTGCACGCCGATGTCGTCGAGCAGTTGCGCCGCGCGCTGGCGCATCTGCTTGTGATCGAGCAATTTGAAGGGCCCGCGCCGCACAATCTCGCGGTTCAGGAACATGTTGTGGTAAATGCTCAGCGAATTCGCCAGCGCGAGGTCCTGATAAACACATTCGATGCCGAGCGAGCGCGCATGGTCCACCGAGCGCAGCAGCGTCTCGCTGCCGTCGATCTGCAGTGTGCCGCTCGTTTGCTGATGAAAACCCGTGAGGATTTTCACGAGCGTGGACTTGCCCGCGCCGTTGTCGCCGAGAATGCCGAGGATTTCGCCGCGGCCGAGCGTGAGCGAAACGCCGTCGAGCGCCGTGACCGCGCCGAAGCGCTTGACGATGTTCTCGCCGCGCACCGCGAGCGGGGCGTTGGCCGTGGCGGTTGCGCCGCCGGGGGAGGCTTGCGATTCGTCCATCATCGGCTCCCTTTGCGGCGCAGGCGCCCAACGTGGATGTTGAAGACCATGGCGGCGAGAATCGCGGCGCCGAGGATGATGTTGAAGGTGAACGCGTTGATGCCGATGAGCGTGAAGCCGTCGTTGAGAATGCCGAGCACCGCCGCGCCGATCAGGCCGCCCACGATCGTGCCCGAGCCGCCCGTGAGCGGCGTGCCGCCGATCACGGCCGAAGCCACGGCGAGGAACATGATCTGGTTGCCGCCCGCCTGCGGGTCGATCGAGGTGATGCGAAAGCCTTCCAGAATGCCGGTGAAGCCCGCGAGCACGGCGGCAATGATGAAATTGCCGAGGCGCAGCCGGTTCACGTGAATACCGGCCTCGCTCGCGCCTAGCGGATTCGCGCCGGCCGCCTGCGTATGCAGGCCCCAGCGCGTGTGGCGCAGCAGCACGTGCATGGCAAACGCGATGACGATAGTCCAGAGGATCTCGCTATAGCCCCACGCGCCCATGAAGGCCGCGAATTCGGGCGAACCCGGCGTCTGCACCGGGGTGCCGCGCGAAATGGTGAGCGTGATGCCGTTGATGAGGAAGAGCGTGCCGAGCGTCGTGACGAACGAGGGCAGACGCAGCCACACGGTCACGGCCCCGTTCACGAAGCCGACGATGCCCGCGGCCACGAGCCCCGCGATCACGGCGAGCCACATGGGCGCGCCTGCGTCGTTGGCGAACACCATCATGAACGGCGCGAAGGCGAACACCATGCCGGCTGAAAGATCGATGTCGCCGCCGATCATCAGCATGATTTCGCCGAACGCGATGATCGCCACCGGCGCGATGAACTGCGAGAGGTTGACGAGACTCGCGTTGGTGAGCAGGAAATCCCGGTTGGAAAACTCGAAGTATGCCGCGAGGATCATCGCGACGAGCAGAATACGCAGCTCGGGCGCCCACGCGGAGAGCCATTGCCCGCGCGGGCGGGCAACAGCCCGCGCGGAGACTTCAGCCTTGCCGGTTTCGTTCACAGAGTTCATCACTCGTAGTTCATTGCACTGGGTTCATTACGACTTGATCGCACCGCTCATCGGCACGATTTGCGGCTTGGTGGTCTTGCCTTCGAAACGCGTCGAGGTATTGAGGTACGGCTCGACGGTTTCCTTCGTCACGAACTTCAGACCCGTGTTCGTGTCGGCCGGCCCGACCAGACCGCCCGAGGCGAGCGTCACGAACGCCTGCATCACCGTATAGAAGCCCTGCACGTACGGCTGCTGGTCGATCGTGAAGTCGAGATAGCCTTCGTGGATGAGCTGGACCGTGGTCGGCAGCAGGTCGAAGCCGCCGCCGTGCACGCCCTTCGAGGGCAGGTTGTTTTCCTTCATCACCTGCGCGACGCCCTGCGTGCTGCCCGCATCGACAGCGAACATGCCCTTCAGGTCCTGGTGGCCCAGGTAGAACGACTTGATCTTCGAAAGCTCTTCGTTGACGGTCGCGCCCGTGGCCACGGTCTGGATGTCGATCTTCTTGCCGGACTTCTTGATGGCGTCGCTCGCGCCGTCCAGACGCGGCTGGATATTGAGCTGGCCAGGCGTGGCGATGAAGAGGCCGACGAGGCCGCTGTCGATCAGGCTCACGATACGCTCGCCCATCTGGTAGCCCGAGAGATACAGGTCCTGGCCGATATAGGCAAGCCGCGGGTTCTTCTTGCCGCGCGGCGCGTCGGCGTTATAGGCGAAGACCGGAATGCCCGCGTCGAGCGCCGCCTGAATGGGCTTGTCGAAAGCGGTGGGGTCGACGATCGGCACCGCGATCGCGTCGGCCTTCGCGGCGATGGCCGAATTCACGGCGCGCACCATTTCGCCCGCGTCGGACGTGGCCGAGCCGGTCCACTGGTAGTCCATGTTGAGCAGCGAGCACGCGTCCTGAATGCCGTATTGCGTCGGCACGAAGAACGGATTCGTGGTGACGTGATTGACGAACACGATCTTCCACTTCTTGTGCGAAGGGAAGCCCGATTCGGCGGCCTGCGCCGTGGAAATGAATCCGCCGCCGCCCACCGCACCGAGCAGCGATAGTGCCGCGCCCAGTCCCGCACCCTGCATCAGGCCGCGCCGGCCCGTGTCGATCAAGCCCTTACCGTCTTTTGTGTCATCCCGATCCTGCGCCATGTTTTCCTCCGGTCTTGTCATCGTGGTCGATGTAGGCGACTTTTCGTCGAAAAGCGTGCAGATACTGGCCAGTACCGGGGGAACGCGCTAGACATCCGCAGCGAACATGGGTTCGCCAGGCGCCGACGGTACCGCAAAAATCTTAGTGCAGCGTGATGAGGCCTCCTAATCCATGTATACCCGTAACTACTCCATACGCGCTGCCATGGCGACGATCGTCCATGACAAGCGGCTTACGCACCGCCCTTCGCCTCCTGCATGTGCGGCGGCGGGCTGGCGAGCTTGGCCTGGTCCATCGGCGCGGCGGCTTGCGGCCGCGTGGTGCGCGGGGCGCCGCGGCCTGTGCCGGTGGACTTGCGGCGCGCGGCGTGGCGCTCGGTTGCGCGCTGCATGAGGCAGAACGCGCAGAGCAGCGCGCCGATCACGATGCGCGTCCACCACGAGCTGAGCGTGCCGTCGAAGGTAATGAGCGTCTGGATCGTGCCCAGAATGCCCACGCCGAACACCGAGCCGATCACATAGCCCACGCCGCCCGTAAGCAGCGTGCCGCCGATCACGGTCGCGGCGATGGCGTCGAGTTCCATGCCTTGCGCCTGCAGCCCGTAGCCCGACAGCACGTAGAGCGTAAACACCACGCCGCCGAGCGCCGAGCAAAAGCCCGAGAGCGCGTACACGCCGATCTTGGTGCGCGCCACCGGCAGGCCCATGAGCAGCGCGGAGCGCTCGTTGCCGCCGATCGCGTAGACGTTGCGCCCAAAGCGCGTGAAGTGCGCGATGACGATGCCCGCAACGAGCATGGCGATGGCCGTGAGCGAACCGGTGGTGAGCGAGCCGCTGCCCACCGGAATGTTGAATTCGGAGAGCGCGTGAAAACCGGGGTCGTTGATCTGGATGGATTCGGTGGTGATGAGAAAGCAGGTGCCGCGCGCGAGGAACATGCCCGCGAGTGTGATGATGAAAGGCTGCAGCCGGAAGAAGTGGATCAGCGCGCCCATTGCCGCGCCGTACAGCGCGCCGCAGAGCAAGACGAGCGGCACGACCACGAGCACGGGCCAGTGCAGCTTCTCGGTGCCTACGGCGCAGAGAATCGTCGTGAGCGCGACCACGGCGCCGACCGAAAGATCGATGCCGCCCGAGATGATCACGAACGTCATGCCGATGGCGACGATCAGCAGGAACGCGTTGTCGACCAGCAGCCCGAAGGCCACCTGAAGCGAGAAGAAACCGGTGTACATGACCGAGCCGAAGCCGAACAGCACGGCAAACAGCACGACGGTCACGACGATGGGCAGCACGCGCGGATCGACGAAGCGGGTGGCGCCGCGCCGGCACGCTGCGAGCGTGTTCGAAAAGGACAGGGCAGGGCGGTTCATGCTCGGCTTCCCCCGAATGGGTGCATGACGACTCAGGCGCGCACGCGGCGCGCGAGAGCGATGCGTTTGAGTTGTTGAAAAGCGAAGGTTCGCGCGGCGGGCGACTGGATCAGGCACACGAGCAGCACGACCACGGCCTTCACGACGAGCGTGGCCTCGGGCGGCACGCCGATCGAATAGGTGGTGTAGGTGAGCGTCTGGATAATGAGCGCGCCGAGTACCGTGCCCGCGAGACTGAAGCGCCCGCCCAGCAGCGACGTGCCGCCGAGCGTCACGGCGAGAATGGCGTCGAGTTCGAGCAGCAGGCCCGCGTTGTTGCCGTCCGCGCTGCGCACGTTCGAGCTGATGAGAATGCCGGCGATCGCGGCGGTCACGCCGCAGAACGCGTACGCGCCGAACACCACGGCTTGCGACGACAGGCCCGCAAGTCGCGCGGCCACCGGATTCACGCCGATCGAGCGGATGAACAGGCCGAGCGCCGTGCGGTTGACGATCAGCGCGGTGAGCGCGGTCACGGCAATCGCGATCCACACGGCGCACGGGATCAGCGCGAAATAGCCGCCGCCCGCGAAGAGATAACCGGGCGCGCCGATGGGGATGATCTGGCCGCCCGTGAGCAGCTGCGCCACGCCGCGGCCCGCCACCATCAGGATGAGCGTGGCGATGATCGGCTGCATGCCGACGAACGCGACGAGCAGCCCGTTCCAGATGCCGGCGAGCAGGCCCACCGCGAGCGCCGCGCCGAACGCGAGGCCCACGCGCGAAGGATCGGCGGCGAGCACCGTGGCGGCCGCCGCACCCGCGATCGCCACGACTGCGCCCACGGAAATGTCGATGCCGCGCGTAGCGATCACGAGCGTCATGCCGAGCGACACCACGACGAGCGGCGCGGCGCGCATGAGGATGTCGATGGGCGCGCCGAACAGGTGGCCGCCCAGCATCGTGATCGAGAGGAAGTTGCCGCGATGGACGACGTCGACGACGAAAAGCGCGATGAGCGTCACCGCGGGCCACACCAGCGGATGCCGGATGACGAGCGAAAGCCAGACGGGGAGGGCGGGGCGCGTCATCGACGGTCTCCGGCAATGAGGTCGTAGACTTCGTGCTCCGAGCGCGCCGCGCCCGAAAGCTCGGCCACCTTGCGCCGGTCGCGCAGCACGGCGATGCGGTCGGAGACACGCACCACCTCGCTGATCTCCGACGAAATGAACAGGATGCCGAGGCCCTTTGCGCAAAGCGCGCGCACGCGGTCCATGATTTCGAACTTGGCGGCCACGTCGATGCCGCGCGTCGGCTCGTCGAGTATCAGCAACCGCGGTTTGGTCGCGAGCCAGCGCGCGAGCAGCACCTTCTGCTGGTTGCCGCCCGAAAGCAGGCCAATGGGCTGTTCGGCGTCGCGCGCCTTGATGCCGAGTTGCTCGATATATTCGTTGGCCAGTTCGCGCTGGCGCGAGCGCCGTATCATGCGCCACCAGCCGAGTTGCGCCTGCAGCGCAAGCACGATGTTTTCGCGGATCGACAGATCGGCGACGATGCCTTCCTTCTTGCGGTCTTCGGGACAGTAGGCCATGCCGTGGCGCACGGCGTCACGCGGCGAAGAAAGCTTCACCGCTTTGCCGTTGATATGCAGCGTTCCCGCATCGGCTTTCTCCGCGCCGAACAGCAGGCGGGCGGTTTCCGTGCGGCCCGAGCCGAGCAGGCCAGCGAGGCCGAGAATCTGGCCCGGCTGCACTTCCAGATCGAGGGGATTGAGCACGCCGCGGCGCGCCACGCCTTGCGCCGCAAGATACGGTTCGGCGTTCGTTGCCGCCGTCTCGCCGTGCACCGTTTCGGCTTGCGTGAGCCGCTCGCCCGCGTTCTGCAGGCCGACCATTTTCGCGACCAGCGTTTGCACCGGCAGGTCGGCGGCGAGATATTCGCCTTCGCGCTCGCCGTTGCGCATCACCGTGATGCGATCGGAGATCGCATAGGTCTGCTCCAGAAAATGCGTGACGAACAGGATCGCAATGCCCGACGCTTTCAGCTTGCGCAGCACGTCGAACAGGCGCGCGACTTCGCCTTCGTCGAGGCTCGAAGTCGGTTCGTCGAGAATCAGAATGCGCGCATCGACGGACACCGCGCGCGCAATAGCCACCATCTGCTGCATCGCAATGGGGTAGGTGTCGAGCGACTGCGTGACGTCGAGAGAGAGATTCAGTTGCGCGAGCGCTTCTTCTGCGCGGCGATGAATCGTTTTCCAGTCGATCAGGCCGAGGCCGCGCTTGCGCGGCTGGCGGCCCGCGAAAATGTTCTCCGCAACCGAGAGGTTCGGGCAGAGATTGACCTCCTGGTAGAGCGTCTGGATGCCGGCGGCTTCCGCCATCTGCGGCGTCGGGAAGTGCACTGCCTCGCCCGCGAGGCGTATCTCGCCCGCCTCGGGCTGGTGCACGCCGGTCAGCACGTTGATGAGCGTGGACTTGCCGGCGCCGTTCTGCCCCATCAGCGTATGGATTTCGCCGGGGTACAGACGAAAATCGACCCGGTCGAGCGCACGCACGCCGGGGAAGGTTCGGGTAAGACCGACGGTTTCGAGTATCGGGGCAACGCTCATAAGCAACCGTGAAAGAGGCCAGAGCGCGCGGTGTGCTGAGTCAACTCCTTAAATACTAAGGGCAACGAAGCACGCCGCGCCGCTTGCAGCGAAGTTTAGTACTTGCGCGACGGGAGCACCTGTGCCGCCACGTCCTCCGGGAACACCGTTTCGTTCGTCACGATGCGCTTGGGCAACTGCTTGCCCGCCACGACGTCCTTCACGGCGCTCATGAGCTGCGGCCCGAGCAGCGGGCTGCACTCCACGTCGACATTCATCTTGCCGGCGATCATCGCCTGGAAGCCGCCCTTGGTGGCGTCGAACGACACGACGCTGATGTCCTTGCCCGGCTTCATGCCGGCTTCTTCCATGGCCTGGATCGCGCCGAGCGCCATGTCGTCGTTATGCGCGTAGACCACGTTGATCTTGTTTCCATACGTCTTCGCGAATGCTTCCATGACCTGCTTGCCGCCGGCCAGCGTGAAGTCGCCGCTTTGCGACGCGATGATCTTGAACTTCGGATCGTTCTTGATCACTTCCATGAGGCCCGAGTGACGGTCGTTGGCCGGTGCGGAACCCACGGTGCCTTGCAATTCGACGATATTGATCGGGCCGGGGTTGTCCTTGTAGTGATCTTCAAGCCACTTGCCCGCGCGGCGGCCTTCTTCCATGAAGTCCGAGCCGATCATCGTCACGTAGAGCGACTGATCCTTCACGTCGATGTTGCGGTCCGTGAGGATCACGGGAATCTTGGCGCGCCTGGCCTCCTGCAGCACCGGCTCCCAGCCCGATTCGACCACGGGCGAGAACGCGATCACGTCCACCTTCTGGGCGATATACGAGCGGATCGCCTTGATCTGGTTTTCCTGCTTCTGCTGGGCGTCCGAGAACTTGAGGTTGATACCGGCGTCTTTGGCGGCCTGTTTGACCGACACCGTGTTTGCCGTGCGCCAGGCGCTTTCCGCGCCGACCTGCGCAAAACCTAGCGTAATCTGCTTGTCTTCGGCGTGTGCGACACCCGCCGCCAACGAGAAAGCGGCCGCCGCAGCGACCAACCCGCTTACCATGCGTGTTGCCAGTTTCATGCGTGTCTCCGATGTAGCTCTGTGCGTTGTATTTCTTTAATTCATGGCGCTACACCCGCGTCCATCACGGCCGGACAGTATCACGAGAAGTATCGCGCCATCCCTGGCCTTCGGTTATATCCTCTCGGTAAACCGTTGGCCGCCCCTGCTGACCACAATAGACAAACTATATGCAACGACCAGAACGGTTTCGATTAGCGTTTTCCCGATAATCGCAGTCCATATAGTCATGCTATTTATAGGACTTTCTCACTAAGTGGGCAAAGCCATGAACACCCGTAAGCCCAAGCTTCGCTCGGCCGCGTGGTTCGGCACCACGGATAAAAACGGCTTCATGTACCGGAGCTGGATGAAGAATCAAGGAATACCGGATCATGAGTTCGCCGGCAAGCCGATTATCGGCATTTGCAATACGTGGTCGGAACTCACGCCGTGTAACGCGCACTTTCGCAAGCTTGCAGAGCACGTCAAGCGCGGCGTCTATGAAGCCGGTGGATTTCCGGTCGAGTTTCCCGTGTTCTCGAACGGTGAGTCGAACCTGCGGCCCACGGCCATGTTCACCCGCAACCTCGCTTCGATGGATGTTGAGGAATCCATACGAGGCAATCCAGTCGATGCCGTCGTGCTGCTGGTCGGCTGCGACAAGACCACGCCCGCATTGCTGATGGGCGCGGCCAGTTGCGACGTCCCTGCGATTGCCGTGACCGGCGGCCCGATGCTCAACGGCAAGCACGAAGGGCGCGATATCGGTTCGGGCACGGTGGTGTGGCAACTGAGCGAGCAGGTGAAGGCGGGCAAGATTTCGATCCACGAGTTCATGTCGGCGGAGTCGGGCATGTCGCGCTCGGCGGGCACCTGCAACACCATGGGTACGGCTTCGACGATGGCGTGCATGGCCGAAGCGCTGGGCGTCACGCTCCCGCACAACGCGGCGATTCCGGCCGTGGACGCGCGCCGCTACGTGCTCGCGCACATGTCGGGCATGCGTATCGTGGAGATGGCGCTCGAAGACCTGCGCCTCTCGAAGCTGCTCACGCGCGCGGCGTTCGAAAACGCCATTCGCACGAACGCGGCGATCGGCGGCTCGACCAATGCGGCGATCCACCTGAAAGCGATCGCGGGACGCATCGGCGTGCCGCTCGAACTCGACGACTGGACGCGCATCGGGCAAGGTACGCCGACCCTCGTCGACCTGCAGCCTTCGGGCCGCTTTCTGATGGAGGAGTTCTATTACGCGGGCGGCTTGCCCGCCGTGCTGCGGCGCCTCGGTGAAGCGAACCTGCTGCCGCATCCCGATGCGCTCACGGCCAACGGCAAAACGCTGTGGGAAAACGTGCGCGAAGCCCCCATTCACAATGCCGAAGTCATTCGCCCGCTCGACAATCCGCTCGTCAAAGACGGCGCGCTGTGCGTGCTGCGCGGCAATCTCGCGCCGAACGGCGCGGTGTTGAAGCCGTCGGCGGCCACGCAGAAGCTGTTGAAGCATCGCGGGCCCGCCGTGGTGTTCGAGAACTTCGACGACTACAAGGCGCGCATCGGCGACCCCGATCTCGACGTCACGGCCGATTCCGTGCTCGTATTGAAGAACTGCGGGCCCAAGGGATATCCGGGCATGGCCGAGGTGGGCAACATGGGCTTGCCGCCCAAGCTCCTAGCGCAGGGCGTGACCGACATGGTGCGCGTGTCGGACGCGCGCATGAGCGGCACGGCGTACGGCACGGTGGTGCTGCACGTGGCCCCTGAAGCGCGTGCGGGCGGCCCGCTCGCGATCGTGCGGGACGGCGACTGGATCGAGCTGGACTGCGAGGAGGGCGTATTGCGCGTGGATATCAGCGACGAGGCGATCGTCGCGCGGCTCGACGAGTGGGCTGCGAACCAGCGGCCCAGCCCCGCCGATCGCAGCGGTTATCGCAAGCTTTATGTCGAACACGTGTTGCAGGCCGACGAGGGCTGCGATTTCGACTTCCTGGTGGGTTGCCGCGGCTCGGACGTGCCGAGCCACTCGCATTGACATTCGGAATCCGTATCAAATCGCGCAGCGCCTGAAGGCGTAACCATCAAGCCGCCTTCGGCGCGCGCTCGTCGGCGCCGAGGCAATTCAGACCCATGAGCGTCGCCTCGACGGCTTCGTCGAGCGGCGTATGCGGCTCGCGCCCGAGTTCGCGGACGAGGCGGGCGTTGTCGAGCTGCAACGGCTCGCTCCACAGATAGCGCATCTCCATCAGTTCGCGCAGCGTCGTCACGAAGGGCGAGATGGCGCGCATGAAGGTCCAGGCGAACGGCTTGCTCTGCGGCTTCAGTCCGTGACGCCGGGCGACGCGGCAGATCGCTTCGACGAACTGCGAGCCATCGGCGTCCCAGTGGCCGGCCATGTGGAACACTGCGAACGCGGGCAGCGTGTCGCGCCGCTCGATCAGCTCGAGCATCGTGCGCGCGACATCGGGCACGTACGACCACGCGTGGCCCACGCCGCGCGTCCCCGGCTGGCGCACGACCTGCACCGGCTCGTCACGCTTCACGATCCCTTGCGCAAACCAGCTATTGCCCACGTGCGGCCCGAAAAAGTCCCCCGCACGCACGACGATCGAGCGCACGCCATGCTCGCTCGCGGCCCGCATGCGCCGCTCCAGTTCCACGCGAATCGCGCCCTTGCGCGTGAGCGGCTGCTGGGGCGAATCTTCACGCAGTACCGGGAAGGTGTCGGGCCCGAAGTTGTAGATGGTGCCCGGCAGCACGACGGTCGCGCCCACGGCGGCCGCGGCGGCGAGCGTGTTGTCGATCATCGGCAGCACGACTTCCGCCCAGCGCCGGTATCCGGGCGGGTTCACGGCGTGTACGATCACCGCGCAACCCTGCGCGGCGCGTACCACCGCTTCGCGCGAGAGCGCGTCGCCGTCGACCCACTCGATGGCGCCGGCGGCAGCCGTGCCCGGCGCACCGCCGCGCCGCAGCGCGCGGACTTGCCAGCCGGCGTCGAGCAACTGGCGCGCGACTTCGCTGCCGATTCCGCCGCTGGCGCCGAGTACGAGTGCGCGGTTCTGTCGATTGATGGGGGTGGCGTTCATGCGGGTTCTCCTGACGGGTGAGCGGTGATGAGGGGCATTCTGCGCCGCTTGCCGTCAATAGAAAATTGGCGAAAATAGACCATAAGCTATACATTTATGTATAGCCTGCGATCTGAATTGGGGACGAAGTATGGCCGACAAGGAACCGAACTGGGAGTGGTACCGGAGCTTTCTGCAGGTCCTGGAAAGCGGCTCGCTCTCGGCGGCCGCCCGCGCGTTGGGCATCACGCAGCCGACCGTCGGCCGCCACATCGAAAGTCTGGAGGCGGCGCTGGGACTCACGCTGTTTACGCGCTCATCCGATGGGTTCTCGCCAACCGAGGCGGCCAATAAACTGCGGCCGTACGCGGTCGGCCTTGCGATGACGACGGCCGCCTTGCGCCGCGCGGCGAGCGGTCACGGCTCGGGCGTGCGCGGGACCGTGCGGCTGACGGCGAGCGAAGTCATCGGCGTCGAGGTCTTGCCGCCGATCCTGGCGGCGCTGCGCCACGAATATCCCGAGCTGAGGATCGAACTTGTGCTGTCAAACAGGGCGGACGACCTGCTGCGTCGTGAAGCGGACATTGCGATACGCATGTTCCGGCCAGTGCAGGAGGCGCTGATCGCCAAACGTGTCGGCGCGATCGACGTCGGGCTGCATGCCCACGAACGATATCTGGCGCTTCATGGCGTGCCGAAGTCGATGAAAGAGCTGACACGCCATTCGGTCATCGGCTTCGATCACGAGAACGCGTTCATTCGTTCGGTTCAGCCCAGGTTCGCAGCCTACAGCCGTCATAACTTTGCATTTCGCGCCGACAGCGATCTTGCCCAGTTGGCCGCGATACGCGCTGGTTTCGGCATCGGCGGGTGCCAGTCGCCGTTGGCGGCAAGAGACCCGAAGCTGGTTCGCGTTCTGCGCGACGAGTTCTCGCTGAGCCTGGATACGTGGATCGCCATGCATGAGGATCTGCGCACGAGCGCGCGTTGCTCGGTAACTTTTGCGGCGCTGGCGTCGGGGCTTAGTGCTTACATACAAGGACAAGGCGCGTAACGATTGCCTCAACGCGGCGCACGGCCTGCCCGCGCATACGAAGCGAGCATGGTCGCGAGCTCCTGTGCGGCAGGCGTGAGCGGCACGGCCGCGCGCTGCAGCAAACAGACCTGCTGTGCCGCCGGCCGCTCGGCGATCCTGATGCGCGCGAGCCGTTCGGCAAACGGGCCGCGCGTGGCGACCACCGACGACTCCAGCGCGAGGCAATCCGTTTCGCTGACCCAATGCAGCGTTTCGAAGAGCCCCTCCACCGTCGCGACGATGCGCGGCGGCGGCAACCCGTGGTCGGTGAAGAACGTCGTGAGCCGGCTCGAAGCGAAGGCGTCCGCGATATTGGGCGAGCGCGTCGCGAGCCAGTCGCAGTGCGTGAGCGAGCGCAGCGTGCGCGCCCCCGCCTTCGGATGGTCGCGGCGGCAGACGACCACCGGGTCCGACGGGTAAAGCTCCGTCACCGAGAGATCGGTCGTATCGGTCTGGTCAGAAACGAGGGCGAGCGCGAAATCGAGCGTGCCTTCGCGTATCCACGAAATCATCATGCGCGACGTGCCCGTGCGCAGACGCAGCGCCACGCGTGGAAACCGCGTGCTGTACTGCCCGAGCACGGGCACGAGCGCGTCCATGAGCGGATCGGTCGTCAGGCCGAACGCCACTTCGCCCGCGTAATCGCCGCGCAGTTGCTGCGCCTCTTCGCTCGCGCGCTCGCACTCGCCGAGAATCGACGCCGCTCGTACCAGCATGCGCTGCCCGAGCACCGTGAGCGTCACGCCGCGATTCGTGCGTGTGAGCAGCGGGCCGCCCAGTTCGACTTCGAGATTCTGCAACTGCTGCGTCACGCCGCTTTGCGCCACGCCGAGCGCGCGCGAAGCTGCCCGCACACTGCCGCGCTGGGCGACGGCGACGAAGACGCGCAATTGGGAGAGCGTGAGACTCATGGGCGATGACTGGCTGCGATCGGTATGAGTGATCATGATAGACGAATTCGAGCTTTTCCCGAACGCAGCGTCGTCCTACCATCGGTCGGGCAGGAGACCCCCACTTTCTCTCGCCGTTCATCGTGCGCTCATCATGAAAAAAATCCCGTCGATCCTTCTTTCGCTCGCGCTGACGCTAAGCAGCAGTGCCTTTGCGCGCGAGGGCGACATCGTGCGCCTCGGCATCGATCCGACCTATCCGCCCATGGACGCCAAGGCGCCCGACGGCTCGCTCAAAGGCTTCGACGTCGATCTCGGCAACGAGATCTGCCGCCGTATTCACGCGCGTTGCCAGTGGGTCGAGCTGGAGTTCTCGGGCATGATTCCGGCGCTCCAGGCGCGCAAGATCGACGCGATCATGTCGTCGATGGCGATCACCGCGAAGCGCGAGCAGCAAATTCTCTTCACGTCGAAGCTGTTCCAGTTCAAGTCGCGGCTCGTCGCGCGCAAGGGCACCTCGTTCGGCGGAACCGCGCAGTCGCTGGCCGGCAAGTCGGTCGGCGTGCAGGCGGGCACGCAGTTCGAGACTTATGCGCTCGCGAACTGGGCGCCGGCGGGCGTGCACGTCGTCACCTACAAGAGCCAGGACGAAGTGTTCGCCGATCTCGTCAACGGGCGGCTCGACGCCGCGCTGCTGGGCTACGTCGAAGCCGACTACGGCTTCCTGCGTACGCCGCAGGGCAACGGCTTCGCGTTTGCCGGTGGCCCGCTATCGATGGGCGACCGCGGCACCGGCATCGGCATGCGCAAGGACGAAACCGCACTGCAGGCGCAGATGAACGACGCGATCGCGGCCATGCTGAAGGACGGCACCTACGCGCAGATCGCACATCGCTATTTCGACTTCGATCCGTACGGAAACTGAGCCGCTGCACACATTTTTGAAACCGCATTGAATTCATGAACCAGCAATCGATTCCGCTCCTGAGCGCCACGCCGGGCACGCACCGCGAACTGACCAGCTTCCATTTCGGCCCCGCCGACGCGCCCCAGAAGGTTTATATCCAGGCGTCGCTGCATGCCGACGAAACGCCCGCCATGCTGGTGGCCGTGTTGTTGCGCACGCAACTGGCTGAACTCGAGGCGCAAGGCGCGCTCGCCGCGCAGGTGGTGCTCGTGCCGCTCGCCAACCCCGCGGGCCTTAACCAGCACGTGCTAGGCCAGTTCGTCGGCCGGTTCGATCTCGCGAGCGGCAGGAACTTCAACCGCCACTTCCACGCGTTTCCAAAGCTGCTCGCGCGCGCGAAAGAGACGCTCGGCGCGGACAGCGACCGCAACCGCGAACTGATCCGGCAACTGATGCGCGAAGCACTGGACGCGCAAGAGCCGCTCACGGAATTCGATTCGCTCCAGTTGGCGCTGCTGCGGCTCTCGCACGACGCCGATCTCATCATCGACCTGCATTGCTCGCTCGAGGCGGTCATGCACGTGTACACGAGCGAGGCCGGCTGGCGCGATGTCGAGCCGCTGGCCCGCTACCTCGGCTCGCGCGCGCAACTGCTCGCCACCGACTCGGGCGCGCGGGCGTTCGACGAGGCGCATAGCCTGCTGTGGTGGCAACTGCGTCAACAGATGCCGGCCACGCAGCCCGTGCCCGCCGGACCTACCGCGGTGACGATCGAGTGCCGCGGCCAGCGCGACGTGTCGTGGGAAACCGCGCAGCAGGACGCCGACGCGCTGATCGATTATCTGCGCTGGCGCGGCGCGCTCACCGGCGGCGACGTGAAGCCGCTGCCGGAACTGCTGATGCCGGCCACGCCGCTCGCCGGCAGCGTGCAATGCTATGCGCCGTGCAGCGGCATTCTCGTGCACCGCGCGAAAATCGGCGACATGATCCGCGAAAACGACCCGCTCTTCGATATCGTCGATCCGATGACGGGGGCAACGACGACGGTGAAGAGCACCGCGGAAGGCGTTTTCTATATGCGCAGGGCGATTCGCTTCGTCACGGCCGGCGCGCCGCTCGGTCGCGTGACGGGCACGCGGCCGATACGCAGCGGCGTGCTGCTGGGGGCTTGAGGGGAGGGTATCGCGTCAGGCGTGCCGCGCTTTGTCCATCGGCACGATCACGCGCACCCAGAGCCCGCCCTCGGGATGATTGCCGATCTTGAGCTTCGCGTTGCACAGGCGCGCGAGGCGCCGGACGATCGACAGGCCCATGCCCCAATGCGAGTCGAGGCGAAGGCTCGCCGCGCGCGAGGCGGGCAGCGGCGACGCCGGCGCGCCGCCCTCGGGCAGACTCGCCGCTACGCCTTCGCCGTGGTCCCGCACGCTCAAGGTCCACGAGCGCGGCCCGCGCGCCGTGCAGATCTCGATGGGCGGTTTGCCGTGCGCGTGCGCGTTGCCCACGAGATTGTCGACGAGGCGCACGAGCGCGGAGCGCGGCAGCGCAAACGCCTCGCCGGCTTCCAGTCGCAGCACGATGCTCGCGTCCGCGTTCGCGCCATAGACGAAGCGGTCCTTCAGATACGCGTCCACGGTCACGGGCGCATGATTCACGCCGCCCTGGCCGGCCGTGTCGACGAACTGCCGCGCGAGATCCTGGAAGAGATCGATGTCCTCGACGAGGGCCACGCGCAAGTTCCAGCGCGTGACGTTCATCGTATAGGCGCGCAACCGCGCCACTCGCGATTCAGTCTGCCGCAGGAAAGCGGCGAAGGTAGCCGACTGGTCTTCGACTGCGCCGGTGCGGCGGCACAACAGATCGCCGATCGCGCGGGCAAGCCCATGCAGCTTGCGCGGGCAGTCCACGAGCGCGAGCGCGGGTGCCGGGCCGCTTGCGCTCGTCGCGGCGCGCAGGGTGGCGATCATGGCGAGCAGATCGTGGCGCACCGTCCGCAGCCACCAGGCGCGCAGCGCGAACAGCAACACCCCGAGCGCCAGCATGAGCGCCGCGAATCGCGCATCGAACCAGCGGGCGGCCATCTTCAGGCGCGTGAAGCCAGACGAACAGGCTTCGCGCAGATAGGAGGCGTTCGACGCCGTCCCGGCATGCGGCGCCCAGATGGCATCGCGCAGATGAGGCGTTACCTCGGCGCCGAGATTGACGATGTCCGGTTTGATCGACACTAGCGGCGCGATCCCACGGACGCTCGCACCTTGTGCGGCCAGTTCCAGTTCGGCGTCCTGCTGCTGGGCGACCTGCATCGCGGAAGCCGGTTCGAATGCCGTGTCGCCGAAATCGAGCAGCGACTCTGCATCGAGATATCGAAAACCGACTTGCACCAGCATCAGCGACGCCATCCACAGCAGGAATATCCGGGCAAACACAACAATCACCTTTCTTTTTTTGACGTCGAAGTTTGACTTGCGCCGGTCGGCGCACGTTTGAAATAGCCGCAAATCGGGCTATGACCGGCATTGTCCGCGAGGTGCGCGATCTTCTATTCGTGGAAAAGCACTGGAATTTGCGCCGTTTTTCCGCTTGAGCGATGCTGGCAGCCACGCAGCGCAGTATTTGGGAAGGAGGCGCACCCGTTGTTGCAGTCCATCGGACGGTGCACGGGGCCGTTTGTAGTTGGGGGTGGACGTGAGCCTTCGGAGTCCTTGATAAAATCGTCGGACACCCGAAAGCTCACGCCTGCGGCATTTCGTCAGGCCGGCTGACGCAGCGTTCTGAAGGTCGCGCGAACTTCTTCCGTGAACGCGGCAGGCTGTTCCCATGCTGCGAAATGGCCGCCTTTCGGAAGGCGATTGTAGTGAATCAGCCTGGGGTAGGCGCGCTCCGTCCAGCTCTTCGGCGCGGCATAAATTTCGTCCGGGAAGACACTCACGCCAACCGGCAGCTCCACATGCTTGGGCTCGAAAAAGTTGAGCTTGTTTTCCCAATATAGGCGCGCGGAGGAAACCGCCGTCTTCGTCAGCCAATAGAGCGTCACATTGTCGAGCACGTCATCTTTCGTCAGGCCTTCGGGCTCGCCTGCGAACACGCGCGCGATCATCGCCTGCCCGCTCGCGTCGTGGTCGAGCATCCATGCGGCGAGGCCGACTGGCGAATCCTGGATCGCGTAGAGCGTCTGCGGGCGGTTCGCCATTTCGAGGGCGTAGCCGAGACCATGCTTGTAAAAGTAATCGAGCTGGTCGTACGCGTGCTGCTCTTCCGGCGAGAGCCCGGCCGGGGGCGGCGTGCCGTCCTTGAGCGATTTGGCGACAGCGTCGGGCACGGTCGCTGGCATGTTGGTGTGAATGCCCACGAGTCCTGCCGGCTTGAGCAGCGCCAACTGCTCCGTCACGGCATTGCCCCAGTCGCCCCCTTGCGCGGCGTAGCGCTTGTAGCCGAGCCGGTCCATCAGCACGACCCAGGCGCGAGCGACACGCTGGGGGTCCCAACCGGTCTTCGTCGGCTTACCCGAGAAACCGTAACCCGGAAGAGAAGGAATGACGACATGGAACGCATCGGATGCGCTCCCGCCATGCGCGGTTGGATTGGTCAACGGTTCGATGATTTTCAGCTGCTCGATGATCGAACCGGGCCAGCCGTGCGTGACGACGATCGGCAGCGCGTTCTCGTGCTTCGAGCGCACATGGATGAAGTGAATATCGAGCCCGTCGATTTCCGTGACGTATTGCGGCAGCGAGTTGAGCCTCGCCTCCACCTTGCGCCAGTCGTAGTCGTTGGCCCAGTAGCTGGCGAGCCGTTGCATGGTCGCGAGCTGCACGCCTTGCGAGGCGTCGTCGACCGTTTCGCGCTCGGGCCACTGCGTCGCGACGATGCGGCGCCGCAGGTCGGTCAGCGCCGCTTCCGGCGCATGCACGCGCAGCGGACGAATCGCAGACGGATCGCCGGCGGCAATCTGCGTGAGTCCGCCGGCCGACGGCTTCGATTCCGCGAAGGCGAACCGGCTCATTGCGGCGCCTGCAAGCGTCACGGCAGCGGCCCCGATGAAGCGCCGGCGCGAAAGGGGCGTGGGATGAAGATCGTTTGACATATCAATTCCTGATGGTGACGTTGGATAATGGCGCGCAGGAAGCATTGGACGTGCGCATGCCTTTCCCCAACCGCGATATGGGTTGTAGTCCTAACTATTACTTATCGAAGCCGGCGCGCGGAAACTGTGCACGTCGCTGCGACGGCTATTCGGTGTCGAGTGAACGAATCAGATTGGCACGCAGGTTCACGATCGCCCTTTGCAGTTTCATGAATTCGTCGTGGCCCAGCCCGGTCGCGTCGGTGAGATCCGCGATTTTCAGGCTCTTTTCGCGCAGCTTCCGGCCGCTCGCGGTCAGGCTGACTCGCACCTGACGCTCATCTTCCGGATCGCGCCGCCGCTGCACATACCCCATCGCTTCGAGCTTTTTCAGCATCGGTGTCAGCGTGTTCGATTCGAGAAAGAGCTTCTCGCCCAGGCCGCTCACCGTCTGGTTGTCCTGCTCCCAGAGCGCGATGATCGCGATGTACTGCGGATAGGTCAGCCCGAGTTCGTCCAGGATCGGCTTGTATGCCTTGCCGAATGCCAGATTGGTCGAGTAGACCGCGAAGCAAAGGTAGTCTGCGAGCGGCGCGGGCGTGGCGCCCTGCGCCGGGTGGTCCGTCGATTTCATGGTCATCCTCTTCGGGCAAAGGCCTCAATGGCTCGCAAACTTGAATAAATCGCTTGCGATTATATCGTAGGCCGAAACCGGTTCCGCCGCACATCGCCATTGCGATGCCCGCCGAAACAGCCACGACGCCGTGTCGCAATCAATGGTGGGCGAAGAGGTTGTTTCGCTCCATCGAGACGGGGCCGCCCGCGCCCGTGGTGGTGTCGGCCACGCCGCCGTAAGCCGTCGCTGCGGTGCCGCTTTCGGCGCGCTCGGCGGCGAGCGTTTGCACGCTCTGGCCGCGTTGCGATGCCGGTGCGCCGACTTCGGGCCGATACGACGGGGCCGGGCCGTAGCCGCTGGCGAATGCGGGGGCGGTTGCGCTGACAGAAAGGGCGATGAGGAGCTTGGCGATGAATTGGGTCTTCATGATCGGATCTCGCTAGGTGAATTGCAGTGAAATGGGGTGAAAGAGGCGATTGCGTTCGCCGGTTATGCGGTGACGACAGTGAGGCTCACGTCGATGTTGCCGTGCACGGCCTTCGAGTACGGGCAGATCTGATGGGCGCTGCGCGCGATGGCCTCGGCCACGTTTTGCTCGACGCCCGGCAGCGTGACCGTGAAGTGCGCGCCCAGGAACCAGGCGGCGCCGGTCTGGCCGATATCGACCCGAATGTCCACCGAGGCGTCCGCCGGCAGGGCGACTTTCTTCAGCGAGGCCGCGATGGCGAGCGCGGAGATGTAGCAGGCGGACCATGCGCCGGCGAACAGCTGCTCGGCGCGCGGGTGCGGTTCGGTCGCGACGATGTCGAGGGTTTCGCCGCTCGAAGACGACAGGTGGATGTCGACCACGCCGAATTCGCCGCGTTGGGCTGCGGGGTCGTGATTGAAGGTAGTGTGGGTGTTGCCCGAGAACAGCACTTTGTCGATCGTTGCCATGTTGCGCTCCTTGATGGAATTCAGGGGTGGGTCATATGCGTCGCGTAAGATCGAATCGCATGCGATGCATAATGGACAAGAAATTTCCCCGTGTCAAGCGCATAAGATTAAATCGCATACGATTTATATGGGGCTGTTTCGGAGGGAGCAGTCAGTCGTGACGACGTTCACGAACGTTGCAGCGGGAATTTGGGATCGAGCCCTTTTGTTTCCGGCACTCGCGGGAGTGCCGGCACGTTGGCCCGAGCCGCCTGGGGCGTTCGCGAGCGTTACGCAGCCAGTTCGATGGCCGGCTCGCACACGATGAGGAAGTTCACCGAATTGGCGATATAGCACTGCTCGTGCGCTGCGTGATGCAGCCGCTCGGCGAGGCTGCGGTTGTCGCTCGCGCGGATCGTGACGCGCGGGCGCAGCACGATCTTCGTGAAGGCGCCGCGCTGCGGCGTATCGGCCATCGTGCCTTCGGCCTCGTCTTCGTAGGCGAGCACGGCGATGCCCGCCTCGGCGCACAGGTGCAGATACCAGAGCTTGTGGCACGCGCAAGCCGAGGCCACCAGCAGATCTTCCGGATTCCAGCGCGAAGCGTCGCCGCGAAAGGCCGGATCCGACGAGCCCGGAATGTCCGGCTTGCCGTTCGCGCGGATCACGTGATCGCGGTCGTAGTCGCGATAACCCGAGGTGCCGCTGCCGCGATTGCCCGTCCATTGCACCGAAACGCGGTAGGTGTGTTCGCCATGCGTCATGCTGACTCTCCGTTCGATCGAAAAGGGGATACGCCATTATGACCGCATTCGGCATTTTGGTATACCATTATGCCGAACTGGCCTGAAAGCGAACCGGGCACTAACCGGGCATGACACGCATGGAAACAAAATTCGACTCCACGGCGGACGCGGTTGCGTCCGGGTTGCGCGACCTGATCGTCAGCGGTGAGCTGGGCAGCGGCGAGCGCCTTGTCGAGCGCGATCTCGCGGAGCGTTTCGAGGTGAGCCGCATTCCGCTGCGCGAAGCGATCCAGCGGCTCGCGCGCGAGGGGCTCGTCGAGATTTTCCGCAATCGCGGCGCGGTCGTGCGCATGCTCACGGTGCAGGACGTGGAGGAGATCTACGGCCTGCGCGCGCTGCTCGAAGGAGACGCGGTCTTTCGCGGGGTCAAGCGCATCGACGACGAAACGCTTGCGCGCGCGGAACTCGTTCACCGGCTGCTGGGCGAAGCAGTCACCACGCAGAAGCAGGGCGAACTCAACCGTGAATTTCACGAACTGATTTACGGCGCGTGCGGCAACACACGGCAGCTGGCGGCGATCCGCGAACTGCGCGCGCAGGTGGAGCGCTATGAGCGGCTGCAAAATACGCTCCTTGCCGACACACCCTCGTTTCAGCACGAACACGAGGCCATCCTGGAAGCGTGCCTCGCGCGCAACGCACGCGGCGCGCGCGCCTTGACCGTGGCGCATATCGACTCGGCACGACGCATCGTGCTCGCCGTGGTGGAGCGTATGGCCGAGCAAGGCTAGCGCGCATACACCACTGCATTCACAACCATCGCGCCGGTTTTTACGAGATTTTTTCTTGTGGCCCTTACCGGGCAACCCTAGACTGGAGGCATCGAAACGACTGGAGACGCCATGTCGATCTCGCGTGCAAGCCAGCGCCCGGACGAGCAGATCAGCTCCGTGCAGCCCGGCCTCGGCCGGCTCGTGCTGAGGCGCTTCGATCCACGCCACGACTCATGGGAAGCGCTGACGCGTCTGCTGCATCGCGCGTTTTCGCGGCTCGCGTCGCTCGGATTGCACTGCTCATGTGCCGATCAGGCGGCGAGCCTCACGCGCGAACGCGCGCTGGCTGGAGATTGTTTCGTCGCTGTCTGCAATGGCAGGATCATCGGCACGCTCACGGTGGAAGGTCACGATAGCCATTCGCAGTGCGAACATTATCGCCAGCGCAGTGTGGCTTCGGTCCATCAGTTCGGCATCGAGCCAAAATGGCAAAGCCGCGGTATCGGCCGCGCGCTGCTTGCTTTCGCGGGGCGTTGGGCGGCTGCGCGCGGCTACACGCAGCTCGCGCTCGACACGCCGTTTCCCGCCGACCACCTCATCGCGTTCTATCGCGCACAAGGCTTCAGTCTCGTCGATGTCGTGCGTTTTGCCGGCCGTGGCTACGACAGCGCCGTGCTCAGCAAGTCGGCTGCGGCACGGTGCGGCGGCGTGGCAGTCCCGCACTCGCCTGGCGGGTTGCCGCACGCCGCGTCGCCGGGTCCGTTCGCCTGAGCGTGCGCCACGCTCACGTCTCGCGCGTGCGCGCCGCTTCACGCTCCAGGTAGCGCAGGAATTCGTCAGCGGGCATGGCCTTCGCATAGAGCCAGCCCTGAGCGAACTGCACGCCGCGCTCGCGCAGATATTGCGCTTGCGCCTCGGTTTCCACCCCCTCGGCGACCATCAGCAGGTCGAGGCTGCGCGCCATTTCGATGATGTGCGGCACGATCTTGTTCATTTCCTCGCCGCTCGCCAGCGAGAGGAGGAACGAGCGGTCGATCTTGATGCCATCCACGGGCAATGCCTGCAGATACGAGAGACTCGAATATCCCGTGCCGAAATCGTCGATGAAGATGCGGTGACCGGCTGCGCGAAACGCTTCGAGAACGGGTGCGGAGCTGGCCGTATCCATGAGCGTGCGCTCAATCGCTTCGAACCAGATTTGTTCGGGGCGCACGCCATATTTCGCGAGGCTCGCCTTGAGGGTTTGGAGCACGCGTGTGCCGGCGAGATCCTTGCCGGCAAGATTGAGCGAGACGTGCAGATCGCGGCGACGCGCGAGCATCGCGCCGACGCCCTCGAACACGGACCGTATGACCTGATCGGTGATGGGCTCGATGAGATCGAGCGACTCCGCCATCGGAATGAACGTGTCGGGCGCGACAAGGGTGCCGTCTTCGAGCTTCCAGCGCACGAGCGCTTCGGCGCCGACGCAGCGCCCGCTCTCCAGCGAGACGAGCGGCTGCAGCCACGCCACGAACTGGCGCCGACGGATGCCCTGCAGCATCGCGTTGCGCGGCGTGCGCAGCGTGCGGCGCCAGCGCAGGACGAGCCACGTGCCGATGGCGCTCAGGACGAGCGCGGGCGGTAGCAGCGTTCTGAGCTGCGCCGGCACGTCGCGGCGCATGCGGTCCTCGGGCTCGTATGCGACCACCGCAATGGGATAACGGCTCGAGCGCTCGACGACGTAATAGCGGCCTTCGAAATACGGGCTGCCGGTGCGCTGGAGCGCGGCGCGTACGAGGGCGTCGTCCGTGTGCGGCCAGCTTGAAATCACGGCGCCGTGCTGCGTTTCGAGCACGGTGAGCTTGATGGTGTCGTCGAGCGGCACGATGTCGAGGTAGAAGCGCGGATCGATCACCACGACGTGGTTGCCCAGGCGCACGTTGAGCATCTGCCGCTCGTTGCCGCGCTTGCCGACTTCGGTATGCCAGGCGGTGAAGCCGCCTGCATAGGTCCATTCGGGCGGCGGCAACGCGATGTCGACAGCGCCGTGCAGCGAACTGCAGCGCAGCCGCATGTCATGGGTCGAGGCGACTTCGCGAATGTATCGAAACTGCTCCTCGACCTGCCGCAGGCGCTGCATGTGGTCGTTCGTGCACGGCGTGTCGGGGTACGACATGAGCTGGCGCAGCGCGGAGTCGGCTTCGGAGGTGACCAGTTCGGCGCGCAGCAGCGCGCGATTCGAAAAGACGTCCACCTGTTGGCGCTGCTGGCGTTCGTTGACGGCGTCCGACGCATACACTGCCGCCGTGAGCGTTGCCAGGACGGCGAACGCCACGACACAATAGGTCGTCAGGGCGGTGAGTCGGCTGCTCATGGCGTACGGTCGGGCTCCGGCGTCGCGGACGAAGGCGACGCGCGGCCTTCGTCGATCGCCGCTGCCGATGGTAGCGTCTTTCCGCTGGCGGCGACGCGCTGCTGTCCGGCGCGCAAGCGCAATCGCAGTGGCCGACGAGGTTTTCGCTCATGCGTGGCGCATGAATGCGGCCACCGGGATTGGCAAACCCACATCAGGCACGCGCGGGATCGATCGATCGGGAATCCTCTGCAACGACGCGATTGCGGCCGCCTGTCTTCGCGGCATAGAGCCGCCGGTCGGCGACCTGCATGAGCGCTTCGTAGTGGGCGGGGCAGTCGGCGGGACTGGCCGCCACCCCAATCGAGACGGTGAATGCAATCGCATCCGGGTTCACGGCTTCGCCCGGCACACTGGCGCCATGCGCCGAGTCTGCCGCGTGCGCTTCGACCGCCCGGCGGATGCGCTCGGCAACGCTCGCGGCCGTCGTGAGATCGGCGCCGGGAAGCAGCGCCGCGAATTCCTCGCCGCCCACGCGCGCAGGCATTTCCGCGCTGCGCAGGTTGTTGCGCAGGATGTCCGCGAAGATCACCAGCACGCGGTCGCCGGCCGCGTGGCCGAAGCGGTCGTTCACGCGCTTGAAGTAGTCGATATCGAGCATCAGCATCGCCACGGCGGGCGCCGCCGTTTCAGCGCCCTCGCGGGCGGCGCGTTCCAGTGTTTCGTCGAATACTTCCTGGAAGCGCCGGCGGTTCGCGAGGCCGGTGAGCGGATCGCTGCGCGCGAGCGTTTCAAGCCGCGTACTCGCTTCGACGTACTGGCCGAATATGTGCTTGACGATGCGCAGCGTGCCGACGAGCAGCACCGCGATCGCCAGCCAGGCGACGATCAGCGGGCTGTTGAACACGCGGCGCGCTGCTGCGAGCGTGAGTTCTGAATCGTCCGTGTCCGTGAGCAGGATCCAGTGCGTATCGCCCACGTGCTGGAACAGCAGATACCGGCCCGAGTGCACGGCGTAGCCCTTGCCGCGCTTTAACCAGGCCGCCGCCGACGCTCGCGCGACGTCGAGCAGATACGGATCGAAGCGCGCGGGACGCTGCGCCGTGATCTCGCCATTGACGAAGTAGACAAGGTCGCCGTTACTGTTCAGCAGGCCGAACTCGGCAGGCGCCTCGTCGTCGGTCAGATTCGAGGTGGCGAGCTGAAGCGCGAGCAGGCGCGAGGGTGCGACGTCCATCACCACCGCCCCGCGAAACTGTCCGTTCGTGTAGACGGGCGCGCTGAGCGTGGCGATCGCCTCGCTTTTTTTCGATTCCGTATAGATCGGAGTCCAGACGATGTCGCGTCCCGCATTCTGTCCGGTGGCATGCAGGCGGTAGTAGGGCATGGTGCTGAAGCGCCGCAACAGGTCGGGCGCGTGCGCGTCCGGGCGCTCGGGCGAGAGCACGTACAGGCCGTTGGCCGAGATGTACGCGACCGTGCTTTGCACCGCGTCGGCGTGCTGGCTGATCGCGAGGAGCGGGCTGATCGAGCGCGCGAGCACGATGTCGGCGGGCAGTGCGGCGGCGTCGCGGTCAAACCCCTCGATTCCCGCGAGCCCTTGCGCATTGGTGCCGAAAACGCGCGGTCCATCCATCGCGCCGGGAGCCTCCCATTGCGGCCGGCCGCTGTCGCGCAGCGCGGCCTGCACCTTCGGATTCTGCAAGCCGGCGCGCTGCTGGCCCGGCGAAGCGAGCAGATGTTCCGCATAGTCGCGCAGGAACAGCAGGCGTCGGCGCTCTGCGGAAATCAGCGCGTCCACGCCTACGGCGCGCACCTCCAGGTCGCGCTGGCGGCTATGGAGGTCGTAGCGCGTCATCTGGTAGAGCTGGCGCAGGCCGACGCCACTCACCAGCGCCATGGCCGCAAGAAAGCACACCGTCACCACGAGATGCGGGCGTTTCATGACTATGCTGGAGAAGCCGTGCGGCCGCGTGCGGCCTGGCGTGTGCTGCATGAAGCCCTCGGCGGACTGTGACTGGACGCGCGCGCATCGCATTGCAGCGTGGCCCGGCAGCGCGTTTGCGGACATCGCGATGAGCATAGCATCGCCTGTCAGAACCGCGCCGCATGCCGCCTCAGACGTCCCGGATCGCTCCGGGTGTCACTCAACCGCGCCAGGCCGAATGGCGGATCACGCTGCAGAAGTTGCCGGCATGGAAGTGCGGGTCCTTGTCGGCGAGCACGTCGGCCTTGACGTTGCCGAACGTCGTGGCGGGCTTGTGCTTGATGCCGTCATAGAAGGTCTGGATGATGTCCTCCTTGAAGTGCTCCCTGCGCGGGTGCGCGTGCACCACGGCCTCGCGTTCGGTGTCGCTGAAGCGGTCGTAGGCAATGCCGAGCACGTCCATCTCGACGCCAGCCGTCACGAGCGCGATCACCGGATGCATGTGCTGCGGGATGCCCGGCGTCGTATGCAGCGCGATGGCGGTCCACACGAGGTCGATGTCCTGCTGCGAGATGCCATGGCCGCGCAGGAAGTCGCGCGCGGCATTCGCGCCGTCTACTTCGAAGCGCTCGTGCTCGCTGCTGTGCGCGTGCGTGAGGCCCATGTCATGAAACATTGCGCCGGCGTACAGCAGTTCGCGATCGAACTTCAGGCCGAGCCGGCGGCCGGCCAGCGCGCCGAAGTAATAGACGCGGCTCGAATGATGGAACAGCAGCGGCGATTCGGTGTCGCGCACGAGTTCGGTGATTTCGCGGGCGAGCTTGCTGTCGGGGATGGCGACATCGGCGAGGGTCGGGGTCATCTGGATGCTCCGTCGGGGTGGGTGATGAGCGCTATTCTGGGCGGCGCCAGGGTTGTCCTCAATCGACGGATGCCGTGGTTTTCTGCCAATTCGACCGAAATTGGGCCATCGCGGATTCGCGGCGCATAGCGGCGGTGCCGATAGCGGCAAAATTTCGCCGCAATCCGGGATTAGCGGCGATAATCGGCAAAATCGATTCGATCGGCGCGCATTTCATGCGCCTTGCATCGGGCGGCGAGATCCGGCCCGCGAATCGCACATTGGGCGCACGGGGAACGCTGCAGGGAACGCGCCGCGCCAACCAGGTCGGTAAGAACAAGAACCCACGCGACAGACTATGTACTCGATCCTGCCAGCGTTCGTGTCCGCGTTATTTCTCGGATTCGGCGTCTACGTGCTCCTGACCGAGGGCTTCACGCGCCTCTCGGTGCCGTTCGCCCTGATGTGCGCGACCACGTTCTTCTGGCAGGGCACCTGGGCCTTTCTGTTCCAGACGTCCGACCCCGAACTGTCCGGCGTGCTCGTGAAGGTCGGATACTTTTTCATCCTCTTTCTGCCTACCACGTTCTATCACTTCGTGACGGAAGTGAGCGCCCGGCGCGGCGAACGCCCGCTCCTCATCGCCTCGTATCTGCTCAGCGTGCTGCTCGCGGCGCTGCTGCTGTTGAGCGATTCCGTCGTGGACGGCTACGGCACGTTCTTCTTCGGCAAGTATCCGAAGGCGGGCATGCTGCATCCCGTGCACGTGGCGCAGACCGTGCTGCTCGCGTGCCGCAGCGCCTGGCTGCTGTACGCCGCGCGCGGTCAGACGCACGCGCACGATCGCCGCAAGCTGCTCGACCTGTGCTTCGTGAGTCTCGGCCTGTACACACTCGCCGCCACCGATTACGCCGTCAATTACGGGCTCGCGTTCTATCCCGTGGGCGCGGTGTTCATCGCGATCAGCCTTGGCATTCTCGCGGTCACGATCGTGCGTTTCGGCCTCATGCGCCCGTACCTCATCGCGGCTACGGTGGCGCACGAAGTCGCCACGCCGCTCGCGGCCATCGGCATGCATGCGGAGGAAATCGGCAACGTGTTGCCCGAACTCATGCGCGGTTATCAGCTGGCCGTGCAGCACCAGTTGTGCGTGGACGGACTCTACCCCGGTCAGTCGGAGCGCCTTTCCTCGCTCGCCACCTCGATACGCCGCCAGGTGGACAGCACGAGCACCGTGGTCGAAATGTCGCTGGCTTCTTTCACGCTCGACCGGCTCGACCGCCGCAGCTTCGAGACCTACCCGGTGCGCTCCTGCGTGAATGCGGCGCTCGAGCGCTTTCCATTCCGCACTGGCGAGCGCGACATGGTCGAGGTGGCACCCATCGACGCACAACTGAGTTTCTCGGGCTCGGATTCGCTCGTCGTGTTCGTGCTGTTCAATCTGCTCAAGAACGCGCTCTTCGCGATTCACGCGGAAATGGCCGAACGAAGCGACAGGGTGAGCGATTACGTGGGCCGCGTGGAGATCAGTGCAACGAGCGAAGCGGGCTTTTGCGTGCTGCGCTTTACCGACAACGGTTGCGGCATTCCCGCCGATATCCTGCCGCGCGTGTTCGATCCGTTTTATTCGACCAAGGCGCACGGGCGCGGGGCCGGCATGGGCCTCACATTCTGCCGCCGCGTGGCGGAGGCGCTGGGCGGCACGATCGCCTGCGAGTCCGAGCCGCACGTGTACACCACCTTCACGATCCGCCTGCCCGAGCCCGGCACGAGCGCCGACCGCGCGCTGCACGATGCGCCGGCGAAACCCCGCCGCTTTCCGGCGGGGCAGGATTTCGCGGGCTAGTTCAGGTAGCCGGGTTCAATCCGCTCAGTTCGAACCCGAAGGCAGGACCAGCTCGTATTCCTTCACGCGCTCGATGATGCCGGGCGGAAAGCGGCGAATGCGCTTATCGGTGCCGGCAAAGAGGATCTGCTGATAGCCGAGCGAAACGGGCCGCCCGTCCACGCAAAAGCGGAACACGAGATACGCGGAGCACTGACGCACCTGGAAGGTGTTGAGGTAGCAATCCACGCGCTGGAACGGAAAGGTTTCCTGCACGTATTCCTGGTGTGCGCGCTTGGTGACGAACACGCCCCCCGAGGCGAGCAGATTGTTGTGAATGCACTCGTGAAACCAGCGTTCGCGGCAAATGCCCTGCCATTCGAAATAACGGGCGAAATAGGTGTTCATGAATGCGTTCGAGTCCTTCAGGTAGATGTCGATGACGTGATGAAACGTTTTGGTCGGCGTAGCTTCCATGATTTCGTCGGAGAATCCGGCGGTGCCACGGGACAGGACGGCGGGAATGGATTCGCGTGCGTACATCAGAGTGACTCCAGATAGGGACTGCAGGCGGCAGCCGCGCGTGCCTCCGGAGAAACGGAGGCATGCACCATTCTCTTCGCGTTCCTCTTCATCCAATACCGTGCTCCCCACATACGCAAACCGCTTCATGCTCGCTGGGTGCGATAACGTTTGCGCGCGTTCGATTGAGCGCGCACCTGCGGCTTCGGGTTGCTGTGTCCAGGCGAGACGCCGCATAATCGACATGTTTTCCGCGCGGTGCCGCTCCAGGTGTCGGGCGCGCCGCATGAGGCGCAGCGCGCTTACCGAGATCCAGCATGAGTTCCATCGTCAGACAGCCGGTTTACCATCCCGTCTCCGTCGTTTTCCTCGACGACAGCCCCGACTTCCTCTACGCGCTGCGCGGGCTCTTTCCGGGCGCGGGCACGGATCGCTACTTCACGAGCGCAAGAGAAGCGCTGGCCTTCGTCGCTTCGCACGAGGCGCGGCAGAGTGCGCGCAACCCCGCTGCGGGCGCGGCATGGTCGGAGTTCGAGAAGCGCGGCGGCAACGCGCTCGGTGAGGACGTAATGACCGACGCGGCGCGCTTCGGCGATATCGCGGCGCTCGTCGTGGACTACGAAATGCCGGAGATGACCGGCGTCGACTTCCTGGCCGCCGCGAAGGACGTGGCGTGCACGCGCATCCTGCTCACGGCCACGGCCGACGAATCACACGCGGTGGAGGCGTTCAACGCGGGGCTGATCGACTTTTACGTGAAGAAGTCCGATCCGGCGATGACCCGCAAGCTGCGCGGCGCGATAGAAGACGCCAAGCGCAAGTTCTGCGCACGGCGCGGCCATATCGGCGTGCACGGCGTGGGCGCGATCTACGCGAACCGGCGCGTCGCCGACGTGCTGCACGAAGTCGCGCAGCGCGAGCGCATCGTCGAGTACTACTGGCGCCCCGAGCAGAACGCCGTGCTCACGTTCGACGCCGAAGGCAACGCCGGCGTGTTTCTCGCGTGGGACAGTCACGACTGGGCGGCACAATGCGATGTCGTGACCGACGAAGGCGGTCCCGAAGCGTTGCGCGAGGAAATGGCGGCGCGCCGCGTCATGCCGGTGTACTGGCCGAACGAGGCGTATCGGCCCGGCATGTCGCGCGTGGAGTTCGCCACGCCGCAGCCGGTGGCGGGACTCGACGACACGCATACGAGCTGGACCCGTATCGGCGATCCGGGACTTGCGCCCGGGTTGATCACGTTTGCCGCATGGCGGGCGGCGCAAGGCGCGCCCGGTGAGGGCGGGCGCCTTGCGTGATCACCTCGCGACCGACGATTAGAACGTTTCCCAGTCTGCCGCTTCGTGAGCGGCGGTGGCCACGGGGATGGCCGATGCCGCCTTTGCTGTGACCGCGGGCGCTGCGTTGGCGGCCTTGCGGGCCGGCGTGGTTGTCGTGGCCTTCGCGGGCGCGGGGGCAGGGCGCTTGAGCGGTGCGGCGGGGCGCACGGCACGCGCGCGTTGATCCGGAGCTGCAACCGTCGACGCAAGCGCAGACTCGGCCTGCGCCCCAACGCGGAATACCGTCACGACGTCGCGCAACCCGTTCGACTGCGCTGCCATCGACTGCGCCGCCGCCGATGCCTCTTCCACGAGCGCCGCGTTCTGCTGCGTCACTTCGTCCATCTGCGCGACGGCGCGGTTCACCTGCTCGATGCCGGTGTGCTGCTCTTCGGACGCCGCCGCGATTTCGCCCATCAGGTCGGCCACGCGGCGCGCCGAAATCACCACCTCGTCGATCGTCTTACCGGCTTCGTCGACGAGCTTCGTGCCTTCCGACACCTGCGCCACCGACTGTCCAATCAGGTCCTTGATCTCCTTGGCCGCCGTCGCGCTGCGCTGGGCGAGGCTGCGCACTTCGCCCGCCACGACGGCGAAGCCACGGCCCTGGTCGCCGGCGCGCGCCGCTTCCACGGCCGCGTTGAGCGCGAGGATGTTGGTCTGGAAGGCGATGCCGTCGATCACGCCGATGATCTGCTCCACGCGCTGCGAGCTGCTCGAAATCTCGTTCATCGTTTCGACCACGCGGCGCACGACTTCGCCGCCGCGCGCGGCGACTTCCGATGCATTGACCGCGAGCGTGTTGCCCTGGCGCGCGTTGTCGGTATTGTGCTTGACCGTGGTCGTGAGCTCTTCGATGCTGGCGGCCGTTTCCTCGAGCGACGCGGCTTGCTCTTCGGTACGCGAGGAAAGATCCAGGTTGCCCGCCGCGATTTCCTTGGCGCCCGTCGTGATCGATTCGGCCGAGGTCTGGATGCGTTGCACGGTGTCGACCAGTTGGCGCTGCATTTGCTGCATCGAATGAAGCAGGCTGTGCTGGTCGCCGGGCGCGAGATTCACGTGGGCCGTGAGATCGCCTTCGGCGATGCGCTGGCAGATCTGCGAAGCGTAGTCCGGCTCGCCGCCAAGGCTGCGGCGAATCGTGCGGATGAGCCACATGAGGCCGAGCGTCACGGCCGCGCCGATCACCGTCACGAGCAAAAGGTTGCTGATCAGCGCGCTGCGGAAGGCGTCGTCGATGTCGTCGGTATAGATGCCGGTGAAGATGTGCCAGTCCCAGCCCGGTACGAGGGCGGAGTACGTGATCTTTTCGACCGGCGCGCTCTTGCCGGGCTTCGGCCACCAGTAGCTGCTGTAGCCGTCGCCGCCCGTGGACGAGCTTTTGACGATCTCGAGCGCCACATGCGTGCCGCGCGGGTCCGTCATGTTCGCCTGGCTCTTGCCTTCCATCTCCGGCTTGGGCGGCACGAGCAGCGCCACGGCGTTGCTGTCGTAAATGCCGAAGTAGCCGCTCTGGTCGTCGCCGTAGCGCGTGCCGCGCAGCGTGGCGATGGCGAAGCGCTTCGCGTCGTCGGCGCTCATGTGGCCCGCGGCCGCTTCTTTCTGATAGTACGAGACCACACCCAATGCGGTTTGCGTCTCCTGCTCGACGAGGGCCTTGCGGTCCGTCACCATGCCCGAGCGCGTCATGAAGGCGTTGGCCACCACCAGCACGACGAGCGAGATCCATAGCAGCCCGACGATGCCCCAGGCTTTCTGATTCAACGTTGTTCGCTTCACGTTCGTTTTTCTCCAGCCGTCTTCGATTTGTATTCTCGCGGCAGTGCACACGTGCAGCGCCAACGTGTTTAACGGATGGTTTGGAGGGAACCTTAACGTTTGCGTATGGGATCTTTGCGCTGGGTGGGACTTGTCATGCTAATTCTTTCGTTAGCCTTGCGCCCGCGGCGCCGCCGTCGAAGCTCGCACGACCAGTCGCGGCGCCGGGACCACGCACACGCGCGCCGCCGCGCCGGCGGCCGAACCGGGCGCTTCGACCAGTTCCGTCAGCAACTCGACGGCCAGCTCTGCCGCCTCGGTCGTTGCGACCGCAACGGTCGTGAGCGGGGGCCGCGACTCGCGCGCCAGCTGAATATCGGTAATGCCGACCACGGAAAGCTCGCGCGGCACGTCGAGCCCGAGATCGGCGGCGGCCTGCATGGCGCCTAGCGCCGGCAGGTCGTTGGTCGCGAAGATCGCGGTGAGGTCGGGATGCCGTGCGAGCAACTCGCTCGTGGCCGCATAACCGCCTTGCGTGGTGTCCGGCGCATAGCGTACGGGCGCGCCCGCACCGTCGAGGCCGGCGGCCTGCATGGCCGCGACGAAGCCGTCATAGCGTGCCGCGTGAATGCCGGAAACCTTGCTGCCGACGATCGCCCCAATGCGCCGATGCCCGAGCGTCAGCAAATGCTGCGCGGCAAGCTCCCCCGCGCGCCGGAAGTCCACGGCCACGCACGGCAGGCCCGGCGGGTCGAGCGGCCGCTCCCACATGCACAGCACGACCGGCGCGCCGCGCCGCACGGTGGCGCGCAGGTCGGCGAAGTCGAGATTGGCGTTCATCACGAGCACGCCCGCCGAGAGCGTGCCCGCAATCTGTTCGAGGTAGGCGCGGCCCGTTTGCGGGTCGCCATCCGTATTGCAGATGATGAGAAAGCGCCCGCTGCGCCGCAGCGCATTCTCCACGGCGAGCGCGAACTCCGGATAGAACGGATTCGCGATGCTCGACACCATCAGCGCAATGGTGGGCGGCCGCCCTTCGGCGAGCGCGCGGGCCGACAAATGCGGGCGATAGCCGAGCGCCTCGACCGCTTCGAGCACGCGTTGGCGCGTGGCTTCGCCCACGCGCCCGCGCTCGCGCAAGACGTTCGAGACGGTGGCCGGCGTGACGCCAGCGCGGCGCGCGACTTCGTTCAGGGTCGGCATGGGATTTCACATGTCCATCTCAAAATATGGGAAGGCGATTCAACATTTGCATGATTGTGACGGGCACTGCAACATTGGCCCGACAATCAAAGCGAATATCGGAGACAAGGCAGCCAGATCGCAGAAGCGATCGCTTTTTTATGGGCTGCTGATTAAGCGCTTAATCTCCGTGTCGCGCTGATTAGAACATGGAGACGGGACGATGGCGAGCATTTCGTTGCGCGGCGTTCAGAAGGCATACGGCGAGAATGCGCCGGTGATTCGCAACGTCGATCTGGAGATCGGCAGGAACGAGTTCTGTGTATTCCTCGGCCCTTCGGGCTGCGGCAAGTCCACGCTGCTGCGCATGATCGCGGGCCTGGAAGACGTCACCGACGGCGACATCTCGATCGGCGGCAAGCTCGTGAACGACGTGAGTGCCGCGCAGCGCGGCGTGGCCATGGTGTTCCAGAGCTACGCGCTGTTCCCGCACATGACCGTGTACGAGAACATGGCGTTCGGCCTCAAGCTCGCGAAAACGCCGAGGGCCGAGATCGATCGCAAGGTGCGCGAAGCCGCACGCATTCTTCAGCTCGAAGCGTTGCTCGAGCGTCACCCCAAGGCGCTTTCGGGCGGCCAGCGGCAACGCGTGGCGATTGGCCGGGCGATCGTACGCGAGCCCGGCGTGTTCCTGTTCGACGAACCGCTTTCCAATCTCGATGCCACGTTGCGCGGCCAGACGCGTATCGAGATCGCGCGCCTGCATCGCCAGTTCGAGCAGGCGAGCGTGGTGTACGTGACGCACGACCAGATCGAGGCGATGACGCTCGCCGACAAGATCGTCCTGCTGCATAGCGGTAAGGATACCGAACGATACGGCAGCATCGCGCAAGTTGGCGCGCCGCTCGAGCTTTATCACCGGCCCGCGAGCCGCTTCGTGGCGGGCTTCATCGGCTCGCCGCGCATGAATTTTCTGCCGGCGCGCGTGGCGGCTATCGAGACGAACGGCGTGAGCGTCACGCTCGACGAAAGCGGCGAAACGGTGCGGCTGCCGGTACAGGGCGCGCGGCTCGCCGTGGGCGCGCCGGTCACGTTCGGCGTGCGTCCCGAGCATCTCGAACTGGTGGTGGAAGGTGTGGCCTCGCGCACCTCGCGCGATGCTCAGGATGCCTTGACGATTGCGCGTGCCATCACGCTGATCGAGGAGCTTGGCGAACACAGCTATGTGCACCTCGATCAGCCGGGTGAGGCGGTGCTCGTCGCCAAGGCGCCCGGCGATGCCCGGCTCAGTAGCGGCGATACCGCGCAGTTCCGTGCGAGCGCGAGCGCCTGCCATCTGTTCGCGGAAGACGGCTTTGCCGTTGCACCGCTCGCCACCGCCGATCAACCCGCATGAAAACAACAACCGAGGACACAGGGATGCGTCTTGGAGTCTGCTATTACCCGGAGCACTGGCCGGAGGCCATGTGGAAAGACGACGCCGCGCGCATGAAGGCGCTGGGCATCGCGCAGGTGCGTATCGCCGAATTCGCGTGGAGCCGCATCGAGCCCTCGCCGGGCGAATTCGACTGGGGCTGGCTCGATCGCGCGATCGACACGCTCGGTGCCGCCGGCCTGCAAGTGGTGATGTGCACGCCCACCGCCACGCCGCCCAAGTGGCTGATCGACCAGCATCCCGACATCCTGCCCGTGGGCGCCGATGGCCGCGTGCGCGGGTTCGGCTCGCGGCGGCACTACGATTTTTCGTCGCCGGCGTATTACGAGGCTTCGCGGCGCATCTGCGAGGCGGTCGCCGCGCGTTATGGCCAGCATCCCGCCGTCGCGTACTGGCAGACCGATAACGAGTACGGCTGCCATCAAACGGTGGTCAGCTACTCGACGGCGGCGGTGCAGCGCTTTCGCGAATGGCTCAAGGCGCGTTACGGCAGCATCGACGCGCTCAACACCGCCTGGGGCACCGTGTTCTGGAGCATGGAGTACCGCAGCTTCGACGAAATCGAGGCGCCCGTTGGCACCGTGACCGAGGCGCATCCGTCGCACCGGCTCGACTACCAGCGCTTCGCCTCCGACGAAGTGCAGCGCTACAACCGCATGCAGGTCGATATCCTGCGCGCGCATTCGCCGGGGCGGCCCATTGCACACAATTTCATGCAGCTCTTCATGGAGTTCGATCACTACAAGGTCGCCGCCGATCTCGACGTCGCGACGTGGGACAGCTATCCGCTCGGCGCGCTCGACCAGCAGTGGTACGCACCCGACGTGAAGGCGCGCTATCTGCGCACCGGGCACCCGGACTTCGCCTCGTTCAATCACGACGTGTATCGCGGCATGTCGAAGCTGCCGTTCTGGGTCATGGAGCAGCAGCCCGGCCCCGTGAACTGGGCCCACTGGAACCCCGCGCCGCTGCCTGGGATGGTGCGTCTCTGGAGCTGGGAAGCGTTCGCGCACGGCGCGGGCTGCGTGTCGTATTTCCGCTGGCGCCAGGCGCCGTTCGCGCAGGAGCAGATGCACGCGGGCCTGAATACGCCCGACAACCGCCCCGACCTCGCCAGTGCGGAAGCGGCGCGCGTGGCCGAGGAAATCGAGGCCGTGCTCGCGGTGACCAAGGGCGGCCGCGACTTCGACGTGAAAACGCCGGTTGCGCTCGTGCTCGATTACGAGGCGAAGTGGCTCTTCGAGATTCATCCGCAGGGCGCGGATTTCCACTATCCGCGCTTCGCTGTGGAGTACTACTCGGCGCTGCGCGCGCTCGGCTTCGACGTGGATATCGTTTCGGTGCACGCGCCGCTCGACGGCTACCGGCTCGTGGTCGTGCCGCCGCTGCCCGTCGTGCCAGACGACTTCGCGCAGCGCCTCGCCAGTTCGGGCGCGCAGGTGGTGATCGGGCCGCGCACGGGCTCGAAAACCGCGGATCTCCAAATTCCCGCCAACCTGCCGCCGGGGCCGCTCGCGGCGCTGCTGCCGCTGCGCGTGTGGCGCGTGGAGTCGCTGCGGCCCAACATCAGCGAGCCGGTGCGCTTCGACATGGATGGCGCGCACGAAGGCCACGCGCGCCACTGGCGCGATCTGATCGAACTCGGCGCCGATACCGGCGAAAACGAATGGGCCGTGCCGGAAGTGCGCGCGACGTTCAGCGACGGCCATCCCGCGTACGTGAGGAGCGGCGCGGTCCACTACCTCGCGAGCCTGTTCGACGAGGCGAGCACGCAGGCGCTCTTTGCGCGCGTGGCGCGCGAAGCGGGCCTCACGCCGCAGCCGCTTGGCGACGCGATCCGCGTGAGCCGGCGCGGCGGCTTCACCTGGGTGTTCAACTACGGGCCGGGCACGCACACCCTTTCTGCGGATATTCCCGACGATGCATACGTGATCGGCTCGCGTACGATAGAGCCGCAGGGCGTGAGCGCCTACCGTTCGCAATAGACGCAAATAGACGTATTGCGCAGTTCCTGACGATGCAGCACCGACAACGACGTATAACCAAGGAGACACGCATGATCGGCAAGACCTTCAGACCACGCACCCTGCTCGTTGCTGCGACGCTGGCGGCGGGCGCGCTTGCAGGCGCGTTCGCGAGCGCGGCGCAGGCCGGCACGCTCGAAATGAACATTGCCTACAAGGGCGCAAGCCAGCGCGCCGTGTGGGAACAGGTGATCGAACAGTTCAAGAAGACGCACCCCGGCACCGACGTAAAGGTGTCGTTCGTCGACGAGGAAGCCTACAAGGTCCAGTTGCCGAACTGGCTCACGACCGCGCCGCCCGACATCGTGAACTGGCACGACGGCGAGCGCATGGCCTACTACGCGAAGCGCGGCCTTTTCGCGGATCTTTCGGACGACTGGAAAAAGAACAACTGGGACAGCATGTACGCCTCGACGAAGGAAGCTTCGTCGTACCAGGGCAAGCAGTACGCCGCGCCCACGGTGTATTACTCGTGGGGCATGTTCTATCGCAAGGACCTGTTCGACAAGGTAGGCATCAAGAGCGAGCCGAAAACGTGGAATGAATTCCTCGATGCCTGCAAGAAGCTCAAGGCAGCGGGCATCGCGCCGATTGCCGTGGCCGGGCGCGACGCGTGGACGCTGGCGGGCTGGTTCGACTATCTGGATCTGCGCCTGAACGGCAACGCGTTCCACCAGAAGCTGATGGCAGGCGAGGTGCCGTACACCGACCCGCGCGTGAAAAAAGTCTACGTCACATGGAAGCAACTGCTCGACGACGGCGACTTCATTCCCAATTCGCTCTCGTACGATCTCGATGCGGCGCAGCCGTTCCTGTTCCAGGGTAAGGCCGCGATGATGCTGATGGGTACCTTCATCACGGGCGGTTTCAGCCCGACGGTCAAGCAGCAGATGGGCTACTTCCAGTTCCCGATCATCGACCCGAACGTGCCGACCGCCGAAGACGGTCCGGTCGAATCGCTGCACATTCCGGGCAAGGCGAAGAACAAGGCCGATGCGCGTGCGTTCCTCGCGTTCGCGGAGACGCCGGATGTCGGCGCGCAGCTTGCCAAGGGGCTGGGTTCGCTTTCGGCCAACAGCAAGTCGCCGGAGCCCGAAGACCCGATTTCGAAGATCGGCTTCCAGATCCTCTCGAACACGAAGGGCGGCATTGCGCAGTTCTATGATCGCGACATGACGAAGGAAATGGCTGACGAAGGCATGAAGGGCATGCAGCAGTTCGTGTCCGATCCGACGAAGCTCGACTCGATTCTCGCGCAGCTCGAGCAGACGCGTCAGCGGATCTACAAGAAGTAAGGTGTTCGAAGCGAAGGCGGGCAGTGCGTCGGCGCTGCCCGCCGGGTAATCAAGCGGAGGTTTTTGCCGTGAGACAGGCAGTGAGTCACACCGTTGCGCATCGCGTGGACGGCGCCGCGCCGGCAGGCGGCGAGAACGGCGGCATGCAGCACGCAAGCGGGCGGGGCATTCAGCCGCGCCGCCGCGCGTCGCCCACCGCGCGGCGCCAGCGCCGTGCCGCGTGCCTCTTTCTCGCGCCCGCGGTCATCATGTTCGTGGTCTACGTGATCTGGCCGATTCTCTCCACGCTGCGTCTCTCGCTCTACAACTGGGACGGCATGACCGAAGCGAGCTTCGTGGGTTTCGCGAACTATATCGAGTTGTTCCACTCGCCCACGTTCTACACGGCGCTCAAGAACAACGTGATCTGGCTGGTGCTGTTCCTGCTCGCACCGCCCATGGGTCTTGCGATCGCGCTGTACCTCAACCAGGCCGTGGGCGGCATCCGCATCGTCAAGTCGCTGTTCTTCGCGCCGTTCGTGCTTTCTGGCGTGGTGGTGGGCCTCATCTACTCGTGGTTCTACGACCCCACGTTCGGCCTGCTCGCGCTCATGCTGGGCCGCGGCATCCCCGTGCTCGGCGACCCGAACTACGCCACGCCGGGCATCATCTTCGCCGCGCTCTGGCCGCAAACCGCGTACTGCATGATCCTCTACCTCACGGGCCTCACCACACTCAACAGCGAGCAGATCGAGGCCGCGCGCATGGAAGGCGCGAAGGGCTGGACCATGCTCTGGCACGTGATCCTTCCGCAACTGCGGCCCGTCACGTTCATGGCCGTGGTGGTCACGATCATCGGCGCGCTGCGCAGTTTCGACCTCATCTCCGTGATGACGGGCGGCGGACCGTTCGAAAGCTCGACCGTGCTCGCGTACTACATGTACGACCAGGCGATCAAATACTACCGGCTCGGTTATTCGGCCGCGATTGCCGTCGTGCTGTTCGCGATCATGCTGCTCTACATCGTCTATCACCTGCGCCGCCTGCTGCGCAGCGAGCACTGAATTCGCTACGAGGAGCCCCCCATGTTTCCGATTCCGGTCGACAAGTGGAAGCCCGCGTCGCGCCGCCTGTACAAGCTCTCGCTGCCCGTGGCGCTCGTCATCTGGCTGCTGCCGCTGATTGCCGTGCTGGTCACCTCGGTGCGCTCCACCGAGGAACTGAGCGAAGGCAACTACTGGGGCTGGCCGAGACACTTCGCGATGATCGAGAACTATCGCGACGCGCTCACGACTTCGCCCATGCTCCATTACTTCTGGAACAGCGTGCAGATCACGCTGCCCGCCGTGGCCGGGGCGATTGCGCTCGCAGCGCTGGCGGGCTATGCGCTCGCCATCTATCGCTTTCCGGGCAATGCGGCGCTGTTCGCGACCTTCGTTGCGGGCAACTTCGTGCCGATCCAGGTGCTGATGATTCCGGTGCGCGACCTCACGCTCAGGCTGGGTCTCTACAACACCGTCGGCGGCCTGATCCTGTTCCATCTTTCGTTTCAGACCGGTTTTTGCGCGCTCTTCCTGCGTAATTTCATCAAGCAGCTGCCATTCGAACTCGTGGAGGCCGCGCGCATCGAGGGCTCGAACGAATGGACCGTGTTCGTGCGCATCGTGCTGCCGCTCATCCGCCCGGCGCTCGCAGCACTCGCCATTCTCGTCTTCACGTTCGTCTGGAACGACTACTTCTGGGCGCTGTGCCTGACCCAGGGCGACGACGCCGCGCCGATCACGGTGGGCGTCGCGGCCCTCAAGGGGCAATGGACGACGGCGTGGAACCTCGTTTCCGCAGGCTCGGTCCTTGCTGCGCTGCCTTCGGTGATGATGTTCTTCGCGATGCAGAAGCACTTCGTAGCAGGGCTCACGTTCGGCGCGACCAAGGGCTGAACGGCTGCTGAAGGGCGGGGCGATTTGACTTCGGCGCGGCGCTACGGTCCAATTTCAAACGACCCGACGCACGCGATACCCGCAAGGAACGCCCCATGGAGCAAAACGAACCGGCCCCACAGGCGATGCAGCCCGCATCGCCCACGCAACTGCCCGCAGCGCTCGTTCGAGAATTCGACGGCGAGCACCTCGAAGCGCGTCTTGCCGATGCGGTTCGCCTTTCGACCGTCAGCGAGGACGGCTGGCCGCACGGTGCGCAACTGAGCGCGGGCGAGATCCTGGCCGTGAACGCCACCACGCTGCTCATCGCGCTCTGGCCGCAGTCCAGCACCACCGCGAACCTTATGCGCGACGGCCGCCTCACGCTCTCGCTCGTGCATGACGGCGCGCTGCTGGAGATCCGCGCACGCTCACACGCCGTGGCGCAGCGGCAAACGGCACTCGAACTGAGCGTATTTCGTGTGGAAATCGAATCCGTCACCGGGCATCGCGCAAAGTATGCCGAGGTGCTGAGCGGCGTGACGTTCCGGCTCTACGAGCCCGTGCAGGTGCTGAAGCGTTGGCGCGAGCAGATCGCGATGCTGCGTACATTCGCCTGAGTGTGCACACAGTGCGTGGCGAAACCTTCGTGATGTTGTCATTGTCGATGTGCTAGCGTGTCCAGCGGGGCGCGCGCTTCGCGCGACCCCGGCGCGACGCAAAAACGAACGCTACCGGAACCACGATGCAGACCACGGTACTCACAGACTGGCAGCAATTCATGGCGCTGACGACGCAGCTCGACGGCTGGGCGTTTCGCGGACAGCAGAACGCGCAGTGGCACCTCGAAAGCTCGCTCACGCGCTACATGCGCGACTACGTAGGCGACCGGCTGCAATGGCGCCAGCGCGAGGAGCGCGCGATTCGCGTGTTTCGCCGCAAGGCGCACAACTTTCTCGCGCATCCGGACCTGCTCAAGGACGATCTGCGCTGTCTCGCGCTCATGCAGCACCACGGCGCACCCACGCGGCTGCTCGATTTCACCAAGAGCCCGTTCGTCGCGGCCTTTTTCGCGCTCGAACGCGCCACCGGCGACGCCGCCGTCTACGCACTGAACACGCCGGCGCTCTGGAACAGCCGCGCGCTGCCCAAGGTCAATCCCACGCTCACGCGCGATGTGATCGACCCGCGCGCGCACGACAACTTCGAGCGCTACTTCTTTAGCAACACGAACGAAATTCTCTGGTCGGGCGAGCCCACCGAGATGGACGACCGGCTCGTCGCGCAGTCGGGCACGTTCGTCGTGCCGGGCGTGATCGACAAGCCGTTGCAGGCCATTCTGGAAGGCTACGAGAGCCACGAGGAGCTGCTGCACAAGATCGTGCTGCCCGAGCGCATCCGCATGGACGCGATGAAGTGGCTCTACCGCATGAACATCACGAATGCGTCGCTGTTTCCGGGGCTCGACGGGCTCGCGCGATCCATTGCGGTGGAGCTGGAAATCGTATGGTCGGGCATGGTGGTGCCAGTTGCGGGCTCGCCGAACTGAACCGGCGCCAGCCCGCCGCGCCAACACTCAAGGCGTTTCGGGCCGCGGCAGATTGAGGCCGGGCGCGAGGCGCGTGGCCTTGAATTCCGTCACTTCGTAGTGGGCGACGCCTTGCTGCGCGAAGGGATCGGCGGCGAGCAGCGCATCGAGCCGCTCGCGCGGCATGTGCGAGGCGATGATCACGCCGCCGTCGCGCGGCATTTTTGGTCCTGCGGCAATGAAATTGCCGGCTTCGAACTGCGCGTCGAGGTACGCACGATGCGCGGGCAGGGCGTCGTCGATGCGTTCGAGCGAAGCGGTATAGAACAGCGAAACGATGTACATGGGCAATCGATAAAAAACGAGCGAAGTGTGTATGTTAGCGCGCGAGACCGCGCAACGCCGCGTGTTGTAACAGCATGATCGTCTTGCCGTCCACGATCTCGCCGCGCTCGATCATGCTTAGCGCCTCGCCAAGCGGCACTTCGACCACTTCCAGATCCTCGCCTTCCTCTTCGACTCCGCCGCCCGCGCCGGGCCGCTCGGCGGGGTCGTATTCGCCCAGGTAGAAGTAAAGCTTCTCGGTCACGGAGCCCGGGCTCATGTACGCCTCGAACACCTTGCGCAGGTTGCGCACGCGGTAGCCCGTTTCTTCCTCGACTTCGGCGCGAATGCGCTCGTCGGGCGCGGCGTCGTCGAGCAGGCCGCCCGGGGCTTCGATCATCATGCCGTCGTGCCCGTTGACGAACGTCGGCATGCGAAATTGCCGCGTGAGCACGACGTTGCCGCTGCGCGGATCGTGCAGCAGGATGGTCGCGCCGTTGCCGCGATCGTAGGTCTCGCGGCTCTGGCGCTGCCACGCGCCGTTGCTGCGCAGGAAGTCGAAGGTCACCTTGCGGAGCACATACCAGTCGTCGGACAGCACGGTGGTTTCGATCATTCGCACGCGGTCTTTCGTTGCAGTCATCTCGTTCCCCTTGGTCGGCATTCGCCATTCATGGTATCGTGCAGTTTCGTGCAAAATCAAGAAAATTCGTGCAATCCCGTGTAACCCGGTGTGCGCCATTCCCATGCTCACAGATCAACGAAAGAAAGCGATACTCGCGGCGCTCAAGCGCGATGGCCAGGTGCTCGCCGGCGAACTGAGCGCGCAATTCGGCGTTTCCGAGGACACCGTGCGGCGCGACCTGCGCGAGCTGGCCGCCGAGGGCCTGTTGCAGCGCGTGCACGGCGGCGCGCTCCCGGCTTCGCCGGCGGTGGCGCCTATCGCAGAGCGGCGCGGCATGGAGGTGGCAGCGAAGCGGCGCATCGCGCAAAAGGCCGCGGACATGATCGCGCCGGGGCAGGTGGCGATCGTCGATGGCGGGACGACCTCGGCGCTTCTGGTCGAGTGCCTGCCGCGCGATCTGCGGGCAACCATCGTCACGCATAGCCCCGGCGTCGCGGTGGCGCTCGCGGAGCATCCCGCCATCGAAGTCGTGCTGATCGGCGGGAAGCTCTACAAGCATTCGGTGGTCACCGTGGGCGCGGCGGCCGTGGAGGCGATCGCGCACATTCACGCAGACCTGTACTTCATGGGCGTGACGGGCGTGCACGTGCAAGCCGGGCTGAGCACGGGCGATTTCGAGGAATCCTATGTAAAACGCGCGCTGGCTGCGCGCGCGGCTGAAACGGTCGTCCTGGCGTCGGCCGCGAAGCTCAACGCGGCGTCGCCGTATTGCATCGGTCCAATCGGTATGGCGCAGACCATCGTCGTCGAGCGTTCGGCGGACGCGAAGCTGATCGAGCCGATCGAAGCGGCCGGCGTGACGGTGGTGCGCGCCTGAGTGCGTGATCACGGCTATCCCACGATGCCAAGAACGAACGCATTCAAGCCCAAAAGCAATAGCAGCAGGATCGCAGGCAAATGGCGTATGACAAACGAGCCAGCATCGCGCTTGCGCAAACTGGGAGTCGCGTTGAATCTTGCACGTTTTCTCATTTCGAAGAATTCCCAAAGCGGCGCGCGCGACGACGATGTACCCATCGCAGCGAGGTGATGGAGTCTCGCGTCACGGCGCTGAAGTTTCCAGGCGACGAACAGCGATGCTGTGTTCAGTAGGCAGCAGCCATCGAAAGCAGCAGGTAGCGCATGAGTTCGATTTCGTAATCGACCGGGGCGGTCGGGGCGGCGCTGTCGTCCATTGATGGCGGAGGCGCATCTGCGTCGATGCACGCGCCAGTCGGAGCTTCCGTAGCGAAGCAAAACGCATTGCCACGGCCTGGACCCGCGCGCTTAAGCAACCGTCTTGGCGCGCCGATCATGAGGGATCCGCCGCGAAACAGGACTCGTCGATCGGAATCCGCATATAGCGACGGCCGTTGTCATCGGAAGCGGGCAGACGTCCGCCGCGCAAATTCACCTGCATCGCGGGGAACAGCAGCGCGGGCACCTTCAGCGTGAGATCGCGCGCAGTTCGCATCGCAACGAATTCGCTTTCGCTGATGCCGTCGCGCACATGGATATTGTGTTGCCGCTGCTCGGCAATCGTCGTTTCGAAGCGTACGTCACGCCCCGCAGGCGGGTAGTCGTGACAGACGAATACGCGGGTCGATTCGGGCAGTGCCAGGAGCCGCCGGACCGACGCGTAGAGCGTTTTCGCATCGCCACCCGGGAAATCGCAGCGTGCCGTGCCGAGGTCGGGCATGAACAGCGTATCGCCGACGAACAGCGCATCGCCAATCAAATAGGCCGTGTCTGCGGGCGTGTGTCCGGGTGTCGGAATCGCATGCGCCGTCATTGTGCCGATCGTGAATGCTTCCTCGGGTCCGAATAGACAATCAAAGCCGTGCTCGTCGGCGAGATCGAACGTCGTCGAGAACAGCGAGCGCACGTCGGCGATACGCGCGCTCGTAGCGATGGTGCCGCCCCTGCGCCGTTTCAGTTCGACGGCGCCCGATAGATGATCCGCATGCGCATGCGTTTCGAGAATCCATCCGACGACCAGATGCTGCTCCCCGATAAACGCGAGGATGCGATCGAGTGACGCGGTCGACGGGCGCCCGGACGCCGTGTCGTAGTCCAGTACCGGGTCGATCACCGCGCAAGTCGAACCCGCGCCCGCATGAACGATGTGACTGACAGTGCCCGTCACTGCATCATGAAACGATTGAACATGAGGAAACATAAAACACTCCTGAAGCGTGATCCACTACATGCACGAAGCGCGCACGAGAAAGAACGTGCGTTGCGCGGCGGGCGCGGGCGCCGCGGACCCGTGATCGACATAGCGTTCGATCTGCACGTGATCGAAGCCGGCTTCGAAGCAGGCTTCGCGAAAAGCGGTCGGTCCATGAACGCGAAAACCGTGGCGGCTGAACGGCATCGACAGCGCCGCTTCGGGTGTCATCGCCGCGATCACCAGTTGTCCTTCGTCGCGCAGCACACGGCGGATTTCCCGAAGGGCTGCCAGGAGGTCCGGCCAGAAGTAGACGCTGTTGATCGCGATGGCCTTGTCGAATGAGGCGTTTGCGTAGGGAATGCTGGCGACGTCCGCCGTCGTCAGCGCGACGCGTCCGCGCGCCAGCAACATGGCGTTGCGTTCGCGAGCCGCAGACGTCATCGTCGGCGATATGTCGATGCCCACGAGCGTCAGCCGTGGCGCACGCGTCAGCACGGACAGGATATGGCCGCCGTTGCCTGGCCCGATCTCGACGATGCGTTCGTCCGCCTGCGGATCGAGTCTGGTGAACGCTGCATCGATCAACGCGGCGTTGACGCGCTCCATCATGTCGCCGACCGCGAGGCCGGTTTCGGCCGTGGGGCACGCGAGGTGCGACATCAAGGTATCGATGTCGATGCCCGCGAGCGCAGCGTTGGTGCTATCAGTTCTGGAGGTCACCTTCGACTCCTTCTTCCTGCGGTTTCGTGAAAAGGACCGACGACGCGAGGACGATGACAAGGTTGGCAAGCAACGCGATCACAGCGGCATAGACCGGCATCGCGAGCGCGCCGACATGAATCGTGTAAGTAGCGGTCTTGAAGCCATTCACGGCCACCATCCACGTGCCGGTGCCCAGACCGGATATCCAGCCCGCCATCAGACTGCGCGCGCGCACGGCGGGCACGAAGAGACCCAGCACGACGGCAGGCAAGGTCTGCGTGATCCAGACGCCGCCGAGCAGCTGCAACTGAATGGCAAACTGAACGGGCATGAACAGCACGAAACCCAGCGCCCCGAACTTGACGAACAGCGAGACCTGCTTTGCCACCCGGGTCTCGCGCGCCGCGCTGCAATACGGCGCGAAATACGGCCGCCACACGTTGCGCGTGAAAAGATTGGCCGCGGCAATCGACATGATCGCGGCGGGCACCAGCGCGCCAATGCCGATCGCCGCGAACGCGACGCCGACGAACCACGAAGGGAAGTAGTGCAGGAAAAGTGCGAACACTGCGAAGTTCGGGCCGTATTGCCGGAACTGATCCGCGTACTCGGGCATCGCGCCGACACCCGCCGCGAGCGCCATCACACCAAGCAGTGCGACGAAGGCGAGCAGCAGCGAATACGCAGGCAGCAAGGCCATGTTGCGTCGGATCACGCGATCGGATGATGCGGAGAGTGTTGCCGTCATCGAATGCGGATAGAGCAGCAACGCAAGTGCCGAGCCGAGCGCGAGTGTTGCATACGACGAGTACGCGTTGAGGCTCGTGGCGTCCGGCGCTTTCAGCAGCAGCTTCGCTGGCGGCAACGCCGCGAACATGTGACCGAAGCCGCCAAGCCGCGCCGGGATCACGATCAGTGCCCCGATGATCGTCGCGTAGATCAGCAAGTCCTTGACGACAGCGATCATTGCCGGCGCGCGTAATCCGCTCGACCAGGTATAGACCGCGAGTACGCCGAACGCGACGAAAAGCGGCGTTTCGCCGAGCCAGCCATGCGTCGGAAGGCCGAGCGCGCCGAGCGTGACCCGAATGCCCACCAGTTGCAACGCAATATACGGCATGGTCGCGAGAATGCCTGTCAACGCGATCGCGAGCGCAAGGGGGCGGCTGCCAAAGCGCTGTTCGATGTAGTCGGCGAGGGTCACGTGGCCATGCTTGCGCGCAACGCGCCACAGGCGCGGCAAGACGAGAAAGCCGAGAGGAAACGTGATGATGGTGTACGGCACCGCGAAGAACCCCGTCGCGCCCGCAGCGAAGACAAGCGCCGGCACGGCGACGAAGGTGTACGCGGTGTAAAGGTCGCCGCCGATCAGGAACCAGCTCATGACGGTGCCGAAGCGCCGACCGGCGAGTCCCCATTCGTGAATGGCGCTGAGATCGCTGCGCCGCCATCGCGCCGCCGCCATCCCCAGCACGCTCACCAGTGCAAAAAGTGCGATGAAGATACCTATCGACATTACGTTCATGCGGCACCTTCTTGCGATCGCGCTGCGGACTTGCGCACGGCGCTCGCGTCGAGCAGGTAAGCTGCACCCGTCAGCAGCGCGCCCGCGAGAACGCAGCCCGTTTGCCACCAGTAGAAGAATGGCCAGCCGTCGAGCGTGGGTGTCATGCGGTTGTAGAACGGCACGCTAAGCGCGGCAACAATGGGCGAGGCAAGCAACAGCAGAGTCAGCCGGGATGTCATCGGTCGAGTTCCAGGTCGAAAACGGGGGTGAACGCACGCGAGTGCGCGTTGATGAGCGCCGCCAGCCGTTCGATGCCGCGGTCGATCTGCTGCGGCGATACGGTCGCGAAGGACAGGCGCAGAAAGTGGTGGAGCGGATCGCGTGCAAAGAACGGCGCGCCGGGGACGAATGCGACATTGACGGCAAGCGCGTCTTCGAGCAGTGCCGCGCTGTCGATGTCGGGCGGCAGCGCGAGCCAGACGAACATGCCGCCTTCGGGCACGTTCCAGCGCACGCCTTCGGGCATATGCCTGTCGAGTGCGGATAGCATTGCTTCGCATTGCTGACGATAGAAACTGGCAAGTCGCGGTACGTGAGATTCGAGCAATCCGTCGCGCACGGTCTCGTAGACGATGTGCTGCGAAAGCGTCGAGCTATGCAGATCGGCCGCCTGCTTGACCTGGACGAACTTTTGCTGCAGCGCGCCCGGCACGATCATGTAGCCGACCCGCAATCCGGGCGCGAGGGCCTTTGAAAACGAACCCAGGTAAATGACGTTGTCGGGCGCCATCGAATGGATGGACGGCAACTGACCGCCGTCGAACGCAAGCGCGGCATAGGGATCGTCCTCGACGACGATGAGCCCGGTGCGGCGGGCGATTTCCGCGATCTTCCTGCGACGCTGGAACGGCAGACGCGTCCCCGTGGGATTCTGGAAGTTCGGCTGCAGATACAACAGCGCGGCGCGCTCGGGTTCGATGTACTCGAGCGCTTTCGACACGATGCCGTGGTCGTCCGTCTGCACGCTCACGAATTCGGGTTCGTATAGCGAGAGCGACTGCAACGCGCCGAGATACGTCGGCCGCTCCACGAGCACCGCGCTTTGGGGATCGACAAGCACCTTGCCGATGAGGTCGAACGCCTGCTGGGAGCCGCTCGTGATCAGGACGTTGGACGGCGTGACGGGATGCTGGCTGGTCGAGTGCGCGCGCGCGATCCATTCGCGCAATGGCGCATAGCCTTCCGTCGCGCTGTACTGGAAGATGTCGGCACTGGAAGCATGCGTCGCCCGAGCGGATGCATCGCGTAGTGCGGCGAGCGGAAACGAGGCGGGCGACGGAACGCCGCCCGCGAACGAGATCATGTCGGGTCGTTCGGTGAGCTTGAGAATTTCGCGAATCGCCGAACTGTTCAGCGATCGTGCGCGTTGAGCGATACGCCGCTCGGCACGGGACAACGTATTTGCCATCTGATTGCTCCTCCTTGAAGAGCGTCATCGTAGACAGCAGGGAAACAATGAAAAAGACGGCTGGAGGAGTAAAACTGTTTCCGCGTGGAAACGATCGGGACGAGGACGAAATCGGGCCTGCGCCCTTTTTCATGCGCTCGAATGAAGGCTGTTTGCGAAGGGAGTCAGTCGTTCATCAAGGCGGGCAACGCTTCGGCGAGATAGTCGACGGTCGCGCGCATCGCTTGCGTCATGCCGCGTTGCGACGGAAAGACGATACTTAACGTGCCTCGTGGGATGTGCCAGTCCGGGAGGACGCGCACGAGCCGTCCGTCTGCGAGTTCGGCCTTGCACATCGGCGAGGGTAGGGCGACGACGCCTAGCCCCGCCTGGGCCGCGAACTTCGCGAACGGCGCGTCGTTGCAGCGAATCCTCGGGTGGTAGGAAACGGTCGCGGTGCGTCCATCCGAGGCATGCAGCAACCAGGTACAGCCGGTATCGCGACGCGCCAGCTGCATGCCGTCCGCGCCGTTCAGCTCAGCCGGCTCGGAGGGCGGTCCATTCGCAAAGAGCGTGGGGCTCGCGACGAGCACTACGCGCGTTTGCCCAACGGGCCGCGCGATCAGCGACGAACTTTGCAGCGGCTCCGTATGGCTGCGCAGCGCAATGTCATACCCTTCTTCAACGATGTCGACATAGCGGCTGGAGGTCTGCAGATCGATGTCGATTTTCGGATGCACGGCGAGAAACGGCGGCAGCACTCTATCGAGCGCCATCCGGACGATGCCGGCCGCACACGTGATGCGCACGCGTCCAACCGGCTCCGTCAGGCGCGCCTGTGCGGCCTGCTCGGCATCGCGTACCTCGTTCATTACGCGCAGGCAGTGCGCGTGGAAGTCCACGCCCGCCTCGGTGAGCGAGAACTTGCGCGTCGTGCGGTTCGCAAGCCGCAGTCCCAACGCCTGCTCCAATGCCTGCAGGCGTTTGCTAAGGGTGCCCTTGGGGATCCCGATTGCATCGGCCGCAGCGGAAAAGCCACGTTTCTCGACCACGACCGAAAAGTAATACAGATCATTGAGGTCGATCATGGCGATCGTTTCCGTACTGAGACAATGAATCCATTCTAGACCGCTTTCAGTGCGGTTCTCGTCTGACGAAATGGTGAACGAAGCGGCGCCGCGAGCCGAAGCGCGCCGGCCTCGCGAATCACAGAATGCCGGTGCCGAGGCCCCCGTCGACCTGGATCGTTGCGCCGTTGATATAGCTGGCGCGGGGAGACGCCAGAAACGCGACCAGCGCGCCGAGTTCCTCCGGACGACCGAGGCGCCGCAAGGGGACTTCCGCGGCCAGTTCCGCGAGGCCCTGTTGTTCGCTTCTGCCGTCCGCGAGTTTCTGCTTGAGCGACGACTCGCGGATGCGGTCGGTCAGTATCAATCCCGGTGCCACGTTGTTGACGGTGATGCCATTGCCGTTCGCCTCGCGTGACAGCAGCTTGGCGAGGCCGACTACGCCCAGGCGCATGCTCGTCGACAGAATCGATCCCTGCATTGCGTGCCGCACCGAAAAGCTGACGATATTGATCACGCGGCCCTCGCCGGAGCGGCGCAGATGCGGCAGCGCCAGGCGTGTGAAGCGCGCGATGCTCAAGAAGCTGAGCTCGAACGCCTCTTGCCACGCGGCGTCGTCAAACGTGTCGAACGAGCCGAAGGGTGGACCTCCGGCGTTGTTGACCAGAATATCGAGCGAGCCAAATTGGGCGACGGTATCGGCGAGCGCATGCGATGCGTCGTCTGGACGCCTTACGTCCACTGTGATCGCGTGTGCGTTCGTCACGCCCGCTTCGCGTAGCTGCGCCAGTGCGTGTGCATGATGGCCGCCGTTCGACGAAGCGATCATCACGTTCGCCCCCTCGCGTCCCAGTTCGATTGCGCTCGCCAGTCCGAGCCCGCGTGACGCGCCGAGTACGAGCGCCGTTTTTCCCGACAGTTTCAGATCCATCATCTCCCTCTTCGTTACGAGAACACGGTCAGTCTAGTTTCCGGCGATACTTGCATAAACGGTCGATTCGGTAATGCCGGATTCCATTCTTGAAACGACTGGTCGACATGTTCGTCTGATGAAATGAACCTATGGACTGGAACAGATTGCGGTTTTTCATTGCCGTCTATCGGCATCGGACGCTTGCCGGCGCTTCGCGCGAATTGAACAGCAATCCGCCTACGGTCAGCCGTCAACTGGCCGCGCTGGAGCATGAACTGAAGGCCAGGCTGTTTCTGCGCACGCCCCGCGGCTATTTGCCGACAGACACGGCCGAAGCACTGGTCGACGTCGCGACGGAGATGGAGCGCAGTGCGCTGGAACTCGAGCGGCGCGCGGGTGGTGCAGATATGTCGCCGCGCGGTGTGGTCCGTGTTGGCACGTCGGATGTGCTGGGCACCGGGTATGTCATACCGGCCATTGCATCGGTGCGTCGCAAGTACCCGGAGATTCGCATCGAGGTGGATATCGCTTCAGCGTTTTCCAGGCTCGCACAACGCGAGAACGATATCGTCGCGCGCAACGTACGACCGCAGCAGGCGTCAGCTATCGTGCGTCGTCTTCCCGGTCTGACGACCGCGCTGTACGCGAGTCCGGCATACCTCGCGAACTTCCCGACGCCGCGTGATATTGGCGATCTCGTTGCGCACGAGTTCGTCGCGCTTGTCGCGGGCGACGGGATCCGCTGGTTCCCGCCGCTGCAAGCGTTGAGAACCAGCCTGCGGGTGCCGGGCGTACAGGTGAACTCGATTCTCGCGCTCGTCGCCTCCTTGCAAGGCGCGCTGGGTATCGGAGAATTGCCGACCTATATCGGTGATGCCATTCCTGATCTTGTGCGCGTGCTGCCCGATGTACAAAGTGCCTACGATGTCTGGCTCGGCATGCATGCCGATTTTCACCGGACGGCACGCGTGCGTGTCGTCGTCGATATGATCGTTCAACAGTTTCAAAGCGGGGAGGGCGGTCGAGTCGCACGCATAGCCAAGTCAGGGATGGCCGCGGGGGGCTAGCCGGGCTTGGTCGCTTTGCATTGCCGGAGCGTCGCAAACGTGACCCCCAGCGATGGGAAAAGGACCGCCCGCATGCGCGGTATGCTCAAGGGCTAGTTCGAAGAAGGCCCGAGCGCATGGTGAAAGCGAACGCCTCTTGAGCCAGACCAGATGCAGCGCGCGTTCTATTCGCATGTCAGCCACCTCCAGGGTGCGGATTTCGCCACGGGCGATTTCCGTCTCGATAGTGAGTGAGGACAGGTAGGCCATGCTCGGTTGCGAAACAAGCATGCGCTTGATGGCCTCCGTATCGCTCACCGACATGGAAGGTACCATCTCGAACCCGGCGCGCTGATACGCGGATTCGACCACCGCGCGCGTACCCGAACCCGGTTCGCGCAGGATCACCCTCCGTTCTGCAAGATTGCGCGCCAACAGTAGTTGCCCGTTGCTTTGACGCAACCCCGGCGCGGCTGCGAGTACGATTTCGTCGGAGCCAACATATTGCGCGTGCAGGCGTGCTTCGTCGTATGGACCCTCGATGAAACCGAGCGTGTAGTTGCCGTTACCGAGGCCGCGCACGACCTCCTGTGTATTGGTCACAGTCAGTTCGATGCTGACCTTTGGATAGCGCGTCGTGAATGTGGCGATCATCTTCGGCACGAGGTAGACACCGAGTGTTGCGCTCGCGCCTATTTGAAGGTGCCCTGAGTCAAGACCTGCGATTTCCTTCAATTCGGATCGGGCCGCCTCGGCCAGGGTGAATATCCGTTCTGCGTAATCGAATAGCAGTTTTCCCGCATAGGTGAGCGCCACGCCTCGGGGCAGCCTGTCGAACAGTAGGATACCCAGGCGATCTTCCAGTTCCTTGACTTCGCGGCTAACGGCGGGCTGGCTTACCCGCAGACGCAAGGCGCCGCCGCTCAAGCTGCCGGCGCGGGCAACTTCATAGAAAGCAAACAGATGAGTGAAATTCATTGGCAAGGCCCGCGAGAATCGCCGTGGCCGATTCATGGTCCGAAATCCGGCGACCCACGATTTCCCACGAGACGGCCACGATGGTAGCGCCGTTTCATCCGCCATTAAAGGATGCCGCAAGTGCAACACCGTTTCCTGTGGGAAACGATCGCCGTGATCAGCCTGCAGGGGGCTGCCAGAACCTGGAGATGAGGTGGCATAACTCAAAGTCAGGCAACAGCTGCCTATTTTGTATTTTTCACGACACCGAACGACGCATAGCCTAGTCACTCCGTTTAACCGACTGGTGTCGAAATGTCGTCTCTTTCGCCGAATCGCCGAACATCCCGTAGCAAGTATGCGGTTGGGCCCTGTTACCTTATTGGACTGATTCCCGGTGTTGCGCTCTGTGCCGGCGTATGCCTGATCGCATGGCTGCTGCAAACGCTGCAAGCGCGTCTATTTGGTCATGTGTGGCTCGAATCGCTCGTGCTCGCGATCGTCGTTGGGGCGCTGGTCCGTATGATATGGACGCCGGGTGAGCGTTGGACAAGCGGGATTACGTTCAGCGCCAAAGCCTTGCTGGAAATCTCCGTCGTGCTGCTCGGCGTATCCTTTAGCGCCGCCGCATTGCAGGCGACCGGCCTCAAGCTGCTGTCGGGCATCGTTGTGATCGTCATCGCGGCCATCCTGGTGAGTTACGGAACAGGACGCGCACTGAAGTTGCCACGGCGCATGGCGGTCCTGATCGCGTGCGGAAATTCGATCTGCGGAAATTCAGCCATCGCAGCGGTTGCGCCCGTGATCGGCGCCAGCCGCGACGATGTCACTGCATCGATCGCCTTCACCGCGGTGCTTGGCGTTGCGGTAGTGCTTGGCTTGCCGCTGCTATCTGCGGCTCTTCATCTGAACGCCGTGCAGTATGGGACATTGGCAGGTATGACCGTCTATGCGGTGCCACAGGTGCTTGCAGCGACCATACCCGTTTCACCCGTCAGTGTGCATATTGGCACGCTGGTTAAACTGGTGCGTGTGCTCATGCTCGGACCGGTGATGCTGCTCCTGTCCACGCTTCTGCCTGTACGTGCTGCGAACCCAGGTACGCCGGAGCCGGGCGACGGTACGACGATGCTGCCCGGCAAGGTTCGTCTGACGAAGCTGGTGCCATGGTTTATCGTCGGCTTCGTTCTCCTGTGCGCGGCTCGAGCGACGGAGATGATTCCCATGCCGCTTTTGCAGCCGGCGAGCGAGCTAGGCAGCGCGCTCACGGTTGTTTCAATGGCTGCTTTGGGTGTAGGTACCGATCTGCGTACCGTCGCAAAGGCTGGTCCGCGCGTCACGTCGGCGGTGATTCTTTCGATACTGGTGTTGGCGGCGATGAGTCTGGTTCTGATCCACCTAATACGGATTGCGTGATGTTGCCGTTAAACGCTTCAGATAGACGTCATGTGGGAAGCTTCGAGCGAATGCTCCTGCTCCTGCTGGTTTAGGCCCGAGCCAAAGAACCGGTAGTGAGCCGCTCGCGCCAGGCAATCCAGCCCACAACAATCGATAGTGTCGCCGCGACAAGCGGCGCCACCCCGTGTCCGTATTCGCCGTGCACTGCGACGGTTGCCAGCGCGGCCAACATTACGGTGCAGCCGAGCGCCGAGCCCCACAGCCGCGTCCGTGGTCGCGCGAGCAGAAGGGCAGTCATGAGTTCCAGCGAACCAGTTACGAAATGGAACCACTGCGGATATCCCCACTTCAGGTACTCCTCAAAGATGGATCGCGGGGCGACGATGTTGCTGAGCGACCCGACGACGAAAAAAGCGGCAAGAACCAAAGGTAATACCTGGCGCCAGGAAATCTTGGACATTCGTTCTACCTACTCTGTTGAGTGCACAGCCGAGGACTAGTGCGGCCGCCCGTTCGACGAGACGGCCGGTCTCCGTTGTTCATGCCGAGTTCATGCCGTATTGGCCTTGTAGGCCGCCGCAAAGACATCGCGAGGAGACGTCGTGCCCGCGATATGTTCCGTACCCGCGACGCCGAGATCCATCCAGCCCGCGTTGACGGCATCGAACATCGCTTCGGCGGCCCCGGTCTGTCCCCTCGGGACGCCGAACTGTTCGAACGCTGCTGGCCAGCCGGCCCGCGGGATGGAAAGGGCCTTGACGTCGCGCTGCAAGACTTCGCCCAGTTGGGCCGCGACTTCGTCCGCGCTGACCATCGAGCCAAGCTCGACGACGCGATGCCCGGACCACGGCTGCCCGGTCAGCAGCGCCGCCACTTCGGCACCGATATCGTCGGTCGCGACCATGGTCGACTTCCGACTCGTCGGGTTGTAGTAGACAGGTAGCGTGCCGCTCTGGGCGACGTGCAGGCCGTAAAGGAAGTTTTCGAAAAACCCGCCGGCTCGCACATAGGCGATCGGCAACGTCAGATCGCGTAGTCCTTGCTCGAGAAGCGACAGGGCCGTGATCATTCCCAGCCCGCTGGTTCTGTTCGCCCCCATCGACGAGAGCACGACCACCCGCGGCGGCGCTGCTCTGGTCAGCGCCTCGACATAGTTCGCGATCACGCCCTTTGCTTCCCTGAAATCAGGCGAGGGTGCCCAGACAGCCGGCAACATGACAAATGCGCCGTCGACTCCATCGAGCGCCCTCTCCACGGTGGCCGCATCATTCCAGTCGCCGTCGACGAGTTCCACGCCTCGATCCACCCAATTCGCCGCCTTCTCGCGATTGCGGACCAGCGCCCGTACTTGCCGGCCTTGCGCCAATAGATGTTGGGCCGTTGCGCCACCTACGCGTCCGGTAATTCCCATTACCAAAATCATGTAGTTCTCCTGAAATTAAAATTGCCCTTAAATGCCAACTCTTCTGCGGCTACTGCTGGATGCGGTAATGGTGGAATCTTCGGCTTCCGCCTGCGACTCAACGCGCCGGCCCAGATGCCCGCCGGAGTCAGCTACGGAAGGCGGCCGGGAACAGGGTTTGACATTCGAGCTCCCTGTGGAGCAGTCTTTGTTTGAGGGTAGGTCTATCATAGAGACCAATGCCTCGCGCCGGAAGGAGGCAGTTTTTTGTTACCAGAGGAGTTTAGGGGAACCCGAATGAGCACTGTCCAGAAGGCGATCGAGAGATTCAGCCGTTATCAACGTGAACTGGGCGCCGCCCAGCCTGCACACTGCGCGATTCGCGACGTGCTCGACCGCATCGGCGACAAATGGAGCATGCTCATGATCATGGAGCTGGCGACGCGATCGCGGCGCTTCAGTGAGCTTCACCGGGCCATCCCTGACATTTCCAAGCGCATGCTTACCCAGACACTGCGCGATCTGGAGCGCGACGGACTCATCACTCGCCATGTTTTTCCCACCAGCCCACCCAGCGTGGAATATCGTCTGGCTCCGCTAGGCCAGTCCCTGTTGGACCCGATGGCGGCCCTCATCGATTGGGCCGATCGTCGTTATCCCGACATCCATGCCGCGCGCGTGCGCTTTGACGGCGCATCCGGTGACGTCCCGCGCTAGATGCTCGAGCCGATGCGAGGTCGTCGGTGCCAGAACGAACGTTCGGGTGATCCCAACCGAGATTGCTTCGTGCAGCAAATTGCGCTGAAGTGGTATATGATGACCATCATGCAAAAACCATCATCCAATCGAAAACCGGCCAGCCGCAAGGAAATCACGCACGAGCGCATCGTCGAGGTTGCCGCCCGCGCGATTCGACGCAGTGGCTACGACGGGACGGGAGTGGCCGACATCATGAAAGAGGCTGGCCTGACACATGGCGGCTTCTACGCGCACTTTCCATCGCGGGAAGTGCTGCTTGCGGAAGCGGCCGACCGCGCCGGTGCCGAGGCCGTGGCATTGTCGGAGCAAATCGCCGCCTCCGTGCCGCAGGAGCAGGCATTGCCGTCGATGGTGCGCGCCTATCTGTCGAAGGAGCACCGTGACGCCATAGAAACGGGCTGCCCGGTCTCTGCCCTTGGCTCGGAGATGCCGCGTCAGGCGCCAGTCGTGCGTCGCGCGGCCACCCGCCGCATCAAGGAGATGATCGATGTCGTCGCGCGCCAATTGCCCGACTGGGGGCAGCCGGGCGCGCATGAGCAGGCACTTCTGACTGTTGCTACCATGGTCGGCACCATGGTGCTGGCGCGCGCCGTCGACGACCCCAAACTGTCGGATAGTCTTCTCGAAGCCGCACTGAATACATTCGCACCCGCTGATGAGTAATCCGTGTGCCCGGTATCGGCTTTCGTTGGATCAAAAATATGACGTCTATCATATTTTTGATCCAACGACCAGGCGCGCACGATCGGCGAGTCAAGGAGGTAGTCGAAAGCGCTGACGGTCCTGAGGTTGTGGCCGAAACCGTATTGCGGGCCGCTCTCGCGGCGCGCCCGAAACTCCGCTATGCGGCGGGCGGACTCGCCGGCCGTCTCCGATTGCTACGCAGATTTGCCCCTGTGGGCCTGGCGGACGCCGGCATTCGCAAGGACCTGCGGCTCACAGCGTAGATGATTCACGCAACAAGAAACTGGCAAGGAACAACGAACCATGATGAAGGCATTCGTCGTCGATCGATATGGACGCGAGAATGGCATACGAGCCGGCGAAATGCCGGATCCGGAACTGCGTGAGGACGACGTACTCATCCAGATTCACGCCGCTGGCGTGAACCCGCTTGATTCGAAGATCAGGGACGGAGAGTTCAAGCTTATTTTGCCCTACCGCTTGCCGCTGATTCTGGGCAACGACCTCGCTGGGACCATTGTCCGCGTCGGATCACACGTGAGGCGATTGAAACCGGGCGATGAGGTGTATGCGCGACCGCCCAAAGACCGGATCGGCACTTTCGCGGAATTCATCGCGATCACGGAAGACGCCGTGGCGCTCAAGCCCAAAGCGCTAAGTATGGAAGAAGCGGCTTCGATCCCGTTGGTGGGCCTGACTGCGTGGCAGGCGCTGGTCGAACGAGCACAACTGAAGAAAGGGCAGAAGGTGCTCATACACGCTGGCTCGGGCGGTGTCGGCACCTTCGCCATTCAACTGGCGAAGCATCTGGGCGCAACCGTCGCGACGACAGCGAGCGCCGCGAATGCGGGATTGATGAAGCAACTCGGTGCGGACATCGTCATCGATTACAGGAAGGACGACTTTGCCGCCGTATTGAAAGACTATGACGTAGTGCTGGATACGCAGGGCGGAAAGACCCTCGAAAAATCATTGCAAGTGCTCAAGTCGGGTGGCAAGCTGATCGGAATCGCCGGTCCGCCCGATCCTGAATTTGCCAGGCAGATGGGTGCCGCCTGGTTCCTGAGAGCGGCGATGCACCTTCTAAGCTATCGCATCCGAAAGGCGGCAAGACGTCGGAATGTCGACTATTCATTCCTCTTTATGCGTGCCGACGGAGATCAGCTAACCCAGATAGCCGGGCTCTTCGACTCTGCTGCGATAAAGCCTGTGATCGATCGTATATTCCCGTTCGAGTCAACGCGAGAGGCTTTGGCTTATGTTGAAACCGGACGTGCTAAGGGTAAGGTCGTTATCAAGATTCGATAAAAGGAGGGATCTGTGTTGGCTTCCTGGCAGAGGCAACGGCCCTTGCTGGGGCGGTATTCACTTCGTGAACTTGAATACACCTTGTAACAGTCCGCAGCAGCACGGGTAGCCGATGCAATGAAGCGGGCTCATCGGACCTTCCTCCTCTTTGTCGAAGACGGCGCCGCGCGTTGTGCATTTCAGCCTTTCCGGGGCATCGAATGGCCGCCCGTCCAGCGCGCAGCAAGGCGGATTCCCCTTACTCGTTTTTCCTTGCGCCGCCTGCTCTAAAGAATTTGCGCGCGCAACCGATAGCCCAGTAGTCGAGTGGAGGTTGCCCATCCCGTAGTCATTACGCATACCAAGGTGGCCTATGAGCCCAACGCCGAATTCCCTGCCTCATTCCACGTTCGATACCAGCGTGCTGCCTCGCGACCAGCAGTTTTCCGCGTGGCGCGAGGCAGTGAGCGTGATTTTCGACACGCAGACCGCAGAATCGCGCGACGCGGGATTCGGCACCAGCGTGAGCGGCTATCTGGTCGGCGACGTGGTGCTGGGCTCGATACGCACGGGCGCGCAGCGCTACGACCGCTCGAACGCGAAGATCGGCCGTGACGGTCACGATCAATATGTTCTGCAGTTCTATCTAGGTGGCCACTGCCGGGCGCGCGACGGCGGCCCGGAAGCGTGTACGCAGCCGGGCGACATGTTCATCGTGGACGCGGCCCAACCGCTCGCGACCGACACCACGCAGAGCGAATTCCTTAACCTGGCGGTGCCGCGGCGCTTGCTCGCCCCTTTGCTGACTGCTCCCGACCAGCAGAGCATGCGTGTCATTCGCGGCACCGATCCCACGGTCGCGCTGCTGCGCGAGCATCTGGGTGCGCTTTACCGACATGCCCCGCAGTTGACGCTCACCCACGCCCAGGCCGTCATGCCCGCCACGCTTCAACTTGCGGCCAGCGCGCTCAACGCGAGCGTGAGCCCGGAACACTGGCCGGCTGTTCAGGAATGTGTGTTCGTATCGATCTGCCGCTATGTGGAGAAGCGCCTGACCGATCCGCAACTGAACGCGGAATTCGTAACGCGTGCATTCGACATGTCGCGCGCCACGCTTTACCGGCTATTCGAACAGGAGGGCGGTTTCGCGACTTATGTGCGCGAGCGCCGCTTGCGGCGCTGCCGCGAGATGCTCGCCGACCCGGCGCGACGCGGCATGTCGATTGCCGACATTGCCGCCGCACACGGATTCACCGACGCCGCGAATTTCACGCGCGCGTTTCGCCGTTCGATTGGTCTCTCGCCGCGCGCGGTACGCATGCTGGCGCTCAATGGCGAGACCGAACTGGCGAAAGAGTCCGGGGCGGACGACTGGCGCTACTGGATGGCCTTGATGCGTTGAGCATGAAACACGTGGGTCGTGCAAGCCGCATGTGAGACAAAACAACAAGTATTTGAGACATAGCGACAGATTTGGCCCCAGGCACTGCCGATTCATTGCCGCGTCATGCGCCGCCTGCAAAGATGCAGGCGCCTGCCAGATACGGGCAAACGGGGGAAACATGAAAAAGGCCCACAAAAAGCCGCGTCAAGGCGGCCTGTACTACTACGAAGCGGCATATTCGCTCGAACTCGCGCGTGGCGCGTCGCATATTTCCAGCATGCTGTCGACGGCGACACAGGAAGGTGCCGTGCAGGAAGTGATGCGCGAATTCATTGCGACGCACGGCAGGACCGCGCTGGACGTGTTTAGCTGGCTGCTGGCCGAGCGGCTGGACAAGCGTGGCTGCGCTGCGGCTGCCATGAAGGCCCGGGACTTCGACGCGTCCCGCCGGATGCCCGCGTTGGCCTGCGCAAGCTGAGCCGCAAACGGCTCGATACGCACACGTGCCCGTATGGGCAGGTGTAAGGTCAACCTAAAGATTTCGTAATACCTGACGATAGAGCGATAGAGCAGTTGGCCGCGCCGGCATGCTGGCGCGCGGCGCCTTTTTGCGAACGGCCAGGCGTGCAGCCTGGCAAACAACAAGAACGCATCGAGCCATGACCACGCTATCGTCCCTGAATGCCGCCACGACCCTTGCGCTCACGCCCCTCGTGAGCAGCATGAATCCCACCGCCGAGGCCGACACCGACGTGTCCAGTCTCGCTGCGCTCGCGCCCTCGACCATCGTCACGATTCCTTCGGCAGATGGCATTGCCGTGCTTCAGACCTACACGCCCGAAGGCACGCTCACTGGCACGACGCCGGTGTTGAGCTGGGCGAGCGATACCAGCGATATCGTGTCGCTCAGGATGATGGGCGACTACGCCGCGCAGACGATGGCGGGTCATTTCGCCGGACTGGGCAGTGCGCTGCTCGATCGCTTCAAGACCACGGGCAGCGACTACGCGCAGTCGGTGAGCGTTTCGTCCGCAAGCGGCCTGGCGACAGTAGGACAAGGATCACATGGCGCAAGTGGTCAGATCGGTCTGACGATTCGTACGACGAGCGGCGTGGCGGTCGACATCGAACTGGGCAGCGAAGACGGCGGCCTCGCGGTGAGTATCAAGAGCAGCGGCACGCTGAGCGAAAGCGAACGCAACGCGCTGGCGAAGCTCTCGGACGGTTTCCAGCAGGCCATCGACGGCCTGGGCGCCGTGCCGCCCAAACTCGATTTGAGCGGCCTCGCGCAGTTCGACACGTCGGCGCTCGCATCGGTGAACTTTCAGTACAGCGTGACGGCCAACGGCAACGCGAATATTTCGGCCAGCTACGCGCAGGACAACTCGGCGCGCAGCCTGAGCGTCACGAGCGCCGCAGGCACGATGAACCTCAAGGTCGACACGAGTCATTCCGCGTTGTGGGGAACGGGCGCGCAGCGCGCGGCTTCGATTGCGAGCTATCTGCAGCAGTTCGACCATGCGAATTCGCGCGGACAAGGCAATGCCGCGCTGATGTCGATGTTCGAAGACGGCTTTACGCAAATGAACGAGGACTATGGCACGCCTTCGGGCGGGACATTGCCGGGCGCCGCGTACTCGCCGACGCTGCAGCAGTCGGATCAGGCGATGCTCACGGGGCTCGCAGACTTCAGCGCGTCGATCACGGACGCGAGCACGTCGCCCAATCCGATGCGCCCCGGTGAAGTCGATTCATTCTCGTATCAGGTTGCGCAGAGCACGCAGCTCGAAGGCACGGCGCGCGAGGGCAAGATCTCGCAGACCCAGCAATCGCATTTGAGCGCGAGCTACCATCAGGCGCTGCAGGGTGGGGGCGCGCCTGTCCTCACATCGTCGAGAGATTCGCAAAACTACGATTACGTGCGGATCGACGATAGCGCCGAGAGCACGGTGCAGATGGCGACGTCGCGCGGCGTACTGTTGAATGCCACGCTGAGTCAGTCGTCGGCGCAGGATACGCGTGATTCGAAGTACGAACGAGGTGTGCTCGTCTCCGACATGAACACGCCGAAAGACACCTCGCGCTCTACAGACCTGCTTTCAATGCTCGAACCGCTGATCAACAAAGGCGACGCCACGCGCGACACCGCCGCATGGCAGCAGGCGCTTTCAAAGATCCACGCGATGATCTTGTTAAACAACGCATAGCATCGAGGCGGCCGGTTCGCCGGCAACGCCTCGATCGATCGCCCTGCGCTGCGCTCAGTTCGCGAGCCTGAACGCCCCGACGGCGTCGCGCAGCGAGTCGGCCTGCTCGCTGAGCGCCATCGCGGCCGCGGCCGCTTCTTCCACGAGCGCCGCGTTCTGCTGTGAGACCTGGTCCATCTGCGAGACCGCGAGATTCACTTGCTCGATGCCGTCGCGCTGCTCTTCGGACGCGTTCGCGATCTCGTGCATGATGGTCGTCACGCGGCCAATGGACTCGCCGATCTCGTTCATCGTCTCGCCGGCCGAGCGCACATATTCCGAACCCGACGACACGTGCTCGACCGATTCGGCGATCAGCGTCTTGATCTCTTTGGCGGCCGCCGCCGAACGCTGTGCAAGCGAGCGCACCTCGCTCGCGACCACGGCGAAGCCGCGGCCCTGTTCGCCCGCGCGCGCGGCTTCCACCGCCGCGTTGAGCGCGAGGATGTTGGTCTGGAAAGCAATGCCTTCGATGATGCCGGTGATATCGGCAATCTTCTGCGAGCTGCCGTCGATGCGCTCCATCGTCTGCACCGCGTTGCTCACGACTTGCGAGCCTCGATCGGCGACTTCCTGCGCGCTGTTGGCGAGCGTCTGAGCGGTACGCGCGTTTTCGGCGTTCTGCTTGACCGTGGCGGTGAGCTGCTCCATGCTCGCGGCCGTTTCCTGCAGCGAGGCCGCCTGTTCTTCGGTGCGCTGCGAGAGGTCGTCGTTGCCGGCGGCGATCTGCCGCGTCGCCGTGGAAATGGACTCGGAGCTGTGGCTGACCTTGCGCACCGTGTGCGCGAGCGCGTCCTGCATGGCCTTGAGGCTCGCCACGAGGCGGCCCATTTCGTCGCTGGAACGCGTTTCGAGGTTGGCGGTCAGGTCGCCGTCCGCGATGCGCTGGAGCGCGCCCTGCACGTTCTCGAGCGGCGCGGCGATCGCACGGTGCAGTCCCGCGGCGCATACGCCCGCCACCGCGAGTCCGAGCACGATCAGCGCGATGCTGCCGGCCCGCAGCCATGAATAGCGGTCCTGCGCGCGGTCGAACGCCTGCTCGCCGTGCGCCTTCTGCCATGCCTCGAGCGCGGTCGAGGCCTTGGTGAGCGCGACCGAGAGCGGCGGAATCTGCTTCATCGCGATGTCATCCTGAGCCTGGCGGTCGCCTTGCTTGATCGCGGCCATGAGCGGCTGGATGCCTTGCTCCAGCATGCCGGTGAGGGCGGCTTGAACGCCGTCGGCGAGCGCTTGTTCTTCGGGCGTGTGCGGCAGCGAGCGGTAGACCTCCCAGGCCTTGTTCGAGGTGTCGACATAGTTCTGCGCCTTGTCGAGCAACGGCTGAATGTCGGGCGCGTCGGGGTGCAGGAGGATGCGGTCGAGCGTCGTGCGCGCGATCGTCAGATTCAGGTTGGCCTTGCCGATGTTGATGGCGGCGACCAACTGGTTCGAATAGGCATAGCCGAGCGCCGTATTGGTGCGCGACATGCCCGCAAGGCCGGAAACGCCGGCTGCCACGATCAGCAAGGCCAGCACTCCGACCGCGATGCGCAGACGGACAGAGATAGAGAGTCGTGCAAACACGAAGAGGGCTCCAGAACGCGAGGGGCTACGTAGCAGAAAAACGATCGTGCTTTGCGCGTGAGACGGCAAAGCACTGAACATGTTTACGGCGCTGGGCGAGGGAACTGAAGGTCGGCGCGGGAGCCCGCTGGACCTCTTGCGCAATGGTGGTTTTCCCCAGTCAATCGGGGAAAATTGCAAGCGCCTCAGTGCGCCGCGGAGCTACCCAGTATGCGCTGACGAACTCTCAGTCGCCGCTGATGGCATTTCGACGACCGGGCGGTTGTCCGTTCAGTCGGTTGTCGTGCGGCACGACGCGACGAAGCCGCTGGTTGCCGTTGGTCGCTCGGCCACGTTGACGAACGAGCAGGGCATGGATGGCGTCGTCGTGTTGCAGTGCCAGTGAGGCGCCTGGGCACGGCATTTTAGCTGCGCCCCGAATGCCTCAGGCGCTTGAGCACGAGCACGCAGAGCGCCGGCAAATGCACGACGCCCATGCCACACGCAATCACCGCCCACGGCGGCGCGATCGTGCCGGACATCATCGCGCCGACCACGCCGAAGCACAGGCCGGCCAGCAACAGCGTGGCGTGGGCGATGAGGCGCTTCGGGCCGCGCTCGGTGAAGCGCGGAATGTTCGCGTGGACATACACGACGATCAGCAGGGCGGCGGTGGCAACGGCGGGGAACAGCATATTCGAATCCTCGATTCCAGCAGTGATGACGGTAAAGTCTTCGACTGTAGTAGAGGAATGCCGTTGCGTCGATGGCTAGCGGGTTGCGGAAGGGGTTAGCACCACACCACGCTGTCGTATGCCACGGTACGGCGATACACGTTCTTGCCGCGCCAGCTGGAAAACTCCATATACGCGCATTCCAGCACCAGAATCCAGTTCGTGACCCGCATCGCCGCCCCCAAAGGTGTTCCCGGTTGTTCGTTCGACTGCGAGACCAGTCTATGACCCGGGAGCGGCGGACAATGCGGCGAGCAAGGCGCGATATCGCATCCAGTTCGCCGCATTGCCGGATCAGGCGGGCGCCGCGAGCGGCATGAGCACGAAGTCGAACGTGGAGCGCCAGGGCGTGGCGCTGTCTGCCACCCGCTCGTACGGCGCGACGAGCGATGCTTTCACGCCGAACACAGCGTCCGACTGCAGGTAGGGATCGTCGCCCACGAAGGTATGCGTGACGACCTTCTGGAAGCCCGGCGCGGTGATGAGGAAATGCATGTGCGCGGGACGGTAGGGGTGGCGGCCGAGGTTTGCGAGCATCTTGCCCACCGGGCCGTCGTGTGGGATCGGGTACGAGACCGGCTTGATGCCGACGAAGCGATAGGCGCCGTCCGCGCCGGTCGTGAAGATGCCACGGTTGTTCCACCTGGGCTGCACGCCGGGCTGCTGCACGTCGTAGTAGCCGTCGGCGTTGTCGGACCACACGTCGATGCGCGCGCCCTCCACCGGACGGCCTTCGAGATCGAGCACGCGGCCTTCGAACAGGCAGCGCTCGCCCTTGCCGTCGGCGGTGATGCACGCGCCCATCTCGCGCTCGGGCGCGCCGGCCACGTGGAACGGGCCGAACACGGTGTTTTCGGTGGCGGCGCCCGGGCGGCGGTTGTTGATGGCGTCCACGAGCATGGAAAACCCCAGTGTGTCCGAGAGCAGGATGAACTCCTGGCGCTCGGCGCTGCAGAGCTGGCCCGCCGTAGTGAGGAAGTCGATGGCGGTTTCCCATTCCGGCTGCGTGAGCTGCACTTCTTTCGCGAATGCGTGCAGATGGCGCACGAGCGCGCTCATCACCTCGCGCAGACGCTCGTCGGCGTTTTCGCCGATACGCGCATTGACGGCCTCGGCGGAGGCGGCTTCGCTGAAGAACTGGGTCATGGTTCGGGGTTACCTGTAGGGTTGCCAGGCGTTACCTGGTGTTGCCTCGTGTTCTCTGATCGCAGTGACATCGACGTCGTGCTGTAACAGCGCGTATTGTGCGCCTGTCGCCATCGGGAACCAAAATCTGGCCCAATGAGCCGATTCGATCAGCCGTGCCCCTTCATGATGGGCCGGAGTTTCCTGCGCAATCCGCTGTTCGATGGACGCTTTCGCGCGCGCAATCTGCGCGTTTTCGAGGAAGACCACGCCGTGCTGCGGCGCATCCGGCCGGTTCGCGTCCCGGCGACTTGGCAGAACGAGGTGTCGGTGAAGTCGGATGCCTTGCAGATCGCGTTCAGGCAGCGCGCGCGGGCGCTGGCGGAGGACGGCTGGAGTGTGCCGGAGGCGTCGCAGGCGAGCCGCGTGGCCACGGTGATTGCCTGCCCGATGCGGCGCACGGTGAACACGTGGGCGCTGGAGGCGGCCGAGCCCCGCGAGGCACCGCCAATCGCCGCGAACACCGGGACCACGCCGCGCTGAACGCCGGCGCGCTCGATGCGATGCGCGGCTCCGAACGCCAGCTTACCCGCTCGGAGCCGTGTGCTGGACGACTACGCTCAGTGACGCGGCGTCACCGGCTCGACCGCGGCCCAGTAAGGCTCGGCGCCGTAGTACGCGTGCAGCGTGCTGCCCCAGCTCGCGTCGGCCATGGAGGGCCAGCTGTCCCGGTCGAAGCCCGGCGCTTCCTTCACGCGCTCGGACGAGACGTTGAGCAGGAAGCACTTGCGGCTCGTGTCGAGCATGAGCGCGCTCCAGGGGATGGCGAGCAGCTTGTCGCCGATGCCGAGAAAGCCGCCGCTCGACATCACCACGTAGGCTACGCGGCCGCTCTGCACGTCGAGCATGATTTCCTTGATCTTGCCGACTTCCTGGCCGTCCGAGCTCAGCACGCGGTCGCTGTCGAGCGTGCTGGCGGCCATCACGTCGGGGCCCGGCCCCGCGGCGCTCACGCGGCCCTTGCCGACGATGCGCACGCCATTGCCAGTTGGCATGGGCGGAGGAATGAAGGTGGGCATGCTGGTCTCCAGATATGAAGGGAACAATGTTGAGTCCGGCCAGACTCCCGACGATTCCCGTATCAGGCGGCAGGCGATGCCGCGGCGGTTCTGGCCGCCTGTCGCGAGATACAGCAAGCGGCGTACCGCGGTCCCGCCCCTCGATTCGATGCGCCGGCGCGAGGCGCATCGGTGGCGTGCCTGCCTGTCTGGAGACCCGCTCTGGAGACCCACTCCGGGACGCGCCGTCGATGCCTTACGAAGCCGGCGTGGCCGCCTTTTGAGGGGTGTCCACGTCGTAGCGTTTGGCCTGCTCGAAGAACGCGCGTTCGGCGGCCTTGTTCATCACCAGAATGCTGATGCGCCGGTTCAGCGGGCTGTCCGCCGTGTCGTGGTCGAGCGGCAGGACGTCCGCGAGGCCGCGTACCTGGAGCAGTTTCTCCTCGCTCAGATGGCCGGCCACCAGCGCGCGGCGCGCGGCGTTGGCGCGCTCGCTCGAAAGCTCCCAGTTCGTGTAGCCGGCGAGGCCGCCCGAGTAGGGCACCGAGTCGGTGTGCCCCGCGATCGACTCGCCGCTGTCCACGTCGTTCAGCGCGCCGCCGATCTGCACGAGGATCTCGTACGCGTAGTCCTCGAGCCTGGCGCTGCCGGTCGCGAACATGGGGCGTTTGAGCGAATCGACCAGCTCGATGCGCAGGCCTTCGTCCGTGATCGACATGCGGATCTGGTCGCGGTACGCGCGCAGCTCCGGCCTGCGCTCGATGAGCGCCGAGAGTTTTTCCTTGAGCTGCGAAAGGCGCGACTTGTCGACCGCTTCCACGGGTACGGCGTGCGACAGCGTGGGCTGCGCGTTCGAGCCGCCCACGGCCGGCGTCTTGCTCGACAGGTCACGGCCGCCGCCTTGCACCACGCTCGGGTTGGGGTTCGCGGCGTCGGGCTTGCTGCCGAGCATGGCCGAAAGCGGCGTGTTGAAATACTTCTCGATGCCGTCGCGGTCGTACTGCGACGTCGACCCAAGCAGCCACATCAAGAGGAAAAACGCCATCATCGCGGTCACGAAGTCGGCGTAGGCGATCTTCCATGCGCCGCCATGGTGACCCTCGTGGCCGCCTTTCTTCACGCGGCGCACCACCAGCGTGGTCTTGCTGCTCTCGGTGTCGCGCGCGGCGCGCGAGCCTGGAGTACGTTCGGCCATCTCTGGACTCCTAAGCGGCCTTCGGCGTCCTGGTGGCGCGCACCGCTTCGTCGAGCTCCTGGAAGCTCGGGCGGTCGGCGGTGAACAGCACCTTGCGGCCGAATTCCACGGCCACGGGCGGCGCGTAGCCGGCGAGCGACGCGAGCAGCACGGCCTTCACGCACTGAAACGGCTTGCTGGCGGCGCGGCCCTTGGCGTTGAGCAGGTCGGCGATCGGACCGACGAAGCCATAGGCGAGCAGAATGCCGAGGAACGTGCCCACGAGCGCGCCCGCGATCATCTCGCCGAGCACGGCCGGCGGCTTGCCGACCGAGCCCATCGTATGCACCACGCCCATCACGGCGGCCACGATGCCGAAGGCGGGCAGGCCGTCGGCCATCTTCTGGATCGCGTTGGGCGCAATCGACACCTCCGAGTGATGCGTGTCGAGTTCTTCGTCCATGAGGTCCTGCATTTCCATGGGATTGACGTTGCCGCTCGACATCATGCGCAGATAGTCGACGATGAAGTCGAGCAGATGATGGTCGTCGAGCACGCGTGCGTACTTCTGGAAAATCGGGCTGTTCTCGGGCGCTTCGATGTCGGCTTCGAGCGCCATCATGCCTTCCTTGCGCGCCTTTTGCAGCAGCTCGTAGAGGAGGGCGATCAGCTCCAGGTATTGCGCCTTCGTGTAGCCGCCGCCCTTGAAGCAAGTGGGTAGCGCCTTGAGCGTCTTGCCGAGCGTGGCGGTGGGGTTGCTCACCACGAACGCGCCCAGCGCCGCGCCGAAAATGCACAGGAGTTCGAACGGTTGAACGAGCGCGGGCAGGTGTCCCCCCACGCCCACGAAGCTCCCGATCACGGATCCGAGCACGACGATCCAGCCAATTGCTACAAACATGATGTCTACCTTCTCTTTCTCAAAGTACTACGGGTCAATCTGGTCAGGCCGGCTCGACGAGACGCTTGGGCCGCGCCTCGTTCGCCGCACGATCCACGTTGAGCAAAGCGTCGATTTCACGCGCCGCCATCGCCTTGCCGAAGAAATAGCCCTGCGCGTAGTCGCAGCCCTTCGCCGCCAGCGTGCGCGCGAGTTCCGCGGTCTCCACGCCCTCGGCTACGGTGCTCATGCCCAGGTTCGAGGAGAGCGCGATGATCGCGTCGACGATCTTGACGCTCTCGTTGCACGAGGACATCGAGAGCACGAAGGAGCGGTCGATCTTCAGCTTGTCCACCTTCAGCTCGCGCAGGTGCTGCAGGCTCGAATAGCCGGTGCCGAAGTCGTCGAGCGACATGCGCAGCCCCGCGTTGCGGAAGTCCGCGAGCACGGCGCGCGCCGCGTCGAAGTCGTACATCAGCGCCGATTCGGTGATCTCGATCTCCATGCGCTCGGGCGGCATGCCCTCGTCGGCGAGGATCCTGAGCAGCAGCGCCGCGAGTTGCGTGTCCTTGAACTGCGCGGGCGAGAGATTGAGCGCGAGGTGGTAGCGCGAGGGCCAGCCCAGCGCGTCGCGGCACGCGCGCCGCAGGATCGAAGCCGTGAACGCGGGCGAAATGCCCATCTGCTCGATGAGCGGCACGAACACCTCGGGCGAGATCCAGCCGCGCTGCTCGTGATGCCAGCGCGCGAGAATCTCGAAGCCGGTGGTCTGCCCGTCGGCGAGGCGCACGAGCGGCTGGTAGAACGGCCGGATCTCGCCGCCCGCGAGCGCGCGGCGCAGGTCCGATTCGAGCGAGGCCTGCAGGCGCAGCTCGTCGTCCATCTTCTGCTCGAAGAAGCGGTACGTGCCCTTGCCTTCGCATTTGGCGCGGTACATGGCGATATCGGCGGCGCGCAGCAGCGCGTCCGGGTCGCCGCCGTCGCGCGGGCAGCATGCGATGCCGATGCTCGCGTCCACGTTGATGCGCAGCTTGCCGATGTCGATGGGCGCGCGTGTGGCGGCAAGCAGGCGCTGCGCCAGCTCGCTCGCGGCCTCGATGTGGTCGTCGCGGTGCACGCGGGCGAGCACGGCGAACTCGTCGCCGCCCAGGCGCGCAACGGTGTCGCCGTCACGCACCACGCGACGCAGACGCGCGGCAATCTCGCACAGTACCGTGTCGCCCGCGGCGTGACCGTGCAAGTCATTCACGGGCTTGAAGCGGTCGAGGTCGATCACGAACACGAGGTAATCGGGCGAGCGGTGCTGCGTGCGCTCCAGCGCCGCGCTCATCTCCGCCGCGAGCAGACGCCGGTTGGGCAGGCCCGTGAGCGGGTCGTGGCGCGCCAGCGCCTGGGCATGGGCCTCGGCGGCGCGCGTGGCTTCGTGGGCGAGATGCAGCTCGCGGGACTTCTCGCACAACGTATCGAAGGCATGCGCCATCGCGCCGATCTCGTCGGTGCGGTTCATGTCGGGCAATGCGCGCATGTCTTCGCCGTGCGCGAGGCGCACGAGCGAATCGGTCAAGGTATGCAGCGGACGCAGCAGCGTACGCTCGAGGTAGTGCAGCAGCACGAGGCCAAAGGCGAGCGTGGCGAGCGCAATCGCAAAGGCGGCTTCGAGCGTGTGACGCACGCGCAGGATGCCGCGCTGGACCTGGTTGTGCAGCTTCTCGACCGCGAGTTCGCGCGGCGCGGCGGAGACGGCTTGCCTCGGTGGTGCTTCGGTTTCCTGCCCGGCGCTTTCATCGTGCCAGCTCGTATCCACGCGTTCGAAGGCGTGGCCAAACGCGATCAACTGGCTCGCAAGCAGTGTGGTTTGCGTGGCGAACAATGCAAAGAACAGGCCGATGAAAAACTTCGTGCGTGCGCGGATCGAGGCGCGCAACGTTGCGCGCGCACGCACTAACCAGGGAAGCGCCGCTGAGGGATTCAAGGCAGCGGCGGGATCGGGCATGGCCGCCACGGTTTCCTGTCTCATGTCTCGATGTCCGTGTGGCATTAGATTCTGCGTGTGCGCACCTGCGCCGCGAGGCGGCGCACGGCGTAGTGACACGACGTGCCGGTCTGCTCATGAGCGCTGCGCGACGGCGCGCGGCGCGCACGCGGCGCGGCGCTCATGCGCGCGCCGGCGCCGCGGCCGGCGGCAATACGCGCTGCGGTGGCGATGCGGGTAGTCTGTTTCAGACGCAGGGTTTGCGCGAGGGTTCTCATGGTGACACCGGAAGGGTGGAGCTTTGCCCTTTTTACGGCCTTGAAAAAGCGTTGCTGAAGTCGCCAGACAAGTTTTTTTTGAGGGCTTGATCGATTTCGCAACGCGTTAGCCAGCCGGTTAAAAACCGCCTGTATTTCGGATATCGAAGTAATTGGACCGCTGTGACATTTCATGCAGAAAGTGCGCAACGTCCGTTGGGCCGGGCTACGCGAGCAGCGCGGGTGTGACGGCCGTGGCGCTCGATGATTGCGCGACAACGCGTATGCCGAACGTTCGTGCGCTTATATTGCGATTCCTGCATAAGGGAAATGCCTGGCGCGCAAGGCTGGCGCGATATGCGGTGCGGGCATTCCCACGCTTCAGTTTTCGCTTGATCCGGCCGTAAACCCAGGTGAGGCGCGCCGGTGCGGAAAGCGCCACGCAAACCGTATCCGTCCTGCCGGGCCCCCCACACGATGATCACTGCTCCGCTTCCTCTGGATGAGGACGTCCGCCTTCGGGCGCTGCGGCAACTCGACATACTCGACACCGATCCCGAAGAGGCGTTCGATCGCATCTCGCGGCTCGCCGCCTTCGCGTTCGACATGCCGATCGTGCTGATCTCGCTCGTGGACGAAGACCGCCAATGGTTCAAGTCGCACCATGGGCTGGCCGCGTGCGAAACGCCGCGCAGCGTGTCGTTCTGCGCGCACGCCGTGCTGAGCAAGTGCATGCTCGTGGTGGAAGACGCGCTCGACGACGAGCGCTTTCTCGACAATCCGCTCGTCACGGGCGCGCCGAACATCCGCTTCTATGCAGGTTCGCCGCTGTGCCTCGCCGACGGCCAGGTGGTCGGCACACTGTGCCTGATCGACGAAAAGCCGCGCACGTTCGACGCGGCCCAGGCCGCCATGCTCGCGGATTTCGCGCATCTCGTCGAGCGCGAGCTGGAATTGCGCCGGCAGTTGAACCGCTCGCGCACGGCGCACGAGCGCGACCGCCGTTCGCTCGCCATCAGCGAGGCGCGTTTTCGGACCGTGTTCCAGCAAACGCCGATCGGCAAGGCCGTGGTCGATCTCGACGGCCGCTTTCTCGACGTGAACCAGAAGTTCTCGGAGATCATCGGCTACGAGGAGAGCGAACTGCGCCGCCGCACGTTCGCCTCGGTCACGCACCCGGCCGACATTGCCGCCGATCTCGCGCAAGTGGCCGAGCTGCTCGCGGGCCGCCAGGCCACGTATGCGATCGAAAAGCGCTATCTGCGGCGCGACGGCCAGGCTGTGTGGGTCAATCTCGCGGTGTCGCTCGTGCGCGACGTGTCGGGCACGCCGCTGCATTTCATCGCGGCGGTGCAGGACATTACGAGCCGCAAGAAGAGCGAAGAGGCATTGCGCAACTATCACGTCGAGCTCGAAGAGCGCGTGCGCGAACGCACGGGAGAGCTGCGGCGCAGCCGCGACGCGCTGCAGACCATCACCGACAACGTGCCGGCGCTCATCGCCGTGGTCGATCGCGATCTGTGCTACCAGTTCAACAACGAGACGTTCAAGCGCGTTTTCGGCGCGGAGCCGGCGGCGCTGCGCGGACGCAGCCTGAGCGAGACGCTGCGCCCCGAAGTGTTCGAGCAGTTGCAGCCGCTCTTTGCGCGCGCGCTGGCCGGTGAACGCGTGACCTGCGACGAGGTGCGGTATCGGGCCGATGCCGACCGCGTGTGGTCGGCCACCTACATTCCGGCCAAGCGCGAAGGCAAGGTGACGGGCTTTTACGTGATGGCGCACGACGTGACCGAGCAGCGCCGCACCGAGCAACGCCTGCGCGAGGGCGCGCTGATCGACCCGCTCACGGGGCTCGCGAACCGGCGCGCGCTGCAGGAGACGCTGCGCGAACTGCGCACGAGCGGTGAGCCCTTCGCACTCTTCTTCATGGACATGGACGGCTTCAAGTCCATCAACGACCGTTACGGCCACGACGTGGGCGACGCTTTGCTCAGGGAGGTCGCGCGCAGGCTCGTCGCCACCGTGCGCACGGGCGACGTGGTGAGCCGCCTGGGCGGCGACGAATTCGTGGTGGCGAGCCGCGGCGTGAGCGACGCGCGCACCGGCGAGCGCATCGCAGCGGCCATTTGCCGTGAAGTGTCGAAGGCGTTCATCGTCGCGGGCCGCGTGATCGAGACGAGCGCGAGCGTGGGCGTCGTGCTGACGGGCGTGACAGGCGCGGCCGGTGTGGTGGACGCAACGAGCGCGACGCTCTCGACCGAAGCCGGGAACAGGGCGCTGGCCGACGATGCGCTGTGTCTCGCCGATGCGGCCATGTACGAAGCGAAGCGCGCGGGGCGCAACACGTGGCGGTTGGCGCCGAGCGCTGAAGCGATGGTGGCGTCGTGAAGCTGCACGCTCCGTTCTCATGTGACTGATTCGATTGCCGCTAGCGTCTGGCTGTCGGCAAGTGCGGCGCCACTCTCCACGCGTAGCCGCGCCTTATCTCGCCTGCGGGCGAAATGCTTTCCGGCATCCGCCCCTGCCGGCTTCTCGTTCCAGGTTCCAGCAACGTGTTCGACGCGCGCAGCTTCGCTCCTCGTTGCGCCCGATCAAGCCAATTTCTCCCGCGCTTTGCTCGAATAGGGTAAACCCCGGGCGCGATGAAAATTAATTTTCACTAAGATCCGCCCATGTAATTTCATTTACGGCATGTGCCGTTCCCCTCAGCGTCCCGACTCCCGTTCACGTATGCCAACCCGACCGTCGACTCCCGACACGCCCGAAGCCGAGATCGTCGCGCGCATCACCGCCGCGATGCCCGTTCTCACACCGGGCCACCGGCGCATGGCCGAGTATGTGCTCGCAAACCTGTTCCATGCCGCGACCATGCGCATCGACGAACTGGCGGACGCGGTGGGCGCTTCGGTGGCCACGGCCAACCGCTTTGCGCGCTCGCTCGGGTTCGACGGCTATCCGCAGTTTCGCGAGGCGCTCGTGCGCGGCTTCGAGGCCACGCTCGCGCCGGTCGAGCGGCTGCGCAGCGCGCAGGAATCGCCGACCAGCGGCGCCGAGCTATTCGGCGCCTCACTGGAGCAGGCCGAGTCGAACCTGCGTTTGTCGCGCCAGTCGATCGACAGCGCAGCGGCTGCCGCAGCCGTGGACGCGATTCTCTCTGCGCGCCGCGTCTACATAATCGGCTCGGGCACGAGCGCGTTTCTCGCCGGACTCATGGAGAACGCCCTGCTGCCGTATCTCGACAACGTGCAGGCGCTCGCCTCGGTCGGCGGCCCCACGCATTCGGCGCGCAGGCTGCTCGGCGCGAACAGGGACGATCTGGTGATCGGCATCGCGTTTCCGCGCTACGTGGACGACACGATCAAGCTCTCGCGCCACGCCGCGAAGCTGGGCGCGCGCGTGCTCGCGCTCACCGACAGCATCGACTCGCCGCTCGCGCGCTTCGCCGATCTCACGCTGCCGATCCGTTCCGAACGTCGCCTTGCGGCGAACTCGGAGGCCGCGGTGCTGGCCGTCATCGAAGCGCTTTGCGACGCCGTGGCGTTGCGCGCGAAGGATTCCGTCGTCGCTGCGGCGGCCATCACCGAATCGGTGCTGCCGTGGCTCACTTCGGCCCCGGCGCAGGCGTCTGTCGCGCCAGCCGCTCCGTCTTCCCCAACGAAAAAGAAGTCATGAAATCGAACGCAGTCATTGCCATTCACGGCGGCGCCGGCACGATCCTGCGCGCATCGATGGCGCCCGAAGTCGAAACCCAGTATCTCGATGCGCTGAACCGCATTCTCGCGGCTGGCCAGCGCATCCTCTCGGAAGGCGGCAGCGCGCTCGACGCCGTCGAAGAAGCGGTGCGCCTGCTCGAAGACTGTCCGCTATTCAACGCGGGCCACGGCGCGGTGTTCACGTCCGCGGGCACGCATGAACTCGACGCCTCGATCATGGACGGCCGTACGCTCGAAGCGGGCGCCGTGTGCTGCGTGACGCGCGTGCGCAATCCGGTGCTGGCGGCGCGCCGCGTGCTGGAGCAGAGCGAACACGTGCTGTTCACGGGCGAAGGCGCGGAAGCGTTTGCAGCGGCCCAGGGCCTCGAATTTGTCGATTCCTCCTACTTCCACACCGATGCGCGCTACCGCCAGTGGCAGCTCGCCCGCGGTGAAGCGCGCGCGATGCTCGATCACGACGGGGCAACGCTCGAAGCAAAGGCAGCTGCAAACGCATCGGCGGACAGCCTGCCGCACGAGCCGATCGACCCGAACCGCAAGTTCGGCACGGTGGGCGCGGTGGCGCTCGACGCGCACGGCCACGTCGCGGCGGCGACTTCGACGGGCGGCATTACGAACAAGCAGGTTGGCCGCGTGGGCGACGCGCCGCTGATCGGTGCGGGCTGCTATGCCGACGACGCCACCTGTGCGGTGTCCACCACGGGATCGGGCGAAATGTTCATGCGCATGGTCGCGGCCTACGACGTGGCGGCGCAAATGAAATATCGCGGTGTTTCGCTATCCGAAGCAGCCACGAACGTCGTGATGGAGCAGTTGCCGCGCATCGACGGCCGCGGCGGCCTGATCGCCGTGGATGCACAAGGCAACGTGGTCCTGCCGTTCAATACCGAAGGCATGTACCGTGGCTACGCGCGCGTGGGCGAAGCGCCCGTTGCGTCGATCTACGCTTAAGCGGCGCATCGTTTTGCGCACCAAACGAAGGAATCCTCATCGTGCAGATGTCCTCGAACCGTCCTGATATCGCGCCGGCCAGCGGAAAGGCCGCGCTGCCGCCGAACCGCGTGATCGACGTCCGTAACCTTTCCGTGTCGTTCAGGCGCGGCGCGGGCGCATTCGAAGCCGTGCGCAATCTGTCGTTCCACGTCGACCGGGGCGAGACGCTCGCCATCGTCGGCGAATCGGGTTCGGGCAAGTCGGTCACATCGCTTTCGCTGATGCGGCTCGCCGAGCACGGCGGCGGCCGCATTACGGGCGGGAGCATCGACCTGCGCCGTCGCAACGGCAGCGTGCTCGATCTCACGCGTGCGAGTAGCTCGACCATGCGCTCGGTGCGCGGCGCGGACATCGCGATGATCTTCCAGGAGCCGATGACTTCGCTGAACCCGGTGTTCACGGTGGGCAACCAGATCAGCGAGGCGATCGCGTTGCATCAGCAGATGAACGCCGCGCAGGCGCGCGCCGAAACGCTGCGCCTGCTCGACCTCGTGCGCATTCCCGAGGCGCGCCGCGTGATGGACCGCTTCCCGCATCAGCTTTCGGGCGGCATGCGCCAGCGCGTGATGATTGCGATGGCGCTTTCGTGCAAGCCCGCGCTCCTGATTGCCGACGAACCGACCACGGCACTCGACGTGACGATCCAGGCGCAGATCCTGCAACTCATTCGCGGCCTGCAGGACGAGATGGATATGGGCGTGGTCTTCATCACGCACGACATGGGCGTGGTCGCCGAAGTGGCGGACCGCATTCTCGTGATGTATCGCGGGGAAAAGGTGGAAGAGGGCGCATCCGATGCGCTGTTCGCCGCGCCTTCGCACCGTTACACGCAGGCGTTGCTCGCCGCGGTGCCGAGGCTTGGCGCAATGCAGGGCACGGACTTGCCGGAGAAGTTCCCGCCGCTGTCGATGAGCGAAGCGGCGCGCCCGGTCGCCACGTCGAACCCTCCGGCGAACGCGCCAGAAACGAACGCGCCGCCGGTCCTGCGCGTGCGCGACCTCGTCACGCGCTTTCCCGTGCGCAGCGGATTGTTCGGCAAGGTCACAGGCCGCGTGCATGCGGTCGAAAAAGTCAGCTTCGATCTTCACGCCGGCGAAACGCTCGCGCTGGTGGGCGAGTCCGGTTGCGGTAAATCGACCACGGGCCGCTCGCTGCTGCGGCTCGTCGAGAGCCAGAGCGGCACGATCGAATTCGGCGGCCGGAATATCAGCACCCTCACGGGCCCCGCGCTACAGACGTTGCGCCGCGATATCCAGTTCATTTTTCAGGACCCGTTCGCCTCGCTCAACCCGCGCCTCACGGTGGGCTTCTCGATCATGGAGCCATTGCTCGTGCACGGCATCGCGAAGGGCGCAGAGGCGCAGGCCCGCGTGGAATGGCTGCTCGATCGCGTGGGCTTGCCGAAGTCGGCGGCGGGCCGCTATCCGCACGAATTCTCGGGCGGCCAGCGTCAGCGCATTGCCATCGCACGAGCGCTGTCGATGAACCCGAAAGTCGTGATCGCCGACGAATCGGTGTCGGCGCTCGACGTTTCCGTGCAGGCGCAGATCGTCAACCTGATGCTCGACCTGCAGCAGGAGCTTGGTGTGGCGTATCTCTTCATCTCGCACGATATGGCCGTGGTGGAACGCGTGAGCCATCGCGTCGCGGTGATGTACCTGGGGCAGATCGTCGAGATCGGCCCGCGCCGCGCCGTGTTCGAGAACCCGCAGCACGCCTATACAAGGAAGCTCATGGGCGCGGTGCCGATCGCCGATCCGGCGCGCCGCCACGCGAAGCGCGTGCTCGCCGCCGACGAACTGCCGAGCCCGATTCGCGCACCCGGCGACGAGCCGCAGGTCCTGCCGCTCGTGTCGGTCGGCCCCGGCCACTTCGTTGCAAAGCATCGGGTGGGCGGCGCGTACTGAACACGCCCGCATGCCACGCAATCGTTCACTGTTTAGCTGGAATATTTCGCCGAGTCGTCAAGATTCATTGCTATGGAGACCTGATTGATGAAAGAAGTCAAAACATGGATGAAGGGCAGCGCGCTCGCACTCGCGCTGATCGCCGGCGCGACTGCCGTACATGCCGCCGAACAGCGCGCGGTGATGGCCGTCGATTCGACCTTCTCGACGCTCGACCCGTACGACGCCAACGATACGCTTTCGCAGGCGGTTTCGAAGTCGTTCTACCAGGGCCTGTTCGGTTTCGACAAGGACCTCAAGCTCACCAACGTGCTCGCCACGAGCTATGAAGTCAGCGGCGACGGTCTCGTCTACACCTTCAAGCTGCGCGAAGGCGTCAAGTTCCAGGACGGCACCGACTTCAACGCGGCGGCCGTGAAGGCGAACTTCGACCGTGTGACGGACCCGGCGAATCACCTGAAGCGCTACAACATGTTCCGCCGCATCGCGAAGACCGAAGCGGTCGATCCGTACACGGTAAAGGTCACGCTGAACGCGCCGTTCTCGGCGTTCGTGAACGTGCTCGCGCACCCGTCGGCGGTGATGATTTCGCCGGCGGCCATGAAGAAGTGGGGCAAGGACATCGGCCTGCATCCGGTGGGCACGGGCCCGTTCGCGTTCGTGAAGTGGGACCCGGCCGGCGACCTCGTCGTGCACAAGTTCGACGGCTACTGGAAGAAGGGCTACCCGAAGATCGACGAGATCGACTGGAAGCCGGTGGCCGACAACAACACGCGCGCAGCGCTCATGCGCACCGGCGAAGCGGACTTTGCCTTCCGCATTCCGTTCGAGCAGGCGAGCGCGTTCCAGTCGAACCCGAAGGTGGACCTGATCGCCACCCCCTCGATCATCCAGCGCTACATCAGCCTGAACACCGCGAAGAAACCGTTCGACAACCCGCTCGTGCGCCAGGCGCTGAACTACGCGATCAACAAGGACGCGCTGGCGAAGGTGGCATTCGGGGGCTACGCGCTGCCTTCGGACGGCGTACTGCCGCAAGGTGTGGACTACTCGATCAAGCTCGGCCCCTGGCCGTACGATCCGGCCAAGGCGCGCGAACTGCTCAAGCAGGCCGGTTACCCGAACGGCTTCGAAACGACGCTGTGGTCGGCGTATAACAACTCGACCGCGCAAAAGGCGATTCAGTTCGTGCAGCAACAGCTCGCGCAAGTGGGCGTGAAGGCGAACGTCGAAGCGCTTGAAACGGGCACGGCGGTCGCGCGCGTGGAAAGCGCGCAGGACCCGGCAACGGCCGGCGTGCGCATGTATTACATCGGCTGGTCGTCGTCCACGGGTGAGGCGGACTGGGGCATCTCGCCGCTGCTCGCTTCGGCATCGTGGCCGCCCAAGCTCATGAACACGGCGTACTACAAGAACCCGGCGGTCGATGAGGACCTCGCGAAGGCGCTCGAAACGACGGACCGCGCGCAAAAGACGGCGCTCTACACCGACGCGCAAAAGCGCATCTGGGCCGACGCCCCGTGGGTATTCCTCGTGAAGGAGAAGGTCGTGTACGCCCGCAGCAAGCGCCTGGCCGGCGCGTATGTGGCGCCGGACGGCTCGTTCAACTTCGACGAGATCTCGATTCGCTAATGCGTTGCGCGCCGCGCCGGATCGCTAGTGTCCGGCGCGGCGCGCACGCCCCGATGCAGTAACGCGCTCATGCTGAATTTCATTGTCAAACGCTCGCTGGGTCTGCTGCCGACGCTCCTGATCGTCGCGGTCCTCGTGTTCCTGTTCGTGCACCTGCTGCCGGGCGACCCGGCGCGCCTCGCAGCGGGTCCCGAAGCGGACGACGCCACGGTTGCGCTCGTGCGCGCCGATCTCGGCCTTGACCAGCCGCTGCTGCAGCAGTTCCTCCACTTCTTCGTGCGCATCGCTCACGGCGATTTCGGTGTTTCGATGCGCAGCAAGCGCCCCGTCGTCACCGAAATCGGCGAGCGTTTCATGCCCACGCTGCTGCTCACGCTCACCAGCATGGTCTGGGCCGTGGTGTTCGGCATGGCGATCGGCATCGTCTCGGCCGTGTGGCGCAATCGCTGGCCCGATCGCATCGGCATGGCGCTCGCGGTATCGGGCATTTCGTTTCCGGCTTTCGCGCTCGGCATGGCGCTCATGGAGCTGTTCTCGGTGCACCTGGGCTGGCTGCCCGTGGTGAGCGACGGTTCGTGGCGCAGCTACGTGCTGCCGTCGGTCACGCTCGGCGCAGCCGTGGCGGCGGTGATGGCGCGCTTCACGCGGGCTTCTTTCGTCGAGGTGCTCAACGAGGACTTCGTTCGCACGGCGCGCGCGAAGGGCGTCGCCGAACAATGGGTGGTGATCAGGCATTGCCTGCGCAACGCGATGATTCCCGTGGTCACGATGATGGGCCTGCAGTTCGGCTTCCTGCTGGGCGGCTCGATCGTCGTGGAGGTGGTGTTCAACTGGCCGGGCCTCGGGCGGCTGCTCGTCGATTCCGTTGCGATGCGCGATTACCCCGTGATTCAGGCCGAAGTGCTGTTGTTCTCGCTCGAGTTCATCGTCATCAATCTGATCGTGGACGTGTTGTACGCGGTCATCAATCCGACAATTCGATTCAGGTGAGCCCGCCATGAGCACGACCCTAAACGAAGCCGTACGCGCAGAGGACGAAGCGATCCGCACGCCGTGGCGCGAATTCTGGCGCAAGTTCCGCAAGCAGCACGTCGCGCTCGGCGCGGGCGCGTTCGTGCTGCTGCTGGTGGTGATCGCGGTGTTCGCACCGCATCTCGTGCCTTACGACCCGGAAAATTACTTCGATTACGACTCGCTCAACGCGGGTCCCTCGGCGGCCCACTGGTTCGGCGTGGACGCGCTGGGCCGCGATATTTTCAGCCGCATTCTCGCGGGCACGCGCATTTCGCTGGCCGCTGGTTTTCTTTCGGTGGCGCTGGGCGCTGTAGTCGGCACCTTCTTCGGCTTGCTCGCGGGCTACTATGAAGGCTGGTGGGATCGCATCACCATGCGTGTAGCCGACGTGCTGTTCGCATTCCCAGGCATTCTGCTCGCCATCGGCGTGGTGGCGATCCTCGGCAACGGCATGATCAACGTGGTCTGCGCGGTGGCGGTGTTCAGCATTCCGGCGTTCGCGCGGCTCGTGCGCGGCAATACGCTCATGCTCAAGCACCTCACGTATGTGGAGGCCGCGCGCAGCATTGGCGCGTCGGACTGGACGATCATCATGCGGCATATCCTGCCGGGCACCGTGTCGTCCGTGATCGTTTATCTGACCATGCGTATCGGCACGTCGATCATCACGGCCGCGAGCCTGTCGTTCATCGGCCTCGGCGCGCAGCCGCCCACGCCGGAGTGGGGCGCCATGCTCAACGAGGCGCGCGCCGATATGGTGACGGCGCCGCATATCGCGCTGTTCCCGAGCCTCGCCATCTTCCTCACCGTGCTCGCGTTCAATCTGCTGGGTGACGGCTTGCGCGACGCACTCGACCCGAAGCTGGACCGCGCATGAGCATCGATCGTGGAGATACTGCGCCGCATATCGGCACACTGGCGAGCGGCGCAACGGGAACGATTGCCGACGTCAGCGGTGTGCGCGTCGGGCACTGCACGCTCGACGCGGGCGACGTGCAAACGGGCGTGACCGTGCTGCTGCCGCATGCAGGCGACCTCTTTCGCGAGAAGGTGCCGGCGAGCGCTTGTGTGATCAACGGATTCGGCAAGAGCATCGGGCTCATGCAGCTCGAAGAGTTGGGCGTGCTCGAAACGCCGGTTGCGCTGAGCAACACGTTTGCGGTGGGCACGCTCGCACAGGCGCAGGTTCGCGCGGCGGTCGCGGCGAATCCGCAAATCGGGCGCGACCTGCCGACCGTCAATCCGCTCGTGTTCGAGTGCAACGACGGTTACCTGAACGACATTCAGGCGCTGGCCGTTCAGGAGGAACACTATCTCGCGGCCTGCGCCGCCGCGAGCGCCGACTTCGCACGCGGCAGCGTAGGCGCGGGGCGCGGCATGTCGAGCTTCGATCTGAAAGGCGGCATCGGCACGGCGTCGCGCGTCGTGCAGGCGGCGGGCATGCAGTACACCGTGGGCGCGCTCGTGCTGGCGAACTTCGGCCGCTTGCCGATGCTGACGATCAGCGGCGTGCCCGTGGGGCGCGAGCTTGCTGCGCGCGCGGCGTCGAACCACGCGACGCAGGCGCCGGAGAAGGGCTCGATCATCATGCTGATCGCCACGGACGCGCCGCTCGACGCGCGGCAGCTTCGACGCGTTGCGCTGCGCGCGGCAGCAGGTCTTGCGCGCACGGGGTCCGTCTATGGACACGGCAGCGGCGATATCGCCATGGCGTTCAGCACCGCGTACACATTGGCGCACGACGCATCGACCCACGCGTTGCCGCCCTTGCTCGCCGACTCGCAACTCGATCCGCTGTTTCAGGCAGGCGCCGATTGCGTCGAGCAGGCGATTCTCGACGCCTTGTGGAGCGCACGCACTGTGCAGGGCCGCGATGGCCACGTGCGTCTCGCGCTGCGCGAAGCGGCGCCCGATCTCGCCGATCTTCGTTCAGGCGGAGTGCACGCGTGAAGGTACTCATTTCGGTCGATATCGAAGGCATAGGCGGCGTCTTCAACGTTCAGCAAACGCGCGCGGGAAACGCCGAGTACGAACAGGCCCGCCGCTGGATGACGCTCGAGGCGAACGCGGCCGTGGAAGGCGCATTCTCGGGCGGCGCGAGCGAAGTGTGGGTCAACGACTCGCATGGCGGTTTCAACAACCTGCTGCTCGACGAGATCGACGCGCGCGCACGCGTGATACTCGGCAAGCCGCGCACGCTTGGCATGATGGCGGGGCTCGAGCACCGGCCCGCGCTTGTTTTCATGATCGGCTATCACGCCATGGCGCAAAGCCGCGGCATGCTTGCGCACACCATCAACAGCTTTGCGTTCGCGCGCGTGCTCGTGGACGGCGTGGCGACGGGCGAGGCGGGGCTGTATGGCGCGCTCGCGCAGGAATACGGCGCACGCGTGGCGCTGCTCAGCGGTGACGATGTATTCGAAGACGAAACGCGGCCCGCTTTTCCCGATGCGAAGTTCGTCGTGGTGAAGCGCGCCCGCGGCCACGCGAGCGGCGATCTGCTGACGCCCGCCGCGAGCCGCGAACGGGTTCGCGACGCGGCGCGCGAAGCCGCCGGGCTCGTCGCACGCGACGGCGAATGGTGGGACCGCGCGTGTGCGGCGCCGCGTATGCGCACGTGCGAGCTGCACACGCAGACGACTGCGCTGGCGGATCTCTTTGCGCAGTGGCCGGATGTCGAGCGCACGGCGGGCTGCGTGATCCGGTTTGCGGCGCCAACGGCCGAGTTTCTCGTGCGCACGCTCAATAGCTTGTCGGCGATGTCGGCGGTGCTGCGATGAGGCGGCCGCTGGTCTCGGTATTGTGCAACTAACTGTCAGCCCCGTCACACCCAACAAAACGGACTGGCGGCCTCGCCGCCAATCCGCCAAAAGCCTGCCGTTCAACCCGTCAGGTCTTCCTCCAGCCGGTCGAACACCCGCTGTGTCGCGCCACGCGCATGCAGCGCGAACAGCAGCAGCGAACGGCCCGTCACCTGGTAGATATCGCCCGCTTCGAATTCGGGCAGTTCGTCGCGCACGGGCATGTTCGTGTCGATGAGGCAGTTCCACTGGTCGTTGCCCGGCACCGAAGGAAGCGTGAAATCTACCACGTCGTGATAGGCGTTGAACACGATGAGCATGGTCGCATCCGAGGCGAGGCGCATGATGCCACTCGTTTGCGATCGTCCATCGATCAGCATGCCGAAGCAACGCATGGCCGCATCGTCCCACTGCTCCTGAGCGAGCGGTACGCCTGCGGGCGAGAGCCATTCGACGTCGGTGACGTCGAGCGTCGCGTTGTGCTCGCCGATGAGAAACCGGTTGCGTCGCAGCACCGGCAGCGCATGGCGCAGCGCGGTAAGCTTGCGCACGAAGTCGGCGAGCGCGCGGCCCGTGTCGTCGATGCCGTCCCAGTCCACCCAGCTCACGTCGTTGTCCTGGCAGTACGCGTTGTTGTTGCCTCGCTGCGTGCGACCGAACTCGTCGCCCGCGAGCAGCATCGGCGTGCCCTGCGAGAGCAGCAGCGTGGCGAGGAAGTTGCGCTTCTGGCGCTCGCGCAGCGCGCGGATCTCGGGGTCATCGGTCGGGCCTTCCGCGCCGCAGTTCCACGAGAGATTGTCGCCGTGGCCGTCGCGGTTCTCTTCGCCGTTGGCTTCGTTGTGACGGTCGTTGTACGAAACGAGATCGTTCAGCGTGAATCCGTCGTGCGCAGTGACGAAGTTCACGCTCGACCATGGCCGCCGTCCGCGCCGGTTGAAGCTGTCGCCCGAAGCGCACAGGCGCGTGGCGAGTTCGGGCGCCTTGCCCTCGTCGCCTTTCCACCAGGCGCGCGCGGTGTCGCGAAAGCGGTCGTTCCATTCCATCCAGCCGGGCGGGAAGCCGCCCACCTGGTAGCCGCCCGGCCCGCAGTCCCACGGCTCGGCAATCAGCTTCACGCTCGCGAGAATCGGGTCCTGGCGGCAGCTGTCGAGAAAGCCGCCGCCTTCGTCGAAGCCATAGGGCTCGCGCCCGAGGATCGTCGCGAGGTCGAAGCGAAAACCGTCCACGCCCATTTCGAGCACCCAGTAGCGCAGGCTGTCCGTGACCATCTGCAGCACGCGCGGGTGCGAGAGGTTGAGCGTATTGCCCGTGCCTGTGTCGTTGATGTAGTAGCGCCGGTCTTCGGGTAGCCGGTAGTACGAAGCATTGTCGATGCCTCGAAACGAGAGCGTCGGACCGAGTTCGCTGCCTTCAGCGGTGTGGTTGTAGACCACGTCGAGTATCACTTCGAGACCCGCCTGGTGCAGGCGGTCCACCATGTTCTTGAACTCGTCGATCGAGCCGTGCGCGCCCACCGAGTACCGCGGGTCCGGCGCGAAGAAGCCGATGGTGTTGTAGCCCCAGTAGTTCGTGAGACCGCGTTCGAGCAGGTGCGAGTCATTCACGAAGGTGTGGATGGGCAGCAACTCCACGGATGTCACGCCGAGCCCGCGGATATATTCGAGCACCGGCGTCTGCGCGAGCCCCGCGAAGGTGCCGCGCTCTTCGTGCGGCACGTCGGGGTGGCGGATCGTGAAGCCGCGCACATGCGTTTCGTAGATGATCGTGCGCTCGCGCGGCACACGTTCGCGCATCGGGTGGTGCCATGTGAAGCCCTGATCGACCACGCGGCAGCGCGGCACATAACGCGCGCTGTCTCGCGTGTCGAACGAGAGATCGCCGTCGGGGCTCCCGATCGTGTAGCCGAACACGGCGGGATGCCAGCGCAGCGCGCCCACGTGCGCCTTCGCATACGGATCGAGCAACAGCTTGTGCGGATTGAAGCGATGGCCCGCCTGCGGCTCGTAGGGCCCGTGCACGCGATAGCCGTAGATGGCGCCCGGTGCGAGGTCGGGCAGATAGACGTGCCACACCTCGTCGGTGTATTCGGGCAACTCGATGCGTTCGAGTTCGCGCAGGCCGCTCTTGTCGAAGAGACACAACTCGACCTTGGCAGCGTTCGCGGAGAAGAGCGCGAAGTTCACGCCGCGGCCGTTCCAGGTGGCGCCGAGCGGGAACGGCTGTCCTTCTACGATACGGGTGGCGGTTTTTTTCTTCATGGGCTCGTCGGTTGGGGACGCGATGGCGCGCGCCACCAATGCCGTTGCGCGCGAGGGCGGGCTTGTGTCAAGCAAGGTTTGGGCCCAGAGCCCGCAGCGCAGCGGATAGACGAGAAGAGAGGGGCCGGATACAGGGGGCCCCGCGGTGGTGCGCGCTGCGCGCGTGTAGCTTTGGCGCAGCGCGTGCCCAGATTTACCGATGTCGACCCAGACTTCGCGTGCAGCGCCTACTTCACGGTTTGCACGACTTCGAAGCCTTCGAACTCGGGATGGCTCAAATAGACCGGACGGTTTGCCCCGCCCGCATTGCCCGCGTTTCGATGCGCCGCGCGAAAGGCGTCGGAACGCGTCCAGTCTTCGAAGTGCGCGTGGCTCGCCCAGATCGTGTGGCTCGCGTAGAGCACGTGGTCTTCGCGCTGCGGGCCTTTGAGCAGATGAAATTCGATGAAGCCGGGCACTTGCTTCAAGTGCGTGTCGCGCGTGGCCCAGACTTCCTCGAATGCGGCCTCGGAGCCCGGCGCAACCTTGAAGCGATTCATGGCGATGTACATTGCGGCGTTCCTCTTCGCGTACGAAAAAACGATAGGCAAGGCGGCGGGTGACTGCGCCCGCCGCCGCTTCGAGATCCGATTATAAGAGGCCGCGAAGGCGCTCGCGCCGCGTCGGTCCGTCGGCCTCAGCCAACACGGAACACTTGTACGGTGCCAGCGCCGCCGCGTTGAGCGCGAGGATATTGGTTTGAAACGCGATGCCTTCGATGATGGCGCTTCGGCTTCGCCATAACGTATCTTCGCGTCGTTGCAGAGGTGCTTCTTGACTAGCCGCCGGGATTTAGGGCTGAGCCTGACCCGCCGCTCACGCGATCGCGGCCGCCGGACGCACCGCCGCGCTCGGCGGCTGTCCGGTCTGCTGCCGCGAGCGGCCCGAGCTGAGATAGTCGGCGATCGAATCCTGTGTGATCTCGCCCACGTAGGCGCCGTCGGCGTCGAGCACCGGCATCCACGAGGCGCGGAACTGGTACATCTTGGAGAGCACGATGCGCAGGTTGTCGTCGACAGAAACCGTAGCCGGGAAGGGCGTGATGCGATCGCCGCAGACGCCTTCGACCCCGCGCGCGGCGCGGCGCGCCACGAAGCCGAGCGCGTGCTGCGCGTCGTCGAGCACGGTGAGATAGCGAGAATCGCTTTCGTCCATCGCGGCGAACGCGTGGGAGAGCGGCGTTTCGGCGCGCGCCGTTTCGGGTTGCGTGGCGGCGTCGCCGGCCTTCACGAGCAACAGGCGCTTGAGTGTGCTGTCCTGACCCACGAACTGCGCGACGAAGTCGTCATGCGGGCGCGCGAGCAGCGTATCGGGGTGGTCGTATTGCACGAGCCTGCCGCGCCGGAAGACCGCGATGCGGTCGCCCAGCTTGATCGCCTCGTCGATATCGTGGCTCACCATGATGACGGTCTTCTTCAGTTGCCGCTGCATCTGGAAGAACTCGTTCTGGATGGCCTCGCGATTGATCGGATCGACCGCGCCGAACGGCTCGTCCATGAGCAGCACGGGCGGATCGGCAGCAAGCGCGCGAATCACGCCGATACGCTGCTGCTGCCCGCCCGAAAGCTCGCGCGGATAACGCTTCAAATACAGCTTCGGGTCGAGCGCGACCATCGACATCAGCTCTGCCGCGCGTTCGGCGCAGCGCTTCTTGTCCCAGCCGAGCAGCCGCGGCACGACTGTGATGTTCTCCGCGATCGTCATGTTCGGAAAGAGGCCGATCTGCTGGATCACATAGCCGATGCGGCGGCGCAGATCCACTTCGTTCAGGCCCGTCGTGTCTTCGCCGTTGATGAGCACGCGGCCCGAGGTCGGCTCGATCAGCCGGTTGATCATCTTCAGCGTGGTGGTCTTGCCGCAGCCCGAGGGGCCGAGGAACACGCAGATCTCGCCTTCGGCCACCGAAAGGCTCACCGAATCGACGGCGCGCACGGCCTGGCCGTCTTTCTGCGTGAAGGTCTTCGTCAGTTGGTCGAGTTCGATCATGTCTTCTGTACTCCTTTCGGTGTCAAAGCGCGCTGCAGCATCTGCAACAACAGGTCGGCGACGATCGCGAGCACGCTCACGAGCACGGCGCCCACGAGCAGCTTCATCATGCTGCTCTGGCCAATGGCGCGAATGATCAAGGTGCCGAGGCCGCCCGCGCCGATCACGGCGGCAATGGTCATCACGCCGATGTTCATCACGACCGCCGTGCGCACGCCCGCGAGAATCACGGGCACGGCCAGCGGCAGATCGACGAGACGCAGCCGCTGCCACGACGTCATGCCGATGCCGGTGCCGGCTTCCTTGATGCCCGCATCCACGTTGCGTAGCGCGAGGTAGGTGTTGCGCATGATCGGCAGCAGCGAGTAGAGAAACACAGCCGTAATGGCGGGCACCGCGCCAATGCCCTGACCGAAGCGCGAGAATACCGGGATCATCAGGCCGAACAGCGCGATGGAGGGCAGCGTGAGGATGATGGTCGCCAGTCCCAGCAGCGGTGCGGCGAGCCAGTCATGGCGGCTGATGAGCACGCCGAGCGGCACGCCCGCGATGATCGCGCAGCCCACGGCGATGCCCACGAGGTAGAGGTGCTGGAGCGTGAGTTGCAGCAGCTCGGGCCAGCTCGAAGCGAGATAGTCGAACACGTTCATAGGGCCTGGCCTCCTTCAGGGGAGCGTATGCGTGCGCAGGAACTCCGCCGCGACTTGCTGGGCGGACTTGCCGTCGAGATCGACGGCCTTGTTCATGTCTTGCATCGCGTCGTTGTTGAGGGCGGCGGACAGCGCGTTGAGCTGCGCGGCCAGTTTGGGATCGCGCTCCAGCACTTCCTTGCGTACCACGGGCGTGGCGTTGTACGGCGGGAAGAAGTGCTTGTCGTCTTCGAGCGGCACGATGCCGAAGCCCTTCACGCGGCCATCGGTCGTGTAGACGAGGCCGATCTTCAACTGGTTGTTATGCAGCGCCGTGTAGACGAGGCCGGGGTCCATCTGCTTCATCTGCGAGCGGTCAAAGCTCATGTCGTAGGTGGCGAGCAGGGGCTTGAGACCATCCGGACGATTCGCGAACTCGGCGTCCATGCCGAACACGTAGCGCTTCGCGTCGGGGTCCGTCTTCAACTTTTGCGCAAGCTGCGAGACCGTGGTGATGCCGGTTTCCTCGGCGAATTTGCTTGGCAGGCCTAATGCATACGTGTCGTTAAGCGGCGAGGCATTGAGCCAGACGAGACCGCGCGGCGCATCGAGCGCCTTCACGCGCTCGTACATCGCTTCGGGCGAAAGCTTCTCCGTCAGCTTGTCGTAGACGAGTGCCGCCGTGCCCGTGTAGTCCCAAACGAGGTCGAACTGGCCGTTCTCCAGCGCACTGCGCATGAGCGTGCTGCCAAGGCCGGAGCGCACCTCCACGGAATAGCCGCGCGAGCGCAGGTATTGCGCTGTGACTTCGGCTAGCACGTATTGCTCGGTGAAGTTCTTCGCGCCCAGTACGAGCTTGGGCTGTGCGAATGCGGGTGTGGCGGCGGCGACGAGCGCCGTGCCGATCAGGCAGGCCTGAACGAAGCGGCGCAGAGATTTGAACGGTGACGCGAGCATCATGCGAGCCCTCCGTGACGCGCGAGCCACTGATGGCTGCCGGCGGCAACCACGCCGTCGAGCACCAGTGCGAGCGCGGCCGTGAACGCGGCGCCGAGCAGCAGCAAGGGCTGATCGTTCAGATAGATGCCGGGGAAAATGAGCGAGCCGAGGCTGTCGGCGCCGATCAGATAGGCGAGCGGCGCCGTGCCCACGTTGATCGCGAGCGCGGTGCGCACACCGCCCACGATGATGGGCAGCGCGCCCGGCAATTCCACGCGCGTGAGCGACTGCCAGCCCGTCATGCCGATGCCGCGCGCGGCTTCGCGCAGCGCGGCCGGCACGTTCTTCAGGCCTTCATACGTATTGCGCGTGATGGGCAGCAGCGACGCGAGAAAGAGCGCGACGATCGCGGGAACGTCGCCGATGCCGAACACGCCGAGTGCAATGGCGAGCACCGCGAGCGAGGGGATCGTGTTGCCCACGTTGAAGATCTGCATGAAGCGTTCGGCCTGTCGCACGAAGCGCGGCCGGCTCAGCAGCACACCGGCGGGTACGCCGACCACGATGGCGAGCGCCATCGAATAGCCGACGAGCAGCAGGTGCCGCCCAGTGTAGTAGGCGAGGTCGCCTGCGTGGCTGTGCCACGTATCGGCGCCGATGGCGCGTGAGAGTGCCCACGCGATGACGGCAAGGGCGATCAGGCTGCCCGCGAGCAGGGCAGAGCGTCGAGTCATGAAGGTACGCCTCCTTGTTTTTGTGCCGCGCGGCGCAACGCTGCGCAGCGGGGACGCCGATGAGGATGCTCAAGGCGCCGCGAAGGAAGTTCGTGATCCCGGCATGGCCGCGATTGGAACCGACTAAAACTACGGACCAGAAACGAACGAAAACCAGTCCGCCCGCGCACGTTAGCTACGTGGCGGCAGTGATATGAACGCGCTTCTCGCGTTCTTCTGGTTGTCATGTTCAGCTCAACGGCACCGAGCAGATCGATGCGCGCTGGAGCAGGAAACCGCCTTTTGGCGGCTTGGATGCGGCGGTTTTGGGCCGCTACGCGAGGGCCGGAGGCCCGCTTGAATGGCGCTTGCGACGCAGTGGACCTTTAGCGTGGACCCTGTATCTCAATGCGCACGAGAACGACTTCGTGGTGATCGAAACGAGATGAGTATAGATCATTCGATTAGGTGCGTCTACCGTGGGGAACGATCGCGAGTTGACGGGCAATCGCTTGCTTTATTCGGTATGTCATTTCCGGGAATTAATCAGGTATCCGATTAAAAAATTTCGGTAGTATTTCCCGTTTAAAAAGTGACAGAAATAGTCACTGCGGCAGAATGTTCCGCTCATTGGGCGCTCATTGGCTTTCTTAAGTTTCGTTTAAGAAACGCCATTTATTTTGAACCCCTTCGCATCATCGATGCTCGCCGATTCAGCGATGCGGCCATCGATCTCACTTCCGAATTCACCTCGAGAAGCGCGGCGCGCGTTCGCATTTCTCTGCTCTGCAATCCGTCATTCGATTCATGGCATTTCGTGCAATAGCGGCCTCCCCCGGCCTCGCGGGAAAACTCATCGTTGTGTCCGCAATCGGTTTGACGAGCGCCGCGTGGCTCGCCCATCGGCACGCGAACATTGCGACCGACGATCCGCTTGCCGACGCGGCGACTGCGACGTCCGCGGCGCCGGCGCAAGATGCGGCGTCGCAGGCGGCCAGCGCGACGCCTGCGAGCGAAAGCGAGCCCGCGTTTCGCGTGGAGACCGCTGTGGTCGAACACAGCTTTTCCGAAGCCGCCCAGCGTCTCGGCGTGGATGCAGCGACGACGGCGAGGCTTGCGCGCGCATTCTCGGGCCGGCTCGATTTCCGGCGCGATCTGCAGCGTGGCAGCGAGATCCGCTTCGTGTTTCGCAATGACACAAACGGCGCGGATGGCGCGAATGGCGCGAGCGACGCAAGAGATACAGACGATTTGAGCCCTGCGAACGCCGGCGCGTCACAAAACGCATCGTCTTCGGACGACACGCCTGTCGCGATCCGCATTTCGAACGGCAACGTCTCGCACGATCTCTTTCTCTACCGGAACCTTGCGGGCAAGGCGTTCTACTATTGCGCAGACGGTCACGCCGCCGCGCCGTCGTTCTTGCGCTATCCCGTGAAGTTTACGCGCGTGTCTTCGTATTTCTCGCTGCGACGGCTCGATCCGGTCACGCATCGCGTGCAGCCGCACGAAGGTGTCGATCTCGCGGCGCCCGTCGGCACGCCCGTTCACGCGACCGCGCGCGGCACCGTGACGTTCGCCGGCTGGCAGACCGGCTACGGCAAGGTCGTGAAGCTCGAGAACTTCGGCCCGTACTCCACGACCTTCGCCCACCTTTCGCGCTTTGCGAAGCATTTGAAGGTCGGGCAGACGGTGAGCAAGGGACAGGTGATCGGATACGTAGGCGCGACGGGTTGGGCGACGGGCCCGCATCTGCACTATGAGGTGCACGTGGATCAGGTCGCGCAGGATCCGCTCACCGTCGACCTTCCGCATCGCGATCCCTTGCTGGGCGAGGACAAGCAACGCTTCGCCCAGCAGGTCGCGCTGATCGACCCGCTGCTCTAGGCGCAACGCGCGAAAGGCTGCCGCAAGGAAGCGGGCAAAACGGCCTGTGCTGCGCCGCAGCCACGATTTGCCGATTTTCGATAACACGTCGATTAATGACTCAATAGCATGGTTCCACTCAACCGTGGCGGCCAGGGCCGGCCGCCCGGGCCACCCAGAGGGAGACAACCATGCAAGGCGAGTCGAACGCACGCCCCGCTGCAATTGGCACGACAGTTGGTACATCACCGGGCAAGCCAGGTGCGCCGGCGCTCAATCAAACGCTCGGCACGTGGCAGTTGTGGGGCATCGCAGTCGGCCTCGTGATATCGGGCGAGTACTTCGGCTGGAGCTACGGCTGGGCCAGCGCCGGCACGCTCGGCTTCGTCGTCACGGCACTGTTCGTCGCGGCGATGTACACCACGTTCATCTTCAGCTTTACCGAACTCACCACCTCCATTCCGCATGCGGGCGGTCCTTTCGCCTACGCCCGCCGCGCGTTCGGGCCGACCGGCGGGTATCTGGCGGGTGCGGCCACGCTCGTGGAATTCGTGTTCGCGCCGCCCGCCATCGCGCTCGCCATCGGCGCGTACCTGCATGTGCAGTTCCCCGGCCTCGAGCCCAAACACGCGGCCATGGGCGCGTATCTCGTGTTCATGGCGCTCAATATCGTGGGCGTGCAGATCGCCGCGACTTTCGAGCTGATTGTCACGCTGCTCGCCATCTTCGAACTGCTCGTGTTTATGGGCGTGGTGTCGCCGGGCTTCGCATGGACCCACTTCATGAAGGGCGGCTGGTCGGGCAACGATCACTTTTCGCTGGGTTCGTTTCATGGCATGTTCGCCGCGATCCCGTTCGCGATCTGGTTTTTCCTCGCGATCGAAGGCGTGGCCATGGCCGCCGAGGAAGCGAAGAACCCGCGCCGCTCGATTCCCATCGCCTACGTGGCCGGCATTCTCACGCTCGTCGCGCTCGCCGTGGGCGTGATGGTGTTCGCGGGCGGCGCGGGTGACTGGACCACGCTCGCCAACATCAACGACCCGCTGCCGCAGGCCATGAAGTTCATCGTCGGCGAGCACAGCGGCTGGATGCACATGCTCGTCTGGCTCGGGTTGTTCGGTCTCGTGGCCTCGTTTCACGGCATCATCCTCGGCTATTCGCGGCAGATCTTCGCGCTGGCCCGCGAAGGCTATCTGCCCGCGTGGCTCGCGAAAATCCATCCGCGCTTCAAGACGCCGTATCGCGCGATTCTCGCGGGTGGCGCGGTCGGTATCGCCGCGATCTATAGCGACGAGCTGATCCAGTTCGGCGGGCAGACGCTCACGGCCAACATCGTCACGATGTCGGTGTTCGGCGCGATCGTGATGTACATTGTCAGCATGGCGGCGCTCTTCAGGCTGCGCCGCGTGCAGCCGGCCATGGACCGGCCGTTTCGCGCACCGCTGTACCCGTTTTTCCCGGCGTTCGCACTCGTCGCCGCGCTCGTTTGCCTCGGCACGATGGTGTATTTCAACGCGCTGGTTGCGGGGGTGTTCGTAGTGTTTCTCGCGCTCGGCTACGCGTATTTCCTCGCCACGCGCACGCAGCGCGAAGGGGGGGTAGCCGCCGAGGGGCTGCTCGAGGAGTGAGCTTTGCAGGAGTCCAGCACATGAACTATACGGAGTCGATCGGCGCGCGCACCTACCGCTTCGCGGACCTCAAGACGCTGCTCGCCAAAGCCAGCCCGCTGCGCTCGGGCGACCAGCTCGCGGGCGTGGCGGCGGCGAGCGAAGAGGAACGCGTGGCCGCGAAAATGGCGCTCGCCGCGGTGCCGCTCAAGGTGTTTCTTTCCGAAGCGCTCGTGCCGTATGAAGACGACGAGGTCACGCGCCTGATCGTCGACGATCACGACGCAGCCGCGTTCGCAGCCGTCGCGCACCTCACCGTGGGCGACTTTCGCGACTGGTTGCTTTCCGGCGCGGCAACGACCGAGGCGCTTGAATGCCTGGCGCCGGGCCTCACGCCCGAGATGGTCGCGGCGGTGTCGAAGCTCATGCGCAATCAGGACCTGATCGCCGTGGCGAAAAAGCGCCCCGTGGTCACGCGCTTTCGCAACACCGTGGGGCTGCCGGGCCGCATGTCGGTGCGCCTGCAGCCTAACCACCCCACCGACGACGTGAAGGGCATCGCCGCCTCGATGCTCGACGGCCTGATGTACGGCTGCGGCGACGCGATGATCGGCATCAATCCCGCCACGGACAGCCTGGCGGCCATCGTGAAGCTGCTCGCGATGATCGACGGATTTCGCGAGCGCTACCGCGTGCCCACGCAATCGTGCGTGCTTACGCACGTGACCAACACGATCGCGGCGATCGAAAAGGGCGCCCCTGTCGATCTCGTGTTCCAGTCGATCGCGGGCACGGAAAAGGCGAACGCGAGCTTCGGCATTTCGCTGGCGCTTTTAAACGAGGCGCGCGAGGCGGCGCTCTCGCTCAAGCGCGGCACGGTCGGCAACAATCTCATGTACTTCGAGACCGGGCAGGGCAGTGCGCTGTCGGCGAATGCGCACTACGGCGTGGACCAGCAAACCTGCGAGGTGCGTGCCTATGCGGTCGCGCGCAAGTTCGAGCCGTTTCTCGTCAATACGGTGGTCGGTTTCATCGGCCCCGAATATTTGTACGATGGAAAGCAGATCATTCGCGCGGGTCTCGAAGATCACTTCTGCGGCAAGCTGCTAGGCGTGCCGATGGGTTGCGACATTTGCTATACGAACCACGCCGAAGCCGACCAGGACGACATGGACACGCTGCTCACGCTGCTGGGCGCGGCCGGCGTCAACTTCATCATGGGCATTCCGGGCGCTGACGACGTGATGCTCAACTACCAGAGCACCTCATTTCACGACGCGCTCTATGTGCGCGATCTGCTCGGCCTGCGCCGCGCGCCGGAGTTCGAGGAGTGGCTGGAGACCATGGCGATCGTCGACGCGAAAGGCGCGCTCCTGCCAGGCTCCGCGCGCGTGCCGCTGCTCGCGGGCGCGCACGAATGGATGGGGATCGACGCATGAGCGACGCCGTCGAAAAGAACCCATGGGGCGGTCTCAAGGCGTTCACGAACGCGCGCATCGCGCTCGGGCGCGCGGGCAGCGGCTTGCCCACGGCGCCGCTGCTCGCGTTCAATCTCTCGCACGCGCAGGCGCGCGACGCCGTGCATCACCCGCTCGACGCCGAAGCATTGCGGCGCACCCTCGAAGCCGAAGGGTTCGCCACGCTCGGCGTGGAAAGCGCGGCGCCGGACCGGCAGCATTATTTGCGCAGGCCGGACCTCGGGCGGCGCTTGTCGGAGGCGAGCCGGGCAGCGTTGGTCGAAGCGGCGGGTCCGGCCATCGCAGCGCATGAGGAGCCGCCTGAAGTCGTATTCGTGATCGGCGACGGCCTTTCGGCGATCGCTGCCGCGAAACAGGCTGCGCCGCTGCTCCTCGCGGTTCGCGCGCGCCTTGCGGACTGGCGCATCGGCCCGGTGGTGGTCGCGCGCCAGGCACGTGTGGCGCTCGGCGACGAGATCGGCGAGCTGCTGGGCGCGAAGCTCGTGGCCATGCTGATCGGCGAGCGGCCTGGGCTGAGTTCGCCAGACAGCCTCGGTGTCTATCTCACCTACGCGCCGAAGGTGGGCTGTCATGACGCGCAGCGCAACTGCATCTCGAACGTGCGTCCCGAGGGGCTGCCGTATGAGGCGGCCGCGCACAAGCTCCATTACCTCCTCACGCACGCGCGGCGGCTCGGGCTGACCGGCGTCGGGCTGAAGGACGATAGCGACGCGACGCTGCCGGGCATCGGTGCGCGTGGGCAGATCACGTCTGCGTGACGGGCCACACGCGGCTGCATCGGCTGCAACCATCGAAGCCGGCGACGCACCGCGGCGGTGCTGCCGCCTGTGCAGGGATTGAGCACTTCGCTAACCGCCATTGTGCCGCCGTGGAGCAGCGCGGCGCCCGGCATGGCCATTGCGCATACCGTTTTCGCTGGCCCGACTCTTGCGTCACTCGACGATCGATCGAAGCAAGTGCGTGCTGGGAGGCAATCATGAACGAAACGGCAGAGCGAACCGAAGCGACGGCCGGCCAAGCACAATGCAGCGCGCATGGCGCCCGCACCGTCGTTAGCGTGGCGCACGACGCCGACGAGCAGGCGCGCAACCTCGTGGGCTGGCGGCAGACCTACGACCAGCTCGCGGCGGGCCGCTTCGTCGGCACGCTCACGGAGCTGCCGCTCGACACCATGAAGGTGTTTCGCGAGACCACGAGCCATACGCTGCGCCAGGCGTGCGAAGTGCGCGGCGACGCCTGGTGGTTCGGCATACCGGTCGCGCGCGAAGGCGAGGCGCGTATCGACGCGCAGGCCTTTGGCGCGCAGGCGTTTGCGCTGCGCCCGGGCAACGTCGAGTTCGAGCTTCTCACACCGGCGCAATTTTCGATCTACGGCGTGGTCGTGCGCGGCGACGTGCTGCGCCACTACGCGGCCACGGTCGAGCGTACGGCGCTCGAGGAACGTCTCACGGGTGCGCCTGTCGTGCAGGCGGCCGCTGCGTGCATCGAGCGCCTTTGTGCACGGCTCGCGAGGTGTCTCGACGATGGCGGCCAGGCGCATGAGAACGTGCCGGTCTCACCGCTTTCGAACGTCGAGCGCAATGCATTGCAGGCGGAAGTGCTCGCCGCGATATTCGACGCCTGCGCGGGCAGTGAGGATGCGGTTGCCGAACCCGCATCGCGACGCCGCTGGATCGTGGCGCAGGCGCGAGACTATGTGCTCGCGCATCGCGGACGGCCAGTCGGGGTGCCGGAGCTTTGCGAGCAGTTGCATGTGAGCCGGCGCACGCTCCAGTACTGCTTTCAGGACGTGCTTGGCATGGCGCCCGCAACCTACCTGCGCGCGCTGCGTCTGAACGGCGCTCGCCGCGACCTGTGCGGGCGCGCGGCCGGTTCGGTGCAGGACGTTGCGGCGGCCTGGGGCTTCTGGCATCTGAGCCAGTTCGCCACCGATTACCGGCGCATGTTCGGCATGCGGCCTTCGGAGGCATTGCGCGCGGTGGCAATGCCCTGAATTTCCTGGACGAGACTATGAATTCATTCGCCATCGATGACAGGGAGAACGTCCTTCGCTACGTGGATTTATATTCCGCCACGAACTCGTCCGAGCCGCTTCTCTTCGTTCATGGTTTGGGTTGTGCGTCCAGCAGCGATTACCCACTGGTAGTGGGTTCACATTCGTACTCGAAACGCCGATCGCTCCTCATCGATCTCATCGGAGCGGGGTTCAGCGATAAGCCAGAGGACGGAACCTATACTTCGGATGCCCAGGCGAATGTCATCTCAAACCTCGTCACGAGCGAGCATTTCACGCGGGCGAATATCTTCGGTCATAGCGCTGGGGCGTTCATCGCACTGAAGCTCGCAAAGCGCCTGGCGGTCCCCGTGGGCAGCGTGATTTTATGTGCGCCCGGTCTGAACGAGTACGGCAAAGCGATGTTGTCGGAAATCACGTCGATGACCGAAGCGCAATTCGTCGCCGAAGGGTTTTCGCAGCTTCTGGCGCAGTTAAAAGCGGCGGGCGGCAACGGCGCCTGGCTGGGGCCGTTTGCCGTCGCATCGCCTCATGCCATTTACCAATGGGCAACATCCGCGCTGGACGACAACGCGGAAAACTGGCTCGAAGATTTCGCGAGGCTGAGTTCGAATAAAGGGGTGATTCTCCCGGATACGGCTGCGAGTGAGGAAATTGCCCAGTTCGAGCAAGCCGGCTGCGCCGTCGAACTCGTTGCCAATACCGAGCACATGATGGCGTACGACAATCCCGATGGCCTGGCGCTCGCCATCAGCAACATTCTCGAACGAGGCGCTTGAGGAAGCGGCGGCGCCTCACCGACTCAGCAGTTGCTTGTGATAGAACGTGGTGCCGCAGAATGCGCCGTCCGGCATCAGCGCGTAATTCGGCACGGCGCCCACCCGCTCCCACCCCGCACGCACATAGAGCCGTTCGGCCGCGCCGCCCGTCACGGTGTCGAGCACGAGCACCGATTTTCCGGCCTGCCTTGCCGCCTCGTCGATCGCGAGCATGAGGCGCAGTCCCACACCTTGTCCGCGCGCGGTGCGGTGCACCAGCACCTTGGCGACATCGGCGCGATGCGGCTGGTTTTCCGGCTGCGCCGTCACGAGCTGCGCCGTGCCCACGATGCGCTGCTGCGCGTCTTCGGCCGTGAGCAGAATGCGTTCGCCGCGCACCACGTTTTGCGCCACGCCGAGCCAGAACGCGAGCGCCGTCTCGCGCGCAATCGGCAGCATGAAGCTCACCGAGGCGCCCCCTTCGACGCAGTCGATGAGTAGGTCTGCAAGCGCGCTCGCGCAGGTTTGCGCCTGTTCGGCGGTGAGGCGGCGTACCTTGATGGCTTCGCTCATGTGAAGGTGAACCCGGTTAATTAGTGATCCTGCAGAGCGCGACGACATAACGCGCCGGCTCCTTCGTGGGATTGCGATAAACGACAGGGCAATCAAGGCGCATCGCGAGGCAGTCGCCGGTTTCGAGCCGCCACAGGCGCTCGCCCACCGTCATCTCCATCACGCCTTCCACCACCCAAACCTGCTGATGAATCTCCGCGTCGCGCAGGCTCGTGTCGTAGGCCACGCGCTGGCCGGGCGGAAAGTGCACTTCCACGAGCTGGATGGGCGACCATGCGGGCGGCGAGAGATTGCGCCGCACATAGCCCGACTCGGGATCGGTCCAGAACGCTTGATCGCGGGCCGCGGCGTGCGGGGAAGGGGCCTGCAGCACTTCGTCGCCCGGCGCCTCGAAGAGCGACGCGAGCGAGACGCCGAGTGCCGTAGCGAGTTTGTCGAGCACGACGGCCGTGGGGCTGCTTTGGCCGCGTTCGATGAGCGAGATGTTCGAGCGGCTCACCGAACTGCGTTCGGCCAGCGCTTCGAGTGACCAGCCTTTGGCGTCGCGCAGTTCGCGCAGACGGCGGGCGATGTTGGTGTGGATATCCATGTTGTCCAGTTTAATGGATTAATTAGTCCAGTAAACTAGATTATGCGATTGCACATAGAAAAGTTTATGCGCATCAAGTTTGTCGCAGGCGTGCGACACATGATGCTGCCCTGATATTCCGGTTAGTCGATGCGCAAACGTTTGCGTCATCCTCGGCGGCCAAAACCTTGATTTGCGTCAATTGACGGCCTCCAGCCCGCTGTTAGCTTCCCGCTATCTCAAAAGACATCGCAGTGCGGTTCGGGGCGCAAATGCAACACCACACGCTGGACCTGGAAATCGGGCAGCTACTTTCAGGGCCGCCGCTTGCCTGCGGGCCAGACCTGCCTATTCGCGAAGCGGCGCGGATGATGAGCGAGCGGCGCTATAGCGCCATCGTGATTACCGAAATGGGGCGGCCCGTTGGCATCTGGACCGAGCACGACGCGCTCGCGTTGGGCGAAGACGCCGCCGCGCTCGCGCTACCCATCCGCCATGCCATGAGCCATCCAGTGCGCGCGCTGCCTGCGAGCACGCGCCTGCGCGACGCCGCCTTGCGCTTCAAGCGCGAGGGCATCCGCCATTGTCTCGTCGTGGACCAGGCGGGCCGCTCGCTCGGCATCGTCACGCAAACCGACCTGGTCATGAACCAGGGGCTCGAGTGCTTTCTGCGGCTGAAGACGGTCGGCTCGGTCAACGCGGCGTTGCCGCTCGTGGTCGACGCGCGCATGTCCATGCACGAGGCCATGCAGCGCATGCGTGCGCGGCGTCTGAGCGCGCTCGTCGTGAGCTATGCCGAAGGCGACTTCGGCATCGTGACCGAGCGCGACGTGGTGCGCCTCGCTGCCGCCGGCGCGCTCGACGGTACGGTCGGCGCGCGCGCGAGCCGGCCGCTGCGCTCGCTTGCGCACTCGCAAAGCCTCTATGCGGCGCGTCAGTATCTCGTCGAACACCGCATGCGCCACGTGGGCGTGATCGGTGAAGACGGGCGTCTCGCGGGCCTGCTCGACCTCTCGCATATCCTGCACGACATCGAAGACGGCTTCGTGCGCGAGCTGCAGCTGGCGCTGCGCGAGCGCGACGACGCGCTGCTCGCCTCGCGCGCGAACCTGCGCCTCGCCGACCAGGTGGTGGAATCGACGCTCGATGGTGTGATGATCACCGACCTCGACGGCACCATCGAGCGCGTGAATCCCGCTTTTACACGGCTCACGGGCTATACGGAGCACGAGGCGCTCGGGCGCAACGCGAGCCTGCTCAACTCGGGCCGCCAGGGCGCGGCGTTCTACAGCGCGCTCTGGCGCAGCCTGCAGCAGAACGGCCACTGGAAGGGCGAAATCTGGAACCGGCGCAAGGACGGTGCGCTTTACCTGGAATACCTGACGATTTCCAGCATCTGCGACCCGAGCGGCCGCTGCACACATTACGCCGCGATCTTCGCGGACATCACGCAGCGCCGCGAGACCGAGGAGCGCCTGAGCTACCTCGCGACGCACGACGCCTTGACGGGCCTGCCCAATCGCACGCTCTTCACGGAGCGCCTCACGCTCTCGCTCGCTCGCGCACGCCGCTCGGGCAAGCGCGTCGCCGTGATGTTCCTCGACCTCGACCGCTTCAAGCTCATCAACGACACGATGGGCCACGGCGTGGGCGACGAGGCGCTCACCGTGATCGCCACGCGCCTGCGTGAAGCGGTACGCGAGACCGATACGGTGGCGCGCCTCGGCGGCGACGAGTTCACGCTGCTGATCGAGGATATCGAAGACGTTCGCCATGTCGGGCAGATCGCCCAAGGGCTGCTCGCCCGCGTGGGCGCCGCGATGCACATCGGCGAGCAACTGCTGTTCGTCACGCCGAGCATCGGCATCAGCATGTATCCGGACGACGCGCACGATCCTCGGCAACTGCTCATGCAGGCCGACCGCGCGATGTACGAGGCCAAGGACGCGGGCAAGAACAACTTCCGCTTCTTCGCTGCGCCGATGACGTCGTCGGCAATGGAGCGCATCGTGCTCGAAAGCGAGCTGCACCACGCGCTGGAAGCTGGCGAACTCGTGCTCCACTATCAGCCTGAATTCGATGTGGCGAGCGGGGCGCTCGTCAACATCGAGGCGCTCGTGCGCTGGCAGCACCCGCGCCGCGGGCTCGTGCCGCCCGACCAGTTCATACCGATTGCCGAGGAATCCTCATTGATCGTGCCGCTCGGCGCGTGGGTGCTGCGCGAGGCCTGCCGGCAGGCGCGCGACTGGCTGGACGAGGGCTTCGACTTCGGCCGTATCAGCGTGAATCTTTCGGCGCGGCAATGCCTGCACGACGGCTTTCTGCATCAGCTCACGACCCTACTCAGCGAAACGGGCCTGCCGGCCACGCGCCTGCAGCTCGAACTCGTGGAGAGCATGGCGATGACGTCGGGCCGCGGCGGTATCGAAGCGTTGCTGCAAGAACTCGCGGCGCGCGGCATCAGCCTCGCGATCGACGACTTCGGCACGGGCTATTCGTCGTTCAAGTATCTGCAGTCCTTGCCGGTCGACACGCTCAAGGTGGACCGGTCGTTCCTCGCGGACATGGCCGAACCGGGGCCGGGGATGTCGCCGCGTGTGAAGAAAAGCGCCGCGCGAGACCGCTCGATCGTGCGCGCTATCGTCGCGATGGCGCGCACGCTCGGTGTCACGGTGGTAGCCGAGGGCGTCGAGACGCCGCGGCAACTCGAGTTCCTGCGCGAGATCGGCTGCGACCGCGCACAAGGTTTCCTGCTTGCGCGTCCCGCGCCGGCTGAATTGATGCCGCGCGCGCTCGAAGCGTGCGTGGCTGGCTGAAGGCCGCCTTCTCTTTTCCCTTTAGCCGAAGTATCTGGAGAGTTCCGTGAGCACCAGTGACGAGATGTTGTTGAACTCGATGACCGCGCTAGTGAGCGCGCATGGCAAGGCCATCTCGCGCTTCGGCGCGAGTGTGGTGGTGATGACAAAGTTCGTTGAAGCGGTGCTGCCGCAACTGTCCACGGCGCAGATCGACCGCACCCTCCTCGCATTTCGCGCGCAGCTTGCCGAAGCGATGGCCGTGGCCGACGACGTGCTGTTGCCCAGCGAATACCGCGCCACGCTGATCGAACAGGCGAACATGCTGCTGGCCCGGCTGGGCAGCGATGCAGTGCCAACCATGTTGAGGCCCTGACGCGGGAATAAGGTAATGCGAAATCTGACGATTCGAAAAGGGCTGCTGCTCGTGCTCTGCACCTTTGCGGCGATGCTTGTGGTGGGTGCAGCGGTAGGTGTCCTCATGATCGGCCGCGCCGACGATTCGGCGCGCTTCATCCACGAAGTTGCGCGCCAGGACGCGCTCGCGCTCGCCTTGCGCGAGGACGCGGCGCTTGCGCAAACGGCGCTGGCGCGTGCTTATCAGGCCGAGAAGGAGAAAGGCGCCGCCGAAGCACAACAGCACGCGCAGCAGGAAGCACGCGATCTCCTCGATCAAGCCTCGACGCGCAGCAATGCGCTGCGCGAGAGCGCACCGTTCGACGCTCATGCGGCCCAGCAGCGCGACACCTTGCTCGGCGCGTGGAGCGCACTCGCGCAGTCGCTGCAGCGTGCGGCCACGGCGCTCGAATCGGGCGACACGACAACCTATGCCACGCTGGCCGCCGGGGATGTCGCCAATGCGAACACGCAGTTTTCGGCGAGCGTGGCCGCATTGCGCGCGAACGCCGATGCTGCCACGCGCGCGACGCTCGACCAGTCCGTGCGCGAGCACAACTGGGTGATGGCGATGGTGGCGGTGGGCCTGCTGGGTGCGCTGGCGCTCGTCGTTGCGACCCACATGGCGCTGCGCCGCCTCGTGACGGCACCGCTCAAAGAGGCGGTGGAAGTGCTGAACCAGATCGCCGCGAACGATCTCTCGGTCCACATCGAAGGTGGCGGGCGCAACGAAATCGGCCAGTTGCTCGGCGCGATGCGGCGCATGCAGGGAGGCCTGAGCCACACGGTGCGCAGCGTGCGTTCGAGCTGCGATGCGATCAACACGGGCGCACGCGAAATCGCCGCGGGCAATCTCGATCTGTCGAGCCGCACGGAACAGCAGTCTGCGTCGCTCGAGCAGACGGCGTCGAGCATGGAGCAGCTTACGTCGAGCGTGCGCCAGAACGCCCAGCATGCGAACGCCGCGAGCGCACTCGCCACCGGGGCCGCGGATGTCGCGCAGCGCGGCGGACGCGTGGTCGAGCAGGTGATCGACACGATGGAGGAGATCAGCCGCAGCTCGGGCAAGATCGCGGACATCACGGGCATCATCGACGGCATTGCGTTTCAGACCAATATTCTCGCGCTCAACGCTTCGGTCGAGGCCGCGCGCGCGGGCGAGCAGGGGCGTGGCTTCGCCGTCGTCGCGGGCGAGGTGCGCATGCTCGCGCAGCGCAGTGCCTCCGCGGCGCGCGAGATCAAGTCGCTGATCGACGCCTCGGTGCACGACGTGCGCAACGGCCGCTCGCTCGTCGGCGAGGCGGGCGCGACGATGGCGGAGATCGTCGCATCGGTGGGCAAGGTGTCGGGCCTCATGAAGGAGATCGCCTCGGCTACTGTGGAGCAGAGCGCCGGCATCGAGCAGGTCGAGACAGCGGTGAGCCAGATGGATCAGGTCACGCAGCAGAACGCGGCGCTCGTGGAACAGGCGGCGGCGGCCGCCGAGTCGCTCGAGCAGCAGGCGAGCCAGATGGCCGAGGCCGTGGCGACGTTCCGCGTGAGCGAGACGGCGGACACACTGCCCGTGACGCCGCCCGTCACACCGTTGGCGGTTGCGCACGAGGAAAGCGCGCTGCCTGCGGCGGCATAAGCGGCTAACGCCAGGCCTGCGTGAACTCGCCGATCACGCGTGCGAGATGCGCCTGCATCGCCGCACGCGCGGCCTCTGCGTCGCGCGCCATGATGGCCGAAAAAATGCGCTGATGATCTTCCTGCGACGCCGCGCGTAACGCGGGAGTATGGAAGTGCTCCTCGATCTTTTTCCACAACGGGTCGGCGCGCGAGTTGTCCCACATCGCGCTCACCACGTGCCGCAGCATGTCGTTGCCGGTCGCGCCCGCAATCGCCAGATGGAACTCGCGGTCGGCGGCCTCGTACGCGGCCTTGTCGTCCATGTTTTCGCGCATCGCGCGCAACGCGGCGAACAGGCGGTCGAGGTCCGAATCCTTGCGTTCGGTCGCGGCGAGCGCCGCGATCCCGCTCTCGATCACTTCGCGCGCGCGCAGCGTCTCGATCGGGCCCGGCCCGCGCGGCAGTTCGAACGCGATGGCGCGCGCCTCCTGCGCGTCGGCCACATAGATGCCCGACCCCACGCGCACCTCGACCACGCCCTGCACTTCGAGCGCAATGATCGCCTCTCTCACCTGTGTGCGGCTCACGCCGAAACGCTCGGCGAGCGTGCGCTCCGAGGGCAGACGGGCGCGAGGCGCGCCCGGCGCGCGCCCGACGTCGCCTGCCGCGATCAGGTCGTAGATCTGTTTCGCGAGGCCGACGTAGGAGCGGTCGGTTGCGTCCGCATCGGCGGCACGACCGGTTGGCGTGTGCGAAAGATCGGCCATCCAGGATTCTCGAAAGCGTCGAAGCCGCCGGGCGGCGATTGAAGTTCGCAGAATGGTACACCAGTTGCCGCGCCGCCAAGCTTACGGATGGCGCGGGTTTCCGCCCGATTGCCGGCCAATCGGGCCTGCGCTGGGTCCAGTGGTAAACCACTATCGCGCGCGGATTGGTATGCCAGTACTGTCAAACGGGGAGGCGTTCACGCATGCCCGTCGTTTTGCTTCGAGGGGACGCCTTTGAAGAGGTCATTCCGCTGGTCCGGCGCGTCCGGTCCAGTCCCGCTGCAGCACATCCAGCAAGATTCCCTGCGTCACGCACACGGTGTCGGCCATTCCCGACGAACCCGGTGTGCCGGCAATCAGTAAGTTCTATCCGACAAAAAGGAGACAACATGCTTTCAGGAATCCAGGTGCTTCGAGCGGCGGCGACCGCGGCAATGGCGCTGTGCGCAGGCGCGGCTTTCGCGCAGGCATCGATCGTTTCCGGCCCGTCCAGCGACCCAACGTGCATGGTCCCCTGGAAGACCGACACCAAATTCATCAAGTATCCGAAGAAGGGCGGGCCGTATCGCGTCGCGCTCGTGAACGGCTACATCGCCAACACCTGGCGCATCCAGATGATCAAGACGGCCAAGGCCTATACGGCGGAACCGGCCGTCGCCGCCAAGCTCAAGGAGTTCAAGGTCGTCTCGACGGGCGAGGACGTGCCCGCGCAGATCTCGGCCGTCAACAACTTCATCGACGCCGGCTACGACGCGATCATCGTCGACGCGCAGAATCCCGCCTCGTTCGGACCCGCGATCCGCCGCGCGAAGAAGGCGGGCGTCGTGCTGGTCGCGTTCGACAATACGCTCGACAGCGAAGACGCGATCAACGTGGACGTCGACCAGTACGGGCTCGGCGTGCTGTGGGCCAAGTGGCTCGCGACTCATGTGCCCAACGGCGGCAAGGTGCTGGAAGTCCGCGGCGTGGCTGGCACCTCGGTCGACACCGATCGGCACAACGGCTTCACGAAGACGCTCGACGAGACCGGCAAGAAGTGGAACGTCGTGCAGGTCTACGGCAAGTGGGACGACGCGGTCGCGCAGAAGGCCACCGCCGACGCCATCGCCGTGCAGGGCCATTTCGACGGTATTTCGGCGCAGGGCGGCGACACGGGGGTGGTGCGCGCGATGATCGATGCGAAACATCCGTTCGTGCCGTTCGGCGGCGAGACGGAGAACGGCTTTCGCAAGTTCTGCGCGCAGTACGGCGCCCAGGGTCTGAAGTGCACGTCGGCGGGCACCGGTCCCGCGCAGGTGGCCGTGGCGATCAAGACGGCGCTCGCGGCGCTCGATGGGCAGACCATTCCCGTGGCGATCAAGCTGCCGCTGGACGTCACCGACGATTCGATGCTGAAGGCGGGCACCAACTATTTCCCGAACGAGTCGGACAACTTCTTCGTGGGCAACTCGTTTCCCACTTGCGGCATCAACTTCTCCGCCCAGGCAATCATGAAGCAGAGCCAGGGCAACCAGTGACCGCGTGATTGCCACGTGACGTGACGGGAGGCGAAGCATGCAGCAGGATGCAGGGCAGCCGTTCTTTCAGATGTCTGGCGTGTCGAAAAGCTATGGCGGCGCGGTGGCGCTGGATCATGCGGACCTCGCGGTGCGCCGAGGCCGCATTCACGCGATCCTCGGCGAGAACGGCGCGGGCAAGTCGACGCTGCTGAAGGTGATGTCCGGCGTGGTGCAGCCGGACGAGGGCGTGATGCACCTCGAAGGCCGTGAAGTCGCGTTCGCCTCGCCCGCCGAGGCGAATGCGGCGGGCATCGTCTGCGTGTATCAGGAGCTGTCGCTGATCCCCGACCTGAGCGTGGCCGACAACATCTTCGCGTCGAACCCGCCGCGCCGCTTCGGCATGATCGACCGCCGGGCCCAGCGCCGCCAGGCCGAGGAAGCGCTGGCCCGCGCGGGCGCGGCCGACATCAACCCGCTCGCGAAAGTGCGCGACCTGCCGCTGTCGCGCCAGCAGATGGTCGAGCTGGCCAAGGGGCTCGCGCACGAACCGCGCGTCCTGATTCTCGACGAGGCCACCTCGGCGCTGACCGCCGCCGACGTGGCGCGCGTGATCGAGGTGCTCAAGCGGCTGCGCGAAGAGGGGCTCGCGCTGCTCTTCATTTCACACCGCATGCACGAGGTGAAGGCGCTCGCGGACGAATGCACGGTGTATCGCAATGGCCGTCATGTGATGAGCTTCGAGGCGGGCACGCGCTCGGATAATGAGGTCATCGAAATGATGATCGGGCGGAAGTACCAGCATGTCTTCCCCGACAAACCCGCGGAAAAGGCCGAGCACCCGCCGGTGCTCGCCTGTCACGATCTCGCGTGGAGCGACACGCTGCAGGGCATCAGCTTTTCGCTGCAGCCCGGTGAAATTCTCGGGCTGGGAGGTCTCGACGGGCAAGGGCAGCGCGAACTGTTGCTCGCGCTGTTCGGCGTGCTGCGCGGCTGCGCGGGCAAGATCGAGATCGACGGCAAGGCCGTGTCGATCGGCAGCCCCGTTGCCGCGCGCGCAAAGGGAATCGGCATGGCGCTGATACCGGAGGACCGCAAGACCGAAGGCCTGATGCTGCCGATGTCGGTGCGCGAGAACCTCTCGTTTGCCGCGCTCGATCGCATGTCGACCGCAGGCGTAATCGATCGCACCCGCCAGCAGTCCTTCGTCGATCGGATGATGGAGCTTCTCGCGATCAAATCGCACGGCGTCGACGCGCCCGTGGGCTCTTTATCGGGCGGCAATCAGCAGAAAGTGGTCATCGCGAAGTGGCTGATGCGCAAGCCCAGAATCCTGCTCCTCAGCGACCCGACGCGCGGCATCGACGTGGGCACCAAGCAGGAGCTTTATCAGCTGCTCAGGCGCCTCGCCGACGAAGGCGCCGCGATCCTGTTCTATTCGACCGACTACGACGAACTGATCGGCTGCTGCGACCGCGTGCTCGTGCTGTACGAAGGCAGGATCAAGAAGGAACTCGCCGGGGCGGCGATCACCGAACAGAACCTGATCGCGAGCGCACTGGACCTGCCGGTTGGACAAGTCGGACAGGTTGCGCAGGATTCGCCTTCCACGGGAGTCGCGCCATGAGCGGGCTGCGTTACTGGTATGCGGAAAATCGCGGAACGGTGTTCGCGTTCGGCCTGTTCGTGCTGATGTTCGCGATTTACCTCGTCAACTATCCGTCGAGCTTATCGGCGAACGTGTTTCAGACCGCGGCGAACAAGGCCGTGCTGCTCGCGCTGGTGTCGATGGGGCAGGCGCTCGTCGTGCTCACGGCCGGCATCGACCTCTCGATCGGCATGATGCTCGTGCTGACGAATTGCATCGCCTCGTGGATCGTCACGGGCGACGCGCTGCACAGCGCGCTCGGTATCGTCGGCGTGCTCGCGGCGGGCGCGCTGTGCGGCGCGCTCAACGGCGTGATCATCATTTTTGGCCGCCTGCAGCCGATCGTGACGACGATCGCGACCGGCGCCGTGTTTTACGGGCTGGCGCTGCTGCTGCGCCCCGTGCCCGGCGGCACGATCAACGAAGATCTCGCCGACGCCCTGACAGGCAAGGTCGCGGGCGCCGTGCCGGCGAGTCTGCTGATCCTGATCGCGACCGTGGTGATCGTCTGGATTCCTTTCAAACGCTCGGCGGTGGGCCGCGCGGCGTATGCGACAGGCTCCTCCGAACCCGCGGCCTTCCTCTCCGGCATGCCGATCCGTCGCGCCAAGTTCGCGAGCTATACGCTGGCGGGCCTGCTCGCCGCAATCGGCGGCCTGTTTCTGACCTTCTTCACCGACACCGGCGAAGCGAGCCTTGGCAGCGCGAACTCGTACACGCTCTTTTCGATTGCCGCCGTGGTGATCGGCGGCGTGTCGCTGCTCGGCGGCAAGGGCAGCGCGATCGGCGCGATCTTCGGCGCGTTCGCGTTCCGCTCCATCGGCGACCTGCTGTTCGTCTTCAACGTCGATGCGCTCTGGCAGCCGCTATTCCAGGGCGTGATTCTGCTGCTTGCCGTCGCGATCGGCGCGTGCGGGTTGTTCAGCGTGCGCAACCGTCTGGAGTGGTTCCAATGAGCGGCGTTTCTGCAAGCACCCGCACCACCTTCGTGTCGAGGCTCACGCGCAGGATCGACAAGCCGATCCTGATCTCGTTCGGGTGCATCGTTGCGCTGCTGCTCGTCGGCGGGATGTATTCGCGCAACTTCACGTCGCCGGAATACATCCTGCTGCAGTTGAAGGTCGGCGCGTTTCTCGGCATCATCGCCACCGGCTTGATGATGGTGATTCTGCTCGGCCACATCGACCTCTCGTTGCCGTGGACGATCACGGTGGGCGCAATGATGGCCTGTGCCGTCGCCGGACATGGCGAACTCGGGCAGATTCTCGCGATTCCGGTCGGCATTGGCTGCGGCGTGCTGATCGGCATCGTCAACGGCATTCTCGTCGCACTCCTGCGTATTCCTTCGATGATCGCGACGCTCGCGACCAACGCGGTCGCGCAGGGCATCATGATCGTCTATACGGGCGGATCGTCGCCGCAGGATTCGGCGCCGCAAGTCATGCGCTGGCTCGCCGCGGGCTGGCTGTTGCCCGGCGTGCCGAATGCCGTGGCGCTGTGGGTGGTGATCGGGGCCGCGACGATGTTCCTGCTCTCGCGCACGACCTTCGGCCGCACGCTGTACGCGATCGGCAACACCGAGCGCGCGGCGTATCTTTCCGGCATCGATACCCGGCTCGTGACCGTGGCCGCGTTCGCCGTGTGCAGCGCCTTCGCCGCGTTCGGCGGCGTGCTGCTCGCGGGCTATGCGTCGAAGGCCGCGCAGTCGATGGGCGACGCCTACCTGCTGCCCGCGATCGCGGCGGTGGTGCTGGGTGGCACCTCCATTCTGGGCGGCCGCGGGTCGTACCTCGGCACTGTCGCCGGCGCGATCCTCATCACGCTGCTGCAGTCCATTCTCTCGGTCGCGCAGATGCCGGAGGCGGGGCGGCAGATCATCTACGGCGTGGTGATCGCGGCCATGCTGCTGCTGTACGGGCGCAGCAAGCGCGAAGTGTAGGTTGCGGGGGCGAGCCCCCGCTTCACGCTCAATCCCCCTGATCGAACCGGAACGTCACTGCGCGACGCGATAGCGCGGCGCGGGCGTGTTGCTGGACAGCTGCGTGGACATCGCTCGGCGAGCCGTCTCGAACGCGTTCCATTGCTCCACGTCGTGCAGCGACGGAATCGTCACGGTTTCACCGCGCTCGAAGCCGGTGAGGGCGGCGCGCACCATGTCCTGGGCGGACATGACGATCGCGCTGTCGAGATGTTCGAGCGGCAGGCCGCCCGTCTCCCAGAACTCCGTGGCCGTGGCGCCGGGCAGCACCGCCTGCACGCGGATGCCCTTGCTCGCCAGTTCGTGATGCAGCGACTGGCTGAACGCGAGCACGAAGGCCTTGGTGCCGCCATACACGCCGTTGAGGATCTCGGGCGCGATGCTCACGATGGAAGCGATGTTGATGATCGCCCCCTGGCCGCGCGCCACGAAACCCGGCACGGCCGCATACGTGAGCCGCGTGAGCGCGGTGACGTTCAGCTCGATCATGCGCGTCATGTAATCGACGTCGCTCTCCACGAGCGGCGTGTGCGTGCCGATGCCCGCGTTGTTCACGAGCAGCGTGAGGCTTGCGTCGTCGCGCAGACGCCCTTCCACGGCGGCGAGATCGTCACGGTCGTTGAGATCGGCGGCGAGCACTTCCACGTCGCGCCGGGTTTCGCTCGTGATGCGCTCAGCGAGCGCGGCGAGCCGCTCGCGATTGCGCGCGACGAGCACGAGGTCGTAGCCCTGGCGCGCGAGTTCCGCGGCGTACACGGCGCCGATGCCGGACGATGCGCCGGTGACGAGCGCGGTGCCGCGATGGGTTGGCTGGTTCATGATCAAGCTCCTTGGCGTAGCGGCGCGGGTGGTTAGGTAACGTGCAAGTGGCGCTGCTGTGAATACATTCTGGCCGCGATTGACCGTGGCGCAAATGACGTATAAGGTCGTGATTCAGGACATGCAGCGACAGGAACAGGACATGCACCGCATCGGCTACCTTTTGAGCGACGAATTCCAGGTGATGGCGCTCGCGACCCAAAGCGTTTTCGAATACGCGAACATGATGGCCGACTCGCCGTTCTACGCGATCGAGAACTATTCGGTGGAGGGTGGCGCGGTGCGTTCGTCGCTCGGCATGAGCGTGAATACGCTGCGCACGCCCGCGCCCGCGCGCAGCCGCGTGGACACCTGGATCGTGGCGGGCGTGAACGACCCGCGTACCGTGGACGCGGAGCCCGCGGTGCTGGCGTTCCTGCGCCGCGCGAGCGGCCGCGCGCGGCGTGTGGCGGGTATCTGCACGGGCGGTTTCGTGCTGGCCGAGGCGGGCCTGCTCGACGGTCGCCGCGCCACTACGCACTGGTACTACGCGCGCGATCTGCAGCAGCGCTTTCCCGAAGTGCGCGTGGAAGACGACCGCATCTATATCGTCGACGGGCCGGTCTGGACTTCGGCGGGCATGACGGCGGGGCTCGATCTCGCGCTTGCCATGGTCGAACGCGACCTCGGCGCTGAGACGGCGCGCTCGGTGGCGCACAAGCTCGTCATGCACCAGCGGCGCTCGGGCGGCCAGTCGCAGCATTCCGAAATGCTCGCGCTCGCGCCGAAATCGGACCGCATTCAGAACGCGCTCGACTACGCGCGCCGCAACCTGAGCAGCGCGCTCACGGTGGAGCAGCTTGCAGAGGCCGTGCACCTGAGCCCGCGCCAGTTCAGCCGCGTGTTCACAGCAGAAACGGGGCAGTCGCCGGCGCGCGCCGTGGAAGGCCTGCGTCTCGAGGCGGCGCGCCTCATGATCGAACAGAGCACGCATCCGCTCGATGTCATCGCACGCGAGACCGGCTTTCGCGACCGGCGGCACATGCGCGAAGCGTTCGTGCGTGGGTTCGGCGTGCCGCCGCAGGCGGTGCGGCGCGAGGTGCGGGCGGGGCCGTAGGCGCAACGAGGCTGCTAGGTATCGGCCTTTGCGGTGCGTTTGGCTTTTGCTGTGACAGCGCCGAAGTGCGCGCGATATTGCTGCGGCGTGGTGCCCAGCTTGCGCTTGAACGCCACGCGCAATTGGTCGGCGTCGCGCATGCCGCATCGGAAGGCCACCGTCTTCAACGGCGCCGTGCTGTTTTCCAGCATCACCCGCGCGGCGTCGATGCGTGCGCTCTCGACAAATTCGGCGGGCGTCACATTGGTGTCGCGCACAAAAATTCTCGCGAAGTTTCGCTTGCTCATCTGCGCGACGCCGGCGAGCACCTCAACGCCAAGATCTTCATTCAGATGCCCGAGCACGTACTGCTGCACCTGGGCGATGGGCGACGTCGCCTCCGCGTAGGGCGTGAGATACGGGCTGAATTGCGACTGGCCGCCCGCGCGCTGCACGAACACCACGAGCCGTCGCGCCACCTGCAGCGCGATTTCCGGGCCATGATCCTGAGCGAGCAGGTACAGCGAGAGATCGATGCCCGCCGTCACGCCCGCCGAGGTATAGAGATTGCCGTCCTGTATGAAGATGCGGTCGAATTCGACGTTCGCGGTCGGGCACATCGCGGCGAGCGCGGCTGCGTCGTTCCAGTGCGTCGTCACGGTGCGGCCGTCGAGCAAGCCCGCGCGCCCCAGCGTCAGCGCGCCGTTGCAGATGGAGCCGAAGCGCCGGGCGCGCCTGCTGGCTTCGCGCAGCCACGCGTGCGCCGCATCGGCAAGCGGCTGCTCAACGAGCGATGGGCCGCCCGCAACGAGCAGCAAATCGTAATGGCCGCCTGCTTCGTCGAAGTACCGGTCCGCGCCGATCCGCACACCGCTGGAACAGCGTACGGTGTCGCGTTCCGTTGCGATCAGCTCGAGCTGGTATTGCGCCTCGGGCGGCAGCAGGCGATTGGCTTCCGAAAAGACGTCGGTGGGCCCGAACACATCGAGGGCCTGGACGCCTGGGAAGACGAGTAGCGCAACGGTCAGCATCGTGTTGAACGAAGAACGGAATCAGGGATCGGAGGTTCGCTAGCGTCGCGCGAGAATATGCGCGCCCGCGCTGCGCGGCAGCAGCACGCTGTCGACCACGCCAAGCGCCGCGAGCGCCGTGATGAACCAGAACGCGAGATGGAAGTCGGCTGCGCCCGCCGTGCCCGCATGGGTGCCGCGCAGCGCCTCGGCAACCGAAAGCGCCAGCGCACCCACGGCGATCCCCATGCCGGCGTTCATCTGCTGCAGCACGGAGAAGAGCGTCGTCGCGTCGCGCATCTGCGCCTGGGGGACGTCGGCGAAACCAATGGTGTTCAGCGCGGTGAACTGCATCGAGCGCACGAGGCCGCTGAAGAACAGCAACGCGGCCACGACGACACGCGGCGTATCGGCCCCGAGCAGCGTGAAGCCCGCAAAGCCGAGCGCGACCAGCATGCCGTTGCCGATCAAGACGGTGCGAAAGCCGAAGCGGTTCATGACCCACGTGGTGCCCGGCTTCATGCATAGATTGCCGGCGAACAGCCACAGCAGCAGTGCGCCCGATGCCACGGCGCTCCACCCGAACGCCACCTGGAACATGAGCGGCAGCAGAAACGGCGCGGTGCCGATGGCCGTGCGAAACAGCGAGCCGCCGAATACGGTCACGCGAAAGGTGTTGATCTTCACGGGCGCGAGATCGAACAGCGGATGCGGCACGCGCCGCACATGCACGACGGCCGCCGCCAACAGTGCAATGCCCGCCACGCAGGTGCCGATCGACACGGGCGCGGTGACGTCGGAGCGGCTCGCCATCTCGATGCCGCTCATGACGAACGCGAAGCCGAGGCCGCTCAGCACGAAGCCGAAGGTATCGAAGCGCCGCGGTTGCGTATGCTCGTCGCGCAGGAGCAGCAGAGCGGCCACGAGCGCGGCCACGCCGAGCGGCAGGTTGAGCAGGAAGATCCAGTGCCAGTTCCAGTGCGTGCTGATCCAGCCGCCGAGCGGCGGTCCGAGAATCGGCGCGACCAGCGCGGGCCAGGTGAGGATCGCAATGGCGCGCACGATCTCGTGCTTCGGCGTGTCGCGCAGCACGACGTGCCGGCCCACCGGCACCATCATCGCGCCGCCCAGCCCCTGCAGCACGCGCGCGGCGGTGAAGGCGAACAGGCCCGTGCTCAGCGCGCACAGCAGCGACGCCACGCTGAACACGGTGATAGCCGTGGCGAACACGCGCCGCGCACCGAAGCGCTCGGCGAACCAGCCGCTCACGGGGATGAACATCGTCAGCGCGACGAGGTACGCGGAGACGCCGATCGAGAGATACGCGGGCGCCGTGTGAAAGTCGCGCGCGATGATGGGCAGCGAGGTGGTGATGACGGTGGCGTCGAGGTTCTCCATGAAGAACGTTGCGGCCACAAGGAATGCGACGGCGGTGCGGCGATCGAGGGCGTGCGGCATCAGGCGTGTTCCAGGATTTTCCGGGCGTGATTCTTCGTCGGCCGCCGGATTCGGCGCTCAGTGTCCCTCATTCTACTGAAGTTGGCCCCGCTGCCACTGGCACGGTCCCTGCATGATCTGGCGGGACCATGCGATATCCATCGCGAAGGGAGGTCGATACGATGAGCAACCAGTCCGACGAGTCCGAACATCCCGAACAGCCCGACGATGCACCGGAACCGCGCGGCACGGATCTGCCCAAGCCAATTGGGGACGCTGTGCCTGCACCCACCGAGCCGGGTCTCGATCAGCCGCTGCCACCCAAGACTTTGCCAACGGAGGAGGCGGGCAAGGACCCAGGCGAGAAAGATCGGGCGCCGCACAACGACATTTCCAGGCCGCTGGGCGATGCGGTGCCCACGCCGGTCGAGCCCGGCCTCGATCAGCCTCTGCCGCCTAAACAGCACTAGCGAAACACGCGGCGGCTTCGCTACGCCTTGAGCGCGTTCCGCGACTTCTCGCCGAGCAGCGGCAAGTCGCGGATTCTCACACCGGTCGCGTCGGCAATCGCGTTGGCGAGCGCCGCCGCGGCCGGTCCTTGCGCCGCTTCGCCCACGCCGAGGAACGGCAGGCCGGGGCGGTCGATCAGCACAACCTCCACGCGCCTGGGCACCGACGCGAAGCGCATGATCGGGTAAGTGCTCCAGTCGAAGCTCGTAATACCTTCGCGGTCGAAATGCGTTTCCTCGAAGAGCGTCCAGCTCGCGGACTGCAAAATGCCGCCTTCGACCTGGTTGCGCACGCCATCCGGATTGACGATCTGACCGCAGTCGATGGCGGCGACCACGCGCTCGATACGCACCTCGCCGGTATCGCGCATGACGGTCACGTCCATGGCAATGGCAAGGTAGGCCATCAGGTTCTTGTATTGGGCGAATGCAAAGCCGGAGCCGGACGCGCGCACGTCCGGGTGCGTCGCACGCGCGGCATGTGCACGCCAGCCGAATCGATCGGCCACGGCATGAATGACGGCTTGCGCGCGTGAGTCGTCGAGATGCTTGAGCCGGAACGCGACGGGGTCCGCTTGCGCGGCACTCGCAAGCTCGTCGATCAAGCTCTCGATGGCGAACACGTTCATATGCGCGCCGAGCGAGCGCATGGCCGAGACGCGTATCGGCATATCGGGCAGGAAGTGATGCTGCACGTGCAGCATCGGCACGCGGTAGAGCGGAATGCTGTTGCGGTCGCCGCCGCCTTCCGGCATGGGAATCGGCTTGGGCGGCGCGGGCGTGAAGGGTTGCGCGAGCAGCTGCGCCGGCAAGAGCCGGCCCGCGTTCTCGATGCGATTGTTATGGGTATTGCTCCATAGTTCGTATTGCCAGGCGACGATCGATCCGCCGGCGTCGAGCGACGCGCTCGCCTCCACGGTCATCGCGGGGCCGAACGGCTCCCACAGGTGTTCCTGCTCGCGCATGAACTGCACGCGCACCGGCCGGCCGGGCAGCTCGCGGGCGATGAGCGCGGCGTCACCGGAGGCGTCGTCCGCGCCGTTGTGTCCGTAGCAGCCCGAACCTTCCACGTGCACGCAGCGCACTTTCTCGCGCGGCATGCCGAGCATCTCGGCTATGCCGGCGCGCAGCGGATAGACGCCTTGCGTGTGCGTCCAGACCGTCATGACGCCGTTGTCGAGTTGCGCGAGCGCGCACGAAGGCCCGATCGATCCGTGCGTCAAATAGGGCTTCGAATAGCGGGCTTTCAACGTCACCGCCGACTGGCTTGCGGGCGCGCCCTGATCCGCCACGACGATTTCCTGTGCGGGCAGGTTCATTAGAAACGCGTGAATTCCGGCGGGATCGGGCAGCGGAGGGCCCGGCTGCCACTGCGCCGCGAGCGCGAGTTCGCGCATGGCGACGATGGCGCGCCATTCGTCGTCGGCGACCACGGCGAGGTAGTCGCCGTTGCGCACGACCTTGACGACGCCAGGCAGCGCCGCCACGCGCGCGCTATCGACAGCAACGAGCCGCGCGCCATAGGAGGGCGGCCTCACGACGCGCGCGTGCAGCATGCCGGCGAGCCGTAGGTCCTGAACATAGCTCGGGCCGCCCGTGACCTTGCCCGGAATATCCACGCGCGGCAGCGTGTGCCCGATCACGGCGTAGTGCGCGGGCGGCTTTGTCGCGGCGTTGGGTTGCGCGTCCTGATGCAGGTTCGCGTGCTGCACCGCTTCGCCGTAGGTCACGCGCCTTCCGTCGGCGGCGAGGATCGCGCCGTCGCGCGTGGTGAGCGCGGCGGCATCGACGCCCAACTGCGCCGCTGCGCTTTCGACGAGCAGCGTGCGCACCTGGGCCGCCGCGTTGAGGATGGCCGTGCCGCTGTCCGCCATCGTGTGGCTGCCCGCCGTGTAGCCCTCATTCGGCGTGGCGGCCGTATCGGCGGTGATCAGTTCGATCGCGTGAGGCGCGAGGTCGAGTTCTTCGGCGGCGAGTTGCAGGAGCGCCGTGCGAACGCCGGTGCCCAATTCCACCTTGCCCGTGAACACGCTCACCTGACCGTCCGGTGCGACCTTGATCCACGCGTCGAGCGATGGCGTGGTCTTGAGGCTGCCGGGCAGCTTCGGGGCGCTCGCGTGGAAAGTGCCCGCTTCGGTGGTGGTTTGGGCGAGGGCGGCCATGCCCGGCACGATGGCGAAGCTCACCATGAGCGAGCCGCCCACGAGGAAGCGACGGCGCGTGGCGTCGTCGGGGCCGCCAGGGGCGAGCGAAGAGGATGGGCGAGTGCGGCTCATGACTGCGTGTCCGCCGCTACTTGCCGGATCGCCGCGAGGATGCGCATATGCGTGCCACAGCGGCACAGATTCGGCTGCATATAACGGCGAATCTCGTCGTCGGTGGCGTGCGGCGTGCGCTCCAGAAGCGTTTGCGCGCGCATGATCATGCCCGCGATGCAGTAGCCGCACTGCGCGGCCTGCTGATCGATAAAGGCCTGTTGCAGCGGCCCAGGATGATCCGCGCTGCCGAGCCCTTCGACGGTACGCACGGGCCGCTCGGCCACGGCCACGACCGGCAGCAGGCACGAGAACACCGGCTCGCCGCCCACGCTCACCGTGCACGCGCCGCATTGCCCGAGCCCGCAGCCGAACTTTGCGCCATTGAGCCGCAACTGGTTGCGCAGCACATAGAGCAGCGGCGTGGACGGATCGGCATCGACGGTATGGCTGACGCCGTTGACGTTGAGCGTAATCATCGTGATGGGCTTTCCTTGCGAAGACGCGCCACGGCCTGGGCGTCGAGCGCGGACCAGGGGCCAAGCGCGGTGAAGCGCACGCGCGTGTAGTTGGCAAGCTCCGCGATCTGCGTGTCCGTGAAGGTGCCGGCAAATGGCGGCATGAAAGACCCGGCTTCGCTCTCGTGCCAGGCAATGCCGTCGAGCATGATGCGCACCATGTTGCGCGGGCTATCGGCGTTGACGGCGGTGGAGAGCGACAGCGACGGACGATGGCCGTCGATCGACATCGCCGCGCCTTCGCCGTGGCACGACGCGCAGGCCGCGGCAAACAGGGTAGCGCCGTTGGCGGGCGCAGTCGAGACATGGACGCTGGCGGCGGCGGGCGGCGCGGCGGCATTCGGATTGGACTGCAGTGTCATCAGATACGCGGCGATCGCCTCGACGTCTTCGGCAGACGCGTCGCCGAGCGAGCGCGTCACCGTACGCATCGGGCCCGCCGCCGCGCCATGCTCGCTGGCGTAGCCCGTACGCAGATAGTTCGTCAGTTGTGCTTGCGTCCAGGGTCTTGGGCGTGCCGTGAGGTCGGTGAGCGCGGGCGCGTCCCAGCCCTCGAGGGTGCCGCCCTGCAACGCATGGTCGCGGCGCTCGGCGCCGAGACGGTTGAGCGGCGTGTGGCACGCGCCGCAATGACCGAGGCTCTCGACGAGATAGCGGCCGCGCGCGACCTCGGGCGCTTGTGTGTCTGTCGAGGTGGCAGACGGAGCAGACGTAGGCGGCAGATAGAGCTTATTCCACACTGCCATGAGCGGCCGGAACCCCAACGGAAAAATCAGCGCATTGTGCGGCGCCGGCGCGTTGACGCTCGCGCGGCTCATCAGCCACGCATAGAGCGCGGCGATATCGGCGTCGCTCATCTGCGCGAAGTGCGGGTACGGGAACGCGGGATAGAGCAGATGCCCGTCGCGCGAAACGCCGCGCCGCATCGCGCGCGTGAACGCGTCGAGCGACCAGTCGCCGATGCCGGTGTCGTTGTCCGGGGTGATGTTGGTCGAGTAGATCACGCCGAAGGGCGTTTGCAACGGCAGACCGCCCGCGAGCGGCTGACCTTGAGTCGCGGTATGGCACGTCATGCAGTTGCCGACGGCCGCGAGCTTCGCGCCGCGCGCGATGGCCGCGGCGTCGCCCGCAGGCGGCGAGGGCGCGGCCACCGGCGCGAGCCCTCGCTCCCAGGCACGCGCAACGTGGCCGCCATAGGCGGCAGCGAGAGCAAGAAGGACGACGGCCATGCCCGCCATCCGTACCCGCGTGCCTTTCATCGAGCCTCCAGAGCCGAGAGGGCCATCGCTCAACATGGCGATCGGCATGCGCCGTTCGATCGCCAGCAAATGACGTGCCCAGTTCGCAGGTTGTTCACTGTATTACGATGCTGGGCAAATCGATACGGAGATGACGAGATGAACGAGCTTCGGGGCCTGCAGTGTTTCGTGACACTCGCCGAGGAACTGAACTTCAGCCGCGCCGCGGAGCGTCTGCACATTGCGCAGCCGGCCTTGAGCCAGCAGATCCGCTCCCTCGAGGACCGGGTGGGTACGCAACTGATCGATCGTACGCGCCGCCCGCTGCGCCTGACGGAAGCGGGCCAGTACCTGGCCACCGAAGCGCGGCAGATTCTCGGCTCGCTCGCCGAGGTGACGCACGGCGCGCTGGAGATCGGCGTGGGCCGGCGCGGCTGGCTCAGTGTCGGCTTCACGCGCTCGTCGATGTACAGCGTGCTGCCGCCCGCGCTCAAGGCGTTTCATCAGGCGTATCCGCAGGTCGAGCTCAAGCTGTTCGAAATGCTGACCGACGAGCAGACCGACGCGTTGCGCGACATGCGCATCCATATCGGCATTGGGCGGCAGCCGCTCGCCGTGCCCGGCTACACGACCTTGCCGCTGCTGCGCGAGCGGCTCGTGGTGTTGATGGCGTCGGATCACCCGCTCGCCAAACGACAGAAGGTGCGCATCGATGAGCTCGCCGATACGCCATTGATCCTCTACCCGAAGCATCAGAACGCGCAGTTCAAGCGCACGGTTCAGGCGCTCTACCGCGACGCGGGCGTGACGCCCTTCGTCGCGCACCAGGCCTATGAGATCCAGACCGCCATTGCGCTCGTGGCGGCGGGGCTCGGCGTGACCGTGGTGGGCGAGTCGGTGGCGCGTCATGGCCGCGCCGACGTCGTGGCGCGCCACCTCGCGGGCCCTGGCGCCGCACAGCGCACCGTGCTGGCCGCGACGTTCCGCAGCGACGACGCCTCGCCGCATCTGCGCGCGTTTCTCGAATGCCTGCCGCCGCCGCTCGCCAGCACACTATAAGCGCACGCTTATAGAAGCATAAGTATCGCGTCTTGGACTCGACGCCTCCCGCTTCTTATTATCGAAACTCAGGCGCCCTGTCTCGCGGGGTGCCGCCGGCAACGCTCACCGGCCGATAACTATGCAGCGACGGCACCGCCCGTCGCCATGAAGCGGAGACAGCATGAGTCACTTCGATGAAGCAGCAACCATGCGAAAGGTTTACAAGCGGCTCGTGCCGCTCCTTTTCTGCATGATGTTTTTCAATTATCTGGACCGCATCAATATCGGGTTCGCCGCACTCGACATGAACTCGGACATGGGCTTCGACCCTGCCGTGTTCGGCTTCGCGGGCAGCATTTTCTTTGTCGGCTACATGCTGCTGGAAGTGCCCAGCAATCTGTTGTTGCACCGCGTGGGCGCGCGCCGCTGGATCGCGCGCATTCTGCTCACGTGGGGTGCCGTTGCGGCCGCAACGGCCTTCGTCTTCAACGCGTCGAGCTTCTACGTGCTGCGCTTTTTGCTCGGCGTAATGGAAGCGGGCTTTCTGCCGGGTATCGCCGTGTATCTGACCTACTGGTTTCCGGAGCGCTATCGCGCCCGCGCCGTGGGCGGGTACATCATCGCGGGGTCGTTCTCGGCCGTGCTGGGCGGCCCGCTCTCGACCACCGTCATGACTTACGCGAATGGCGTGCTCGGCATGCACGGCTGGCAGTGGATGTTCATTATCGAAGGCGTGCCCGCCATGCTGCTCGGCCTCGTCACGCTGCGCATCATGACCGAGCGCCCCGCCGACGCCGACTGGCTTTCCACGGAAGAGAAGCAATGGCTCGAAGCCACGCTCGCCAAGGAGCGCGAGGCGCTGGGCGGCCATCGGCATTTTCCGCTGCTGAAGGTCGCGAGTGACATTCGCGTCTGGAGTCTCGCGTGTCTGTTCGGCTGCGCGCTGGTCGGCATTTATGGCCTGTTCCTGTGGCTGCCGCAGATCGTGAAGAGCCTGGGCCACCTCAACAACATCGAAGTAGGTTTCCTCTCCGCCGCGCCGCCGCTGCTGGGCGTGCTGGGCACGTTCCTCGTGAGCCGCAGCTCGGACCGCACCGGCGACCGCAAGTACCACCTCGCATTCGTCTACGGCATGAGCGCGCTAGCGATTGCGGGCAGCGCGTATGCGCCGAATCCGCTGCTCGCGTATGCGCTGCTTTGCGTGACGGGCCTCTTCATCTACGCGGGCAACCCGCTGTTCTGGAGCCTTGCCGCTTCGTTCAGAACCGGTGCGGCAGGTGCGGCGACGATCGCGCTCATCAACACGATCGCCCAGTTCGGCGGCGTGGTGGGGCCGTGGACCATCGGTCTCGTGCGTCACGCCACCGGCAACTTCAAGCTCGCGCTGCTCACCATCGCCGCGTTTCTCGTGGTCGCCACGCTCATCGCCATCGTGATGCGCGTGAAGCCTGCCGAGCGCGGCGCCTCGAACCCGGCGCTCGTCGGCCATGACGAAGCGACGGAAAGCTGACTTGATTCATCCGTACACCTGATGGAATTGCTACATGATCATTGATTGCCACGGTCACTACACGACTTCGCCGCCCCAGCACGAAGCCTGGCGCGCCAAACAGATCGCCGCGCTCAAGGACGGCACGCCGATGCCGCCGCGCCCGTCGATCAGCGACGACGAGATTCGCGAAAGCATCGAAAACGGCCAGCGCCGCATTCAGCGCGAGCGCGGCACGGACCTGACGATCTTTTCCCCGCGCGCTGCGGGCATGGGCCATCATCAGGCGGGCGCGGAGGCAAATGCGCTTTGGTCCAGCGAATGCAACGATCTCGTGCATCGCGTGTGCGCGCTTTTCCCGCAGCATTTCGTGGGTGTTTGCCAGTTGCCTCAAGCGCCGGGCGTGACGCCGGAAAACTGCATTCCCGAGCTGCGCCGCTGCGTGGAGGAACTGGGGTTCGTCGGCTGCAATCTCAACCCGGACCCCTCGGGCGGGCACTGGTCGGGGCCGCCGGTCACGGATCGCTCGTGGTATCCGCTTTACGAGGCCATGGTGGAGCTCGACGTGCCCGCGATGATCCACGTTTCGTCGTCGTGCAATCCCAACTTTCATGCGACGGGCGCACATTACATCAACGGCGACACCTCGGTGTTCATGCAGTTGCTGCAGGGCGATCTGTTTGCCGACTTCCCGGCCTTGCGCTTCATCATTCCACACGGCGGCGGCGCGGTTCCGTATCACTGGGGACGCTATCGCGGCCTGGCGCAGGACATGAAGCGCCCGCTCCTGAAGGACTACCTGCTCAAGAACGTGTTCTTCGATACCTGCGTTTATCACCAGCCGGGCTCCGATCTGCTCGCCAAGGTGATACCGGTTGAGAACATTTTGTTCGCCTCGGAGACGATCGGCGCGGTGCAGGGCATCGACCCGGAAACCGGCCACTACTACGACGACACGCGCCGCTATATCGACGCGATCGAATGGCTCAGCGACGCCGACCGGCAACGCATCTACGAAGGCAACGCGCGCGCGGTGTACAGCCGGCTTTCCGCGCAGATCGAACGACAAACCGCACTGGAAGGGATCACAAAATGAACCAGATTGGCTGGCGCGAAAACGAGTCTGCCCCGCAGGCCGGCGCAGCGACGCTCGCCGCGTTGCGCGAACTGCAGGTGTCGCTCCTGAGCGACAACATGGCGCGCTCGAGCGGCATTCTCGGCCTGCAGCCGTTCCATAAGCCCAGGCCGATGGCGGGCACGGCGGTGACGGTGCGCACGCGTCCCGGCGACAATCTCGCCATCCATCGCGCGTTCGACTTCTGCCGGCCGGGCGACGTGCTCGTGATCGATGGGGCGGGCGAGGCGACCCAGGCCCTGATGGGCGACATCATGTCGAGCTACGCGGAAAGCCTCGGTGTGCAGGGGCTCGTGATCGACGGCGCGATCCGCGACGTCGGCGCGATTCGTCAGCGCGACTTTCCGGTGTATGCGCGCGGCGTAACGCATCGCGGGCCCTACAAGAACGGACCGGGCGAAATCAACGTGCCGGTGACCATCGGCAGGATGGTCGTCAATCCCGGCGACATCATCGTGGGGGACGAGGACGGCTTGCTCGCCATCGCGCCCGCAGATGTGGAGGCCGTCATTGCGGGCGCGCGCCGGCAGGCCGAAAAGGAGGCCGCCGCATTGCAGGCGATCTCCGAAGGGCGCTTCGACCGCGCATGGGTGATGCCCCACATCGAGCGCATGAGAAGCGGCGCCTGAGGAGCCCAGGCGGCTCCAGGCGTTAAGATGCGCGCTGGAGCTTGTGCTCCCTCGCTCAACCGCAGACCCCTCTTGTTCCATGACCCGATATCTTGACGCTGCCGCGCTGCGCGAACTCGCCGAACGCGCGGAGCAAACCGACCCGCCGCCGTGTACCTGCACGAAGACGCCGCTGGATGGCTGGCAATCGCAGCCGCTCTCGCTCGACGAGCGGCAACTGGAACAGATCGGCACGCTCGTTAGCGCGGACGAAGCCGAACCGACCTTCGCCGAACATCTGCCTGGAGAGACGGGCTACTGGTCGGAGAATGCGCCGATCGCGCCCCGGTACTTTCCGTATAACCGTTGCGGCGTGTGGAAATGCACGCTGTGCGGACGGCTTTACCTTCGTTATACGGAAGGTGGCGGCTATTTCGTCGATCAGCGTATCCGTGCGTTGAAAGCGCGTTTGATCGAGGATGTGCCGCTTTGAACTTCTGATTCCCGCGCGCTTATATTCGTGGTGAATCAAACGGAGGTCAGGCTTTTCCCTGGCCTCTAATTCATTTCTGGCGGCTTGATCTTCGAATGACCGCCAATGTCGCTTTCGACTTCACAACCGAACCTTACATGCGTGTCCCGTTTGCGCGCGGCTCAATCGACGCCGCGCCAAACGCCGCATATCGATGTGCCCCCGCATCAAAACCTCCCACGACAAGCTAAAGCTCGCGCTTCAAGGCCCTCGCGGCATTGCAGTGCAGGAAATGGCGCGGCACAGCACGTCCGGATTCTTTTGCCGATCTGATCAATTCTGAGTTTCATTCCAGAAAAAAAGATGTGAACCGAAACTTACTGAGCGCGATGCTTCTAGTCCTCGATAAGTTTCTACAGCCATACATTCATAGGCGCTTTTAAATAGAAACGATCAATTTCTTTTGCTGTGCATTATTACCGCTCGTTGCGCATCCTTACGTCCATATCGAAGCCCGCCATTGCGCCGCTTCAAGAAAATGGATGACGTGAGCCGCGGCGCGATGAGGATTCATCGAGGCGCTCCCGCAGATTCCGATAGGCATTCGCGTGTTGATCCACTTGTTCTGTTGCTCAAAGGAGCCGACTGATGAATAAACCCTTATTGGCCTTTCTACTCGCGGCGACGGTGGCCGTTGCCGGTTGCGGAGGCTCGGACTCATCGAGTTCCAACCCGGCGTCGGCCGCGGCCACACCGTCTGCGCCCAAACTGCTCTCGAACATTGTCGTGCCCAATACGACGAGCCCGGCGTTCAGCTTCGATATCGGCTATGTCGAAGCGGGCCGGTACTATCTGGCCGATCGCAACAACAAGTCCGTCGATGTCGTCGATACCAAAACGAAAGCGCTGCTCGCGCAGATTCCGGGCAACTTCACCGGTGCGGGCGCGAGCACCGATGCGTCCGGGCCTGACGGCATCGTGGGCGTGACGGGAACGAATACGCTGTACGTAGGGGACGTCGATAGCGTGAAGATCGTCGACACGTCCGCGATGCAAACGGTCAAGACGATCCCCATCAGCACGTCGGGCTCGCGCGTCGATGAAGGCTGCTACGATCCCGACGACCATCTCGTCATGTTTGCGAGCCCCGGCGACACGCCGCCCTACGTGACCTTCATTTCGACCACGACGCAAGCTGTCGTCAACAAACTGGTATTCAACGGCTCTTCAGGCCTGGAAGCCTGCGTGTACGATCCGGTCTCGAAGAACTTTCTCATCAACAACGACGGAACCGCCGCCAACCCCGACGGCGAACTCGACGTGATCACCGCCAGTTCGGTCACGTCGGGCGCGCCTGCGGTGAGCAAGGCGTTTGCGCTCGGCAAATGCGGCCCCTCCGGCATTGCGCTCGGTCCCAACAGCGACGTGCTGATTGGTTGCGATCCTTCTGCGGGCGATCCGCTCATTACGCTGATCCTCGATCGCAATGCGGGTACGCAACTCGCGTCGGTGCCGTTCGGCGGCGTGGACCAGGTGGCTTATGATCCCGCGTCGAATCGCTACTTCCTGCCTGCGCGCCACTACGTCACGAGCGGGACCGCGGCGTCTTCGGGCTATACGCCGACCATGGGTGTGATCGACGGCGCGACGCGCAAGCTCATTTATACCGTGGCGGTGGGGACAGGCGCGCACTCGGTGGGCATCGACAGCAGCCTTGGTGAAGTCTTCGTGCCGTACCAGCCCGGGTCGACGGCATTCCCGAATGGCGGGATATCGGTGTTCTCGACGCAGTAGCCGCAAAGTTTCAGGCCCTGGCACACAGCCGGCGGACGTGAAAATCGTCCGCTGGCTTTTTCGTTTCTTCCGCCACTTCGGCCCAGCGCTCCCTTACGGTGACGACGTTTCGCACGGCGCGGGCTCCCGGACCTGTTCCAACATCATTGAACCGGCGCATGGGTGTTCGGGAACTCGCCAATGTAGTGAAGCTGTCCGTTTCGGCCGTGTCGCGCGCCTGACGGCGTGAACGAATCGTTGCCGCTCACCCTGCGGCAATGGCCCGAACTGCGCGATGCCGGCGAGCTGAATGCGCAAGCGGCAGAGTCGGGCGTGCAGGTGCAGTTGCCGTCGGGCGGCGGAGAGGTCGTGTTGCGCATTCGGGCTTAACAACGCGCAACGCGAGGCGTTGCGGACGCCATAAATGCGACTGGCCCGCCATCGCAACACACTGCGATGGCGGGCCAGAAGGCAACGACTACAAAAGCGCGGCTATTCAGCCTGGCAACTTACTGCGCTGCCTGACCGGCTTGCGACGAACCGTTGTTCACGCCGCCCACTGCGCTGTTTTGCGCAGCGACGCGAGCTTCGGCGGCTTGAACGTTCGCCGGATATTCATTGGGGTTCGAACGTGCCGGATTGAAGCCGGCCTTTTCGACCTGGACCATGTCTGCACGGACTTGCGCGCGCGTCACGGGCTGGTTCGACTGGGCGAACACGGCAACGGGAGCGGCGAGGGCGGCAGCGATAACGACGGCTTGGACGAGCGATTTCATGACTAACCTCCAGATTTACTTTCTTCTTGAACTGCCTACAGGGTTGTAAGCAGCGGTGAAGTCAGTGTAGGAGGGCCGGGCACTAGGGTAAATACCTAATAGCCGAATTCACTGTTTCCGCCAGGAGAACAATCCGGGCACGACGGTGGCACGAGCCAGCAATTCCCCGAACGCGGCGGGAGCGAATGGGGTCAGACTATGCCCGGCGCGACACCGACCGTATCGACGAACTCGGTCTTGCCCATGCCGCGCGACTTGGCCCGGTACATGGCGCTGTCCACGGCGCGCATCAAGGTTCGCGCATCGAGCGAGCGGCTGCCGCTGCCTTCCGTGAGCAGGCACACACCGATGCTGCACGACACGGTCACCGGATAGCCGCCTACGGTGCGCATGTTGGCGAGAATCGCGTGGATGCTGTTGGCGACGGTGAGCGCGTCGTTCTTGTCGTAGACGTGACGCGCCAGCACCACGAACTCGTCGCCGCCCAATCGTGCGAGCGTGTCGCCGCGCCGCGTGCGGCGCACCAGTGCCGCGGCGAAGCTGCGCAGCAGTTCGTCGCCTACCGCGTGCCCGAAGGAGTCGTTCACTTCCTTGAAGCCGTCGAGATCGACGAGCAGCATGGCCGTGCGATCGACTTCGGCGGTGCGCGTAAAGAGCGTGCGCCCAATGGCCTGCTCGAGACGCACGCGGTTGTAGAGCCCGGTGAGCGGATCGGTCGAGGCCTGGCGTTCCAGCCGGTGGACGAGTACCGCCAGATAGATGGATGTCGCAACGATGCTGAGCGCAATGCCGAGCGCGGCCGTGATATTGGCGCCCCACCACGGTTGCCAATGCATCAGGCCCATGATGCCGACGAGCGCCACGAAGCAGGAAAGGCCCAGCATGCGCTGGCCATAGCGGCAGCCCGCGCCGACCAGAAACCAGAAGGCCACCCACAAGAGCGGCAGCGCGGCCGTTCCACCTACGGCCAGCGCGCCGGTGACGATGGCCTGATCGGCGAACGTGGCGAGCGTGAGGCGTACGAGCGAGCGCGCTGGCGCGACGGTGACTGCCACATACGATATGACGCCGAACGCCACATAAGCGGTGACCGCCAGAAGCGTTGCGTAGACGTGGGTCGAGCGATAGATCGAGCAGGCAACGAGGTAGGCGAGAAGGACGACGGAACCGAGCGTGATGCGCAGTACGGCCTGCTCCTTCTCTGGGTCCTTCGGAAATGCACGAAACAACGCTTTCCCGGGCCAGGAATATGTTTCCGTCTCGCCCATCGCAGCCCCCCGCTGTAATTCTGTATTTTGTCGCCCGGTAGTGTACCCCACACATACTGCGAGTCGAGGCGCTAAAAAAACGAAATTTCAGCTCGCAGGATGGCGGCGCGTGTGGCAATGCGACTTCGCGCCGAATGACCGATACTGTGACGCGCATCGCGTGCAATCCATCGGTTCCGAATACGCTCGGTCAATGCATTCAAGGAGGCGTCATGGGTAGGGAAGGTCTGGAAAAGCAGGGCATGTCGTGTGAGCGGCTCGCGCGGATCGAACGTTTTCTCGAAGAGAACTACGTCGCGACCGGTACGCTCGCGGGCACCGTCACGCAGGTATGGCGGCGTGGCGAACTCGCGCTGAACTCGGTGCTGGGTCTCGCCGACCGCGAACGGCGCACGCCGATGGCCGAGGACTCCATCTTCCGCATCTACTCGATGACCAAACCCGTTACGTCGGTGGCGATCATGATGCTGGTCGAGGAGTGCAAGATTGCGCTCGACGACCCCGTCAGCAAGTACATCCCGTCGTGGGAAAAGCTTGGCGTGTACGCGGGCGGTTTCATGGAGAGCTTCCAGACGCGCCCGAGCGCGCGCCCGATGCGCGTGGTCGACCTGTTGCGGCATACCTCGGGGCTGACCTACGGCTTTCAGCAGAACACCAATGTCGATGCGGCCTATCGCAAGCTGAAGGTGGGCGAGCTTGCGACCGCGGGCACGCTCGACGAAATGATCGGGAAGCTGGCCACGCTGCCGCTGGAATTCTCTCCGGGCGACGCGTGGAATTATTCGGTTTCCACGGACGTGCTCGGCTATCTCGTCGGCAAGATCAGCGGCATGGCCTTCGAGGACTTTCTGAAAACGCGGATCTTCGATCCGCTCGGCATGGTCGACACGGCCTTTTATGTGCCGCCGGAGAAGGTGTCGCGCTTCTGCGCCTGCTATGCCATCGGCGCGCTCGGCTCGAAGGTCGTTTCCGAAAAGGGTCCGGAGCTGCAGGACGATCCTCACACGAGCCCATATCGCGAGCCGCCCTCGTTCGTTTCGGGCGGTGGCGGCCTCGTTTCCACGGCGGCGGATTACATGCGGTTCGCGCGCATGCTGCTGCAGGGCGGCGAGCTGGACGGCGTGCGGCTCCTGGGGCCGAAGACCATCGAGCTGATGACCGCCAACCATCTGCCGGGCGGTGTCGACCTGCCGCGCCTCTCGCGCTCGATGTTCACCGAAGCGGCTTATGAAGGCGTTGGCTTCGGGCTCGGCTTCGCCACGACGATTGCGCCCGCATCCACGCTGATTCCGGGCAGCGCGGGCGACTTCTTCTGGGGCGGCGCGGCCAGCACCTTCTTCTGGGTCGATCCGCGCGAGGACATGATCGTGCTGTTTCTCACCCAGCTCCTGCCTTCGACTGCGTACCCTATTCGCCGGCAGTTGCGCACGCTCGTTTACAGCGCGATTACGGAGTGCGAACGCTGAGCGGCGCGCCTGGCGTTTGGCAATTGCATAAGAGGCTTGCTGGCGGGACTGCTGGCGGCCTCTTTTACGTTCCGCAATATCTTCCCGTTAATTGGAAGATAGGTTCCTGATATCAACGGATTCTCTCGCGATTCAAAGTGCGTAGCATCTGCCGCGATGCAAGCGGTGCATAGGCACGCGAAGGCCCGCTCTCGAGCGGGCCGCGCGCGCTTACTTGATGAGTCCCTTCTGTCGTCGATAGACGTCGGTAGGCAGCCCGCCCCATCCCCAGTTTTCCGTTGGTACTTCTTCGATGACGACGAAGGTCGCCTCCAGCGGTTTGTTCAGCACGTCGAGCAGGAGTTGGCTCACGCCCTTGATGAGCTGCGCCTTTTCTTCCGCCGTGACGGAATCCGTGCCGGGCCGCGTGCCCTCGCGTGTAACCTGAATTGTGACGATCGGCATTTCGCTTTCCTCGATGTTGATCGTTGCAGGGAGCGCCGGCCAGCGGCGCTCCCTCGTCGCCCGGTGGGGCACCGTGGAGCGCAGTACGCCCGCAGTGCGCCCGTAGTGCGCCTCTAGTGGCCGGCGACCTGGCCGCCGTCGACGTGGAGGATTTCGCCCGTCACGAAGGGGGCAGAGTCGAGATAGAGGATGGCGTTCACGATGTCGCTCATCTCGCCCATATGCCCCATCGGATGCAGCGCGCCGAGCGCGGCGTGGGTTTCGGGCGCGTGCATCGGCGACTTGATGATGCCGGGCGATACCGCGTTGGCGCGAATGCCGCGCTTGGCATACTCGATCGCCAGCGAGCGCGTGGCGGCGGCCAGACCGCCCTTGCTCAGTGAGGCCAGCACCGACGGTACGCCGTCGATTGCGTGATCGACCAGCGTCGTCGTGATCGTCACGACGTGGCCGCTCTCGTGCTTTTCCATCTCTGCAATGGCGCGCTGCGTGATATGGAAGAAACCGTCGAGGTTGGTGCCCTTGATCGCCGCGTAGTCTTCCGCAGTGTATTGCGTGAACGGCTTCGCCACGAAAATGCCCGCATTGTTGACGAGCGTATCGACGCGGCCAAAGCGCGAGACGGCCGTTTCGATGACGCGGCGCGCCGTGGCCGGGTCGGCGATATCGCCGGCCACTGCGACGAGATCGCTATCGTCAGTCTGTTTGATGTTGCGCGACGTCGCGACCACCTTGTGGCCGAGTGCGCGGAATGCCCTGGCCGCTTCGGCGCCGATGCCTTGCGATGCGCCAGTGATCACGATGACTTTGGGGGATTGACTCATATGAACCTCGAAGTACGTTGGACTCAGTTTCTGATCGGGCTTGCTGCTCCGATGACGACCAATTTACGCATCCGCGCTCCCCGTTTGAATACAGGACGCGGACAAACAGTTGTGAGTCGCAGGAACAAATGAGAGCGGGCAGGGGGCGACGGCGTGCGGCGGAAAAGGTCATGCGAATGACGCTTGCGTCGATTTGGATAACTGATTGATTGGGGAAGACCTTGCCGCGCCAATCCTCACACGCGGTTGTCTGCGAAGCTCAGGAGGCGTGCGTGCGCGGATCGTGGTCGAATTCGAGCCTGATCCCGCCCGGTTCGTACACCATGGTATGGCGTTTCGGCCCCGGACCGAGGTTTTCCGGCGCAAATTCGATGTTCACGCCGGGCCAGTCGGACACGCGCGAAAAGATATCGTCGAGCGCTTCTTCGCTGCCTACGCGCAAGGCAAGATGATGCAGGCCCACATGGGTCTTGCGGTCGAACTCGACCAGGCGGCTTGGGTCGGTGACTTGCCAGAGGGTCAACATGACGTGACCGTCCGAAACGAACGCCGCCGGATAACTGGGTCTTTCGCCAACCTGTTTCCAACCCAGGCAATGCACGAAGAAGTCACGCGTGAGATTCAGGTCGCGCACAGTCAGTCCGACGTGATCGATGCCCAGCGTAAGCGGTTTGTCAGTCATGTTTCGATTCTCCTGAATAAAGAGTGCGCCGATCCCGCGTTCCGCACTTCACGGATCAAAACTCTGCCGAAACAATATAGCTGTGAAGTTCGGCGTCGATTATCGCTTGCCGGTCACATCACTTTTTACACCGTGTATCGCGTCGCGCAGAGGGCGGTTGGGCGAGGCGCCGGCCCGTCTCATGCGGCTTCGGAAACTTTCTTGCACACATCTGCAATGTCAGATATAGTCCGGATCAGATATCCAGGAGGGCAATCGATGAACGATCCCGTCAATGAAGATTTCGAGCGCACGCAGAAGCTGGCGTTTGTGCTCGGTCAGGCGCACCACTTGATGGCCACCGAACTCAGGGCAGGGCTGAAGGACGCCGGGCTGAACCTGCAGGAGCGCGGCATTCTGCTGACGCTGGCCGGTGGGAGCGCGAAGACGCCGGCGGCGCTGGCAAAGCTGCTTGGCGTCCACCCCGCCCGGATGACCCGCGTGCTGGACAAGCTCGAAACCAGCGGGCTCGTGGAGCGCGCGCGCAACGGCACGGACCGGCGCCTCGTGGACGTTTCGTTGACGCGGGAGGGCAGCCTGGTCGCGGCGCGAAATACAGACGTCGCGCCTGGCGCCTGGAGCGAGCGGCTCTCGCACTTCTCGAAGTCCGACTTCGACGCGTTGAGCACGCTGCTTTCCAGACTGCTCCATGGCTAGGGCGGCTTTTTTTTGTTCAATTATCAGACATGTCAGATAACGGCCCGTGGTTGACGGGACATTCGCATCCAGACGAGAGAACCTAACATGAATTCTTCGACCAACCCAGGCGGGCCGCCCCAGCTGACTGGCGCGAAGTTCGCACTGGGCACCTTCGCCGTGGCGCTCGCCACCTTCATGAACGTGCTGGATTCGTCGATCGCAAACGTTGCGATTCCCACGCTCTCCGGTAACCTCGGTGTGTCGATCGACGAAGGGACATGGGTCATCACGCTGTTTGCCGCCGCCAATGCGGTGTCCATTCCGTTGACCGGGTGGCTGACGCAGCGCGTGGGCCAGGTCAAGCTGTTCGTCTGGGCGATCCTGCTGTTCGTGCTTTCGTCGGCAGCGTGCGGCATGGCCCCGAACCTGCTGACACTGCTGGTCGCCCGTATCGTTCAGGGCGCGGTGGCGGGCCCGCTGGTGCCGTTGTCGCAAGCCTTGCTGCTCGCTTCGTTTCCAAAGGAAAAGAGTTCGAACGCGCTGGCGCTGTGGGCGATGACCGCAACCGTCGGACCGATCGCGGGCCCGGCGCTCGGCGGCTGGATCACCGACAGCTACAGCTGGTCGTGGATCTTCTACATCAACGTACCGGTCGGCCTCTTTGCCGCGGGCGTGGTATGGGCAATCTATCGCGACCGCGAGACGCCGGCACGCAAACTGCCCATCGACAAGGTCGGGCTGATCTCGCTTATCGCGTGGGTCGCGCCGCTGCAGATCATGCTCGACAAGGGCAAGGACCTCGACTGGTTCAGCTCGCCGGTCATCTGGGTGCTCACGATCGTCGCCGCGGTCAGCTTCGTGTTCTTCCTGATCTGGGAATTGACAGAGGAAAAACCGATCGTCAACCTGCGGCTGTTCGCCAAACGCGACTTCCTCGGCGGCACGATTGCGATTTCGGTCGCGTATGCGATTTTCTTTGCAAACCTCGTGATCCTGCCGCAGTGGATTCAGGGCTTTCTCGGCTACCGCGCGGTGGATGCGGGGCTCGTTACCGCGCCGCTGGGGATTTTCGCGGTGATCCTGGCCCCCGTGATGGGCAAGGTCATGCCGCGCTCCGATTTGCGGGTGCTAGCCACCCTGGCGTTCGTGGGCTTCGCCGCCGTGTTCTTCATGCGCTCGGACTACACGACCGGCGTGGATGCGTGGACGCTGATTCTGCCGACGCTGCTGCAAGGCATTCCCACGGCGCTGTTCTTCACGCCGCTCACCGGCATCATCCTCTCGGGTCTGCGGCCCGACGAGATTCCGGCGGCCGCGGGTCTGTCCAACTTCGCGCGCATTTTCGCCGGCGCCGTGGGTACGTCGCTGATGAGCAACGCCTGGAACGACCGCACTATCCTCCACCACGCCCGGCTCGCCGAGCAGACGAGCGTCGAGAATCCCGCGTTCACCGGCGCCATTGCGCACTTGCAGGCGACGCTGGGCGGCGGCGTTCCCAAGGCCACGGCCTTCTATGAAAGCTCGCTCAACGCGCAAGCCACCATGCTGGGGTTGAACGACATCTTCTGGATATCGGCGGTGATCTTCGTCGTCATCATCCCGCTGATCTGGGTGACGAGGCCGGTCAAGGGCGGTGGCGCGGGCGCGGCAGCCGCTGGCGGACACTGAATTGTGCAGTTGAACCCGGTCCGGAGGGCCGACAAGTCTCGCGTGTTTTTCTTGACAGTATCTGATAATGCAGATATTGTGCCGTTCAACACGGAGGATGTCGCGATGGACCACTACACGACGAGAAATTTCATGCTAACGGAAAGTGTCGGTTTCAGGATCGTCAAGGCGCGCAATCTGATCGTCGCTGAGATGGATTCCGCGCTCAAGGACCTCGAAATCACGGGCCAGCAAATGGGCATTCTGCTTTCGCTGAAGCAGGGTGTGGCGACCACGCCGTTCGAACTGTCGAAACTGCTCGGCATCGATACGGGCCTCATGACGCGGATGCTGGACAAGCTGGAAAGCAAGGGATTGCTGGGGCGTTCGCGCGACGCAGACGACCGTCGTGTGGTCAATCTGAACCTCACGCCAAAGGGACTGGAAACGGCAGCGCAGATTCCGGAAGTCGCGCCGCAAGTGTTGAACGCACGCCTGCGCAAATTCACCAAGGCGGAGTTCGCCGAACTGAACCGCCTGCTTCGCAAGTTTACAGACGACTGAACGGTGCGGCCGTGGCGCCGCGCTTTTTTTCGACCATTAATCTGATATGTCAGAAAATGAAATCTCAGACTTCTAAAGCAAGCATCGGTACCCATACGCTGAAGCTGGGCGTATCGGCGATCGCAATGGCCACGCTGGCGGCTTGCGCCAACTACGCGGGCATCCACAGCGACAAGCAGATGGCCCAGCCGCAACAGTTCGAGACGGCGCAGAGCCTGCCGCAGGAGCAGGGGCACTGGCCGTCCGCCGATTGGGTCGACCAGTTCGGCGACGCGCAGCTCAAGGCGCTGATTGCCGAAGCGCTGCAGGGTAGCCCGAGCGTCGAGCAGGCCAAGGCACGGGTGGCCCAGGCGCAGGCCTATAGCGAAACCGCGAAAGCGGGCACGCTGCCGCGCGTGGACGCCAGCTACACGCTCACGCGTCAGCAGTACAGCAGCACGGCGCTGATTCCGCCGCCGTATGCCGGCTCGTGGCAGACCGAGAACAAGGGGCTGCTCACTGCATCGTACGATCTCGATCTGTGGGGCAAGAACCGCGAGGCACTGCGTGCAGCCGTTTCGGAGACGGCCGCGAGCGAGGCCGACGAGGAAGTGGTCAAGCTGACGCTGGATACCTCGATCGCACGCACCTACAACCAGCTGGCGCGGCTCTACGCGCTGCGCGACATCGCGCAGGAAGAAGTCACGCGCCGCGAGCAGATCGACCGCATCACGGCGGGCCGCATTGCCACGGGTCTCGACACGCAGGTGGAACGCAAGACCGCGCAGGCGAACCTGGCGACGAGCCGCTCGCGGGTGAGCGCGCTCGACGGCAGCATTCTCACGACGCGCTACCAGCTGGCCGCGCTGCTGGGCAAGGGCCCCGACCGCGGACTCGCGATCACGCGGCCGACGCTCGGCGTGGGCGACGAGGTGCGTTTGCCGGACAACCTGCCCGCCGACCTCGTGAGCCGGCGCCCGGATATCGTCGCGGCGCGCTGGCGCGTGGACGCGATCACGCACGAGGTCAAGGAGGCGAAGGCCGAGTTCTATCCGGACATCAACCTGAGCGCCGCGCTCGGTCTCGACGCCTTCGGCTTCGGCCGCTTCCTGACCGCCGCGAGCCGCACGGCGTCGGTCGGCCCCGCGGTCCATCTGCCGATCTTCGACGGCGGCGAACTGCGTGCGCAGTTGAAGGGCCGCTACGCCGATTTCGACTACGCCGTGGCCGCTTACGACCAGACGCTCATTGGCGCGCTCAGCGGCGTGGCCACGCAGCTCGCGCAGATCCATTCGAGCGACGCACAGCTCGTCGATGCCGAAACCGCGCAGCAGGCGGCACGCGACGCCGACCAGCTCGCGATCACGCAATACAAGGGCGGCCTGACCAATCAGCTCACGGTGCTCAATGCCGACGTCACGGCACTGAACGCCGACGAAGCCATCGCCAACCTGAAGATGGATCGCCGCGACCAGCAGATTGCGCTGGCTTCGGATCTGGGCGGCGGCTATGTCGACACTTCGGCCGATACCGGTCACCACGCCGACCTTGCCGCCCAACCGAACCCTCAAACCAATTCCATCATTGCCGCCGCGCGTTGAACGGCATGTTTGCATACCCGTCAGGAGAACTGAAATGAGCGAAACGATCACGACCGACCGCGAGCCGGTGGATCAACGCGACGAGAGCAAAGGCGGCGCGCAAGCGACCCCGGCCAAGGACGACCAGCAGGCCACGCCCCCGGGCCGCCGCAAGCGTCTGATCGTGCTGCTCGGCGCCGTGACGTTGATTGCGGGCGCGGCGTATGGCGCGTACTACTTCACGGAAGGCCGCTTTTACGAATCGACCGACGATGCCTATGTGAGCGGCAATCTCGTGCAGCTCACGCCGCAGGTCACGGGTACGGTGGTGGCCGTCGACACCGACGACACGCAGATCGTGAAGCAGGGCGACCCGGTCGTGACGCTCGATCCGGCCGACGCAAGAATCGCGCTGGCCGATGCCGAAGCGTCGCTCGGCCAAACCGTGCGACGCGTAAGCGGCCTCTATGTCAACAACGACTTTTATGCAGCGAATGTGGCGCAACGCGAATCGGACCTGGCCCGCGCCAACGACGATCTGCGCCGTCGCACGGCCGTCGCGGACTCGGGCGCTGTGTCCGCAGAAGACATCGCCCACGCGCGCGACGCTGTGCAGGCCGCCCAGGCCGCGCTCGACGCCGCACGCCAGCAAGGGGCTGCGAATCACGCGCTGACCGATCGTACGTCGGTCGAACAGCATCCGGATGTGCAGGCGGCCGCCTCGAAAGTGCGTGCGGCCTGGCTCGCGTATGCGCGCGATACCTTGCCCGCGCCCGTGACGGGTTATGTGGCGCAGCGCCAGGTGCAGGTGGGCGAGCGCGTGTCGCCCGGCACGCCGCTCATGGCAATCGTGCCGCTCGACGGCGTGTGGGTGGACGCGAACTTCAAGGAAGTGCAGCTCAAGCACATGCGTATTGGCCAGCCGGTGACGCTCATTGCGGATGTCTATGGCTCGAGCGTGAAGTATCACGGTCGTATCGAAGGCTTTTCGGCGGGTACGGGCAGCGCCTTCGCGACGCTGCCGGCGCAGAACGCCACCGGCAACTGGATCAAGATCGTGCAGCGTCTGCCGGTGCGTATCGCGCTCGATCCACGCGAACTCGCGGCGCGTCCGTTGCGCATCGGCCTTTCGATGACGGTGGATGCCGATACGCGCGACGAGTCGGGCTCGCAGCTCGGCGCGGCGCAAAATACGCGCTATCGCACCGATGTATTCGCACAGTACGATGCGCAAGCCGACGGCGAGATCGAAAAGATCATCAAGCAAAACGAATTGGCTGCACCGGCGACTGCGTCACAACCCTCGTCGCAACGTGTGGCTGCGCGCGATCATAAGGGCAACGCGGGCTAAGGAAGGCTGGCTGCCCGGCCAGGCGCTTGCGCATCCGCTGCAAGCGCTTTGGGCACCGCCTCGCGCAGGTAGTCCATGAACGTCTTGATCCTGGCCTATAAATGCAGGCGAATCTGCTCGGCAAAGGTCCGTATCACTTCTTCGTTACGTGAAAGAAACATCCATTGTCCGATTCGCGTCGAAACGAGCAGACCCGCTTCGACCAGTACGGCAAGATGCGCGGATACGGTGGACTGCGAGAGCCCGCTGCGCGCCTGGATGGCGTGTGCGGGCACGCCGTGGCGCAGATCGACGTGGCCCTCTGGAAAGGCGTCGGCGGGGACCTTCAGCCACGCGAGGATGTCGCGCCGCAGTGGATTGGCGAGGGCCTTGTGAATCCGGTTCGCGTCTATCATGGCGTTCCTTGTGCTCTCGCGTGCTTCAATGCGGCTGCATCAACAACGTTCTGGCGACGGTTCCCGCCGCGCTTTCCCCAAGGTCTTCCCGCACGATCGACAGCGCCAGATGAATGCCGGCGCTTGCGCCGCCCGACGAATAGAGGTTGCCATCTTTCAGGCAGCCGGGATTGGACATGACGTGCACGCGTGGATGTTCCGCCGCGAGGCGGCGAGCGTCGCGCCAATGCGTGGTCAGCCAGCGACGGTCGGCAACGCCGGCGCGCGCCAGCAGGAACGCGCCATTGGAAATGCAGGCCAGCCTGCGCGTGGCGGGGCCGGCGTCGCCGAGCCACGTCACGAGCTCGCGATGCTCACTCGACGAACTCACCACGGGAGATCCGGGCACCACGACGACGTCGAACGGCGCGCGCGTTTCGAACAGGCATTCCGTGGTGCCCACCGCCGTGCCGTTGGAAGACAGTACTGGCCCAGGCGAGGTCCCGACGAGGTGTGGTTCATACAATGCGCTGCCGAACAGGCGATTCGCTGCATGAAACACATCCATCGGGCCGCTCGCTTCGAGCAGTTGAAAACCTGCGTAAAGCATCATCGCGACACGCATGCGCCGTTACCCCGTGAACGCCTGCTCGACCAGCGCGGATTGCCGCGCAACGTGCGCCGAATGGTAGCCCGGCGCGGTCGATGCACCGGCATCAGGACCGGCGTAGGCGAGCTTCGCACCCGTTGGCAGGAGCCCGCGCAACTGCGGCTCAATGAAACTCCATGCGCCCTGGTTGCGCGACTCTTCCTGACACCAGACCACAGTTTTCAGGTTGGGGTAGCGCGCGAGTTCGGCGGCCAACTGTTCTGCGGGAAACGGATACAGCTGTTCGACGCGGATGATCGGCGTGTCGGTCGCGTCCGCCCGGCGATGCTCGAGCAATTCGTAGTACACCTTGCCCGTGGCCACGATGACGCGCTCGACGCTGGATGCCCGCGACGCGCCGACCTGCGTATCCGGCAGAACTTCGCGGAATTCGCCCTCGCTCAACGCTTCGAACGTGCTGACCGCTTCAGGGTGCCGCAACAGCGACTTGGGTGTCATGACGACAAGCGGGCGACGATCGGCGGCGAGTGCCTGCCTGCGCAGCAAATGGAACAGCTGCGCGGGCGTGGTCGGCTGCGCGACGCGCATGTTGTCCTGCGCGCTCAGCTGCAGATAGCGTTCGAGCCTCGCCGATGCATGCTCGGGGCCCGCGCCTTCCTGCCCGTGAGGAAGGAAGAGCGTCAGGCCGCTGCGTTGCCCCCACTTGGCGGCGGCCGCTGCGATGAACTGGTCGATTACCACCTGCGCGCCGTTTGCGAAATCACCGAATTGCGCTTCCCAGATCACCAGCGCATCGCGGTTCACCGTCGTGTAGCCGTATTCGAACGCGAGCACTGCCGCTTCGGAGAGGATGGAGTTCGTCACGCTGAAGCGGCCAGCTGCGTTGCCACTCGCATCAGCGAGATGATCGAGCGGAATATAAACGCCATCCGGCCGGTTCATGCGCGTTTGATCGTGCAGCACGGCGTGACGATGATTGAACGTCCCGCGCGCGCTATCCTGCCCGCTCAGTCGAACGCTGATCCCATCGCCAAGCAGCGAGGCGAATGCCAGATGCTCGCCCATGCCCCAGTCGAGCGGCCGTTTTCCCGAGGCCATTTCCTGACGTCCGGTGATCATCTTCTTGACGAGCGGGTGCAGCGCGAGCCCCTCAGGAACGGTCGAAATCTGCTGCGCGAGACTGCGCAGCGCTTTCGTCGACGGGGCGGACCAGGAGATCGGACTGGGCGCTTCCTCCCGTGACGAGGCGGCCTCTGAGCTGTCGGTTTCGTTCGCCCGCTTGAGCAGTTCACGCCGCTCGCTGACATAGCCATCCGCTTCTTCGGCTGTCAAGACGCCTTGTTGAACCAGCTTCTGTGCGTAGCGCGTTCTCACGCCGGGATGACTTGCGATCGCGCGATACATTAGCGGCTGGGTGATGCCCGGCGTGTCCTGTTCCTGGTGCCCGAATTTGCGGAAGCACACGAGATCGATGACCACGCTGCGCTTGAACGCGGTGCGATAGTCGAGGGCAAGGCGCACCGCCATCGCGACGGCTTCGGGGTCGTCGCCGTTCACGTGCAGGATAGGCGCCTCGATCATCTTCGCGACGTCCGTGGTGTAGAACGACGAACGCGTGTCGCGCGGATCGGAGGTCGTGAAGCCGATCTGATTGTTGACGACGATATGAACCGTGCCGCCCGTGCCGTGGCCGCGCGTATAAGTGAGGCTCAAGGTTTCCATCACGACACCCTGGCCGGACATCGCCGCGTCGCCGTGAATCTCGACCGGCAGAACCTCCACGCCGTCGGCGCTACCGAGGAGCTCGCCCTTGGCGCGCGCCATGCCTTGCACGACCGGGTTGACGATTTCCAGATGCGACGGATTGAACGCGAGCATCACTTCGACCGGCCCGTCAGGCGTATCGACCGTACTCGTAAAGCCCTTGTGATACTTCACGTCGCCCGCGGTAAGTCGTTCGGGATCCTTGCCATCGAACTCGTCGAACAGCGCGCGCAACGGCTTGCCGACGATATTCACCAGAACATTCAGGCGTCCGCGGTGCGCCATGCCCATCACCACCGCGCGCAGCTTTTTCGAAGCGCCGTAGCGGACGACTTCGTCGAGCATCGGAATCAGCGACTCCGCGCCCTCGAGCGAGAAGCGCGTTTGTCCGACGTAGCGTGCGTGCAGGTATTTCTCGAGGCCTTCCGCCGCGCTCAGTCGTTCCAGCAGTCGACGCCTTTCCGGGGCCTGCAGCGACGGTCTCGCTCGCGTGGATTCGAGTTGCATCTGCCACCAGCGCCGCTGCTCCGCGTCGGTCAGATGCATGAACTCGGCGCCGAGCGTGCCCGTGTAGGTTTGCTTCAGCGCCGCGACGAGTTCCTTCAGCGTGGCGTCGTCGTCGAACAGGAACGTGTCGGCAGTGCTGAAGATCGTCGCCATGTCCGCGGCCGTCAGGCCGTAGTAAGCCGGGGTCAACTCGGCGTAGGCGCGTGGCGGCGTCCACATCAGCGGATCGAGATCGGCCGTGCGCGTGCCGATCATGCGGAACGCGGCGATCAGCGACTGTACCGCGACCTGCTTGCGTGCGAGGCCGAGGCCGGCGTCATTCGCGAGGGTGGTGTCGGCATGAGCGATCGCGCGCGGCGGCCGCTTCGCAAGCTCGACAAAGCTGGAAATGACGGGGGCGTGCGGTTCGTCGTCGCGATCGCTGCCGTCGATAGCGGGCGTTTCGCGCAGTGCATCGAACCACGCCCGCCATTCACCGGTGACCGCATCCGGGTCGGCCAGGTAAGTTTCATATTGCTCTTCGACGTAAGGGGCGTTGCCCCCGAAGAGGAAAGAGCTCTGACGTTCTTTCAACATGATCAATCTGCCTTTGGTCGGTGTGCGGTCCAATGTCGGGCGCAACACGGGGAGTGATGGCGACAACGCCTTCCGGTCCGCCCGGGTTGTTTGCCCAGCCGCAGTCGTGAACACAGTCTAGTTATGCGGGGCAACGGGCGAAATACGCGCGTGGTGCCGCCGCCTGCCAACTAGTGGACGTTTTGGGCCACACTGCCGATTTGTTACACCGGCGCAAAATACTTTTTCCGGGGGCAGACTGCATGCACTAACGACGATGCGTTAAGCTGCGCCACGGTCCTGGTTGGGACACCACCTCTGAAGGTCACGGCATGAAAGTCGCCATTGTTGTATTCGATGGTGTGCAGGCGCTGGATGTTGCAGGCCCACTCGATGTATTCGCCGAGGCGAACACATTCCTTTCCGAGCATCAGCGCTACGAGGTGACGCTCGTCGGGCGCGAGGCGGGCGCCGTAACCTGTTCGAACGGCATGCAACTGGCGGTCTCGCGCGGCTATGCGGACAGCGACACGCAATGGGACCTGCTGCTCGTGGCCGGCGGCCCTCAGTTGCCCGACGTGCATCCGTCGAATGAGTTTCTGGCCTGGCTGCAAGGTCAGGCGCGCAGCGCGAGCCGCTTCGGTTCGGTGTGCAACGGCGCATTCGTGCTGGCGCATGCGGGGCTGCTCGACGGCAAGGAAGTGACGACCCACTGGTCGGATGCCGGGCGCCTGTCCAACGAATTCCCGCACGCCAACGTGCAGCCGGACCGCATTTTCGTGCGCGACGGGCGGCTGTTCACGTCGGCGGGCGTGACCGCGGGCATCGATCTGTGCCTCGCGCTGGTGGCGGAAGACTGGGGACACGAACTGGCGGTGCGGGTGGCGAAGCGGCTGGTGGTGTATATCCAGCGCGAAGGCGGTCAATCTCAGTACAGCCCGTATATCGGCGCCGGCAAGGACGAGGACCCCATACTCAGCAAGGTGTATCGCTACGTGAGCGAACATATCACCGATACGCTTTCGATCGAGGCGCTGGCGAGTGCGGCTGCCGTGAGCCGGCGCACTTTGTCGCGCATCTTCGCCAAAAATGCCAAGGTCACGCCCTCCGTATTCGTCGAGCAGGTTCGCGTCGACACGGCGAGAAAGCTTCTGGAAGATACGGATGCGCCGCTCAAGACGGTCGCATTCAAATGCGGCTTTCATAGCGCCACGCATATGCGCACGACGTTCTCGCGGCGCCTGAACGTCACGCCAAAGCAATATCGCCTGCGATTCCGCGGGGAGGCGAGTGCATAGCGATGATTCCCTGGCGGAGCTGGCGAACGCCGATTCCGCGCCATTCCTTCCCGATATCATCGAGCCTGGTTTGTCGATATTGTTTTGCGGGATCAATCCGGGCATGCGTGCGGTGGCGACGGGGCATCACTTCGATGGCAGAGGGAACCGGTTCTGGCGAGTGCTCCATCGCGCCGGCTTTACGCCGGGAGAGTTTCGCCCCGAGAACGACCGTGAGCTACTGCAGCATGGCTTTGGTCTGACTACGGCAGTCTCGCGCGCGACGGCACGCGCGGACGAATTGTCGAGAGCGGAGATTCAAGCTGCCGCGGCGCAATTCGAGCTGAAGGTTCAACATTACGCGCCACGGTTTATCGCCTTTCTTGGCAAGATGGCGCTCGCCGAAATGTCGGGCAAGCGGGATATCGAGTGGGGGTTGCAATCCGGTAGCTTCGGCGGCGCGCGCGTGTGGGTTCTGCCGAACCCGAGCGGCTTGAATCGCGCATTCAGCCTCGACGCGCTCGTGGGCGCGTACCGCGAACTGCGTATTGCGGCTCAATTGTCATCAGTTGCCGAGTGAATGAACAAGCGGTTGTAGATATGGGGCATGCGCTTCGGAATGCCTCGTGGCGAGTTCGCGATTGCCTTGACATGGAACGCATTCGCCTTCGCTCGTCAATCCGCTCGCACATTGAAGATACGTGTTGTTGCGCAGCGTTTCGGTGACGAACTCCACGAAGGAGCGGATCTTTCCACTCGTCCCGCGCCGTTCGACATGAAGCAGGCTGACCGGCGTCGATTCGGGCTCATAGGCCCGCAAAATCGGCACCAGATTTCCAGAAGCGACTTCGCTTGCGGCCTGATAAGACAGCAACTGCGTGATACCCACGCCGTCTTCCGCGGCCGAAATGGCGGCGGGCGCCAGATTCACGATCAGGCGCGGCTGCAGCCGCACAGGAATCTTTGCGTTATTTTCGTAAAACGTCCACTCGAGCGGTTGGGAGACGCCGGTAAAGGAAACGCAATGGTGGCCGACCAGGTCTCGCGGATGCATGGGCTCTCCATGCGCGGCGAGATAAGCGGGGGACGCAAAGGTCTGCCGCCGCACGGACCCCAGGCGCACCGCGAATGTCGACGAGTCTTCGAGATGACCAATCCGTATGGCGATATCCACGCCTTCTTCGAGCAGGCGCGTGGGACGATCGAGGTAAACAGCGTTCACGCTGACGTCGGGATAGCGCAGCGTGTAGGCGTTGACGAGCGGCGCGATGAAGCGCTGGCCGAGTTGCACCGGGGCTGTAATCGTGAGCGTGCCCACCGGGTTGGCGAGATCCGTGGCGATATGCGACTCAGCATCGCTGATGCCATCCAGCAGCTTGCGGCAGGCTTCAACGTAAGCGACACCCGCGTCCGTGGGCCGGACCGAGCGTGTCGTACGCGCGAGCAGCTGGGCGCCCAGGCGCGTTTCGAGCGAGTTGACCGCCCGCGAGACCGCCGCGCGCGATAAGCCGAATTTATCGGATGCGGCGCTGAAGCTGCCGCGTTCGACGATGGCTACAAACACCTCCATCTCACGTAATCTGTCCATCTTGACTTCCCAATCTGAGTCTCTTGCAAACGGAGAACAAAAGTAATAGCCGTTTGACACCTAACGTTGCCGGTTCGTTTTCAAACCTTCGTAAATCGTGTCTATCGCGATCAACGCGCGGCCTGAATGCCTACGCCGCGATTCTAAGCATCGTGTGCCGTCTGGTATCGCCGTACGACCGCAATTGGCCCAAAAGCGTGCAGAAATGACCCGCGCGTAATCAGACAGGTTTGCGTTGACGCAGCGCATACGCGCCGGGCAGATCACGACCGGACAGCCTGGCAAAATTCTCGTACTAGATGGCCCAAAATCAGACCAGGCGAGACTTTAAGAAATTGGGTTCATCTCTGACAATAAAGCCGTCAGTGAACAGCAACAATGCGCGGCGAAACCGGAGGTGTGGTCATCGCCTGGCGTGAGGATGCAGGACGCTGAATAGCCTCACAGTGAACTAGCCACATCAAACAGTACAGCTAACGAAATCCGGGAAGTTGCTGATCGCCATGACAACTGCGAACCCTTTGACGACTGGAACGGATGCGGCAACGGCCCTACAGGCGCTGGAACCACGCGCTGTGCGCGAAGCCGCGGCGCCGGCGCAGCCCGCCCCCGCGCAGGTGGCGTTCACGGGGCGCATCGTGGTGGGCCTGCTCGGCATGTTGTTCGCTTCGTTGCTGGCCATCCTCAACGAACAGGTGACCGCTGCGGCGATGGCCGATATCCAGGGCGCGTTCCTGATCGGGCATGACGACGGGACGTGGCTCACCTCGCTCTTCGAAGCCGCCAATGTCGCGACGATGGTATTCGCCCCCTGGTTCGGCATCACTTTTACGCTCAAACGCTTCACGATCGGCGCCGTGCTCGCCACGATGTTCTTCGGATTGTTGTGCCCGTTCGCGCCGAATCTGGCGACGCTTTACGTCTTGCGTATCTTCCAGGGAATCGCGGGCGGCTGTCTGCCCCCCATGCTGATCATCGTGGCGCTGCGTTATCTGCCGCCAAAATTCAAGCTGTACGGTCTCGCTGGTTATGCGCTCACGGCGACCTTCGGGCCGGCGCTCGGCACACCGCTCGCCGCGTTGTGGACGGAGTTCGTGAGCTGGCGCATGGCGTTCTGGCAAATCATTCCGCTCGGCGTGCTGTGCTGTATCGCGATACAGCAGGGGCTGCCCGCCGATCCGGTCAAGCTCGAGCGCTTTCGTACCTTCAACTGGATCGGGTTGATTACGGGCTTCCCCGCGTTTGCCATGCTCGTGACGGGGCTTTTGCAAGGCGACCGGCTCGACTGGTTCGAATCGGACTTTATCCGCGTGATGTTGGGCGGCGGCGCTCTGCTGCTCGCGGTCTTCCTCGTCAACGAGTGGTTTCAGCCCGTGCCTTTTTTCAAGCTCCAGTTACTCGAGCGCAGGAATTTCACGCACGGGCTCTCGACCTTGGTCGGCACCGTGATCCTGCTGGTGGGCGTCGCCGCTATACCCGGGCAGTTTCTCGCCAAGGTTCATGCGTACCGGCCGCTGCAGACGGCGCCGCTCTCGCTGCTGCTCGCCATTCCGCTGCTGATTACGCTTCCCTTGACGGCGGCGTTATTGAACACGCAGCGCGCGGATCACCGCTGGGTGATCGCAATCGGTCTGTCGCTGATGTCCACGACGTGCGCACTCGGCAGCTTCATGACGTCAGAGTGGATTCGCGACAACTTCTATGTGCTGCAGGCGCTGCAGGTCATCGCGCAGCCCATGGTGATCATGTCGATCCTCATGGGCGTCACGACGGGGCTGCCCCCCACGGAGGGTCCGTTCGCTTCGGCCATGTTCAATACGGTCAAGACGTTCGCCGCCGCCATCGCGACGGGACTGATCGAGGGGGTAGGCACTGCACGGGAACATTTCCATTCGAGCATGCTCGTCGACCAGCTCGGCAACCGCGCGCTGGTGGCAAGCCCGGGTCTCGACACCCCCTACGCGCTGGGGCAACTCGCGCACCGTATTCACGAGCAGGCCGTCGTGCTGACTTCCGCCGATCTCTACCGGGTGATGGCGTGTGTTGCGCTCGTTTTGCTTCTTCTTGTTCCAGTGCTGCCGGTGCGGATTTATCCGCCGTGGAGCACGACGCCGCCCGCTTCGAAATGAGGTCCGCTTTCCATGTCATCGACTCAACCCACCCCCGCACCGTCCAGGTTGAAATGGCTTCGTATTGCAGCAGTCGTCGCCGTTGTCGGCGTCGCTGGCTGGGCCGGCGCGAAGCTCCTGTCTCACTCCAGTTCGGAATCCACGAACGACGCCTACGTCACCGCGGATTTCACGCTCGTCGCGCCGCGAGTCGCGGGGCAAATCATGGACGTACTGGTGAACGATAACGAGGACGTGGAGGCGGGGCAGCTGCTGGTGCGCATCGACGACCGCGACTATCACGCCGCGTTGATGAGCGCCGAGGCCGAGGTGGCGGGCGCGAAGGCGTCGGTGGCGAACTTCGACGCGCAGATCGCGCGCCAGCCCTCGCTCGTCGATCAGGCGCGTGCCACGCTGCGCTCCGACGACGCGTCGATCGGCTTCGCGCGGGCCAACGCGGCGCGCTACCAGAATCTTTCGACGGCGGGGGCAGGGACCGCGCAGGAGCAGCAACAGGCTTCGAGCACGCTCGCCCAGCAGCTTGCGCAGCAGTCGCACGACCAGGCGGTGCTGACGGCCACCCAGCAGAATCTGGACGTCCTGCGCACCGAACGCGACAAGGCCGCTGGCGCGCTTCAACACGCCGAAGCGGTGCTCGAACAGGCGAAGCTCAACCTCTCCTATACGGAAATTCGCGCCCCCGTCGACGGCAAGGTGGGGCGCCGCTCGGCGCGGGTCGGCGCCTTCGTGACGCCCGGCGCCCCCGTGCTCGCAATCGTGCCGCTTTCGGATGCGTATGTCGTCGCCAACTTCCAGGAGAGCCAGATCACCAATATGCGGCCCGGCGAAAGCGTGCGCGTGACGGTCGACAGCGTTCCCGGCGTCGTGATCCATGGCCGCATCGACAGCCTGGCGCCGGCGACCGGCGTGAGCTTCGCGCCGATCGCACCCGACAACGCCACGGGCAACTTCACGAAGGTGGTGCAGCGCGTGCCCGTCAAGATCACGATCGATCGCGGGCAGCCTGCTGCGGCGGCATTGAGCGTTGGGCTCTCGGTGGAAGCCGAAGTGGCCGTTGGCCGGGGTGCAGAAGCGACGGCTGAGGGAGCGGAAAGAAAATGAACACGAGTCAATATTCTGTTCGCGCAATCCTTCTCCCGGTTCTCGCGTGTCTCGCAATGGCGGCTTGCACCGTCGGTCCCAACTTCGAACCGTCAAAGTCGCCAACGCCTGAGGTCTTCAACCGCACGCAGACGGCGCAGGCGCCGAGCAAAGCCGTGGAAGGCCAGTTCGGTCCGGAATGGTGGACGCTGTTCAACGATCCGGTGCTGAACGGTCTGGAAAAGCAACTCGCCGATGCGAACCTGGACGTGGCAGCTGCCTCCGCGCGCCTGCTGCAAAGCCGCGCCGAGCGCCGCGTAGCGGGCGCAGCCGAATATCCGACGCTGGACGGCGCCGCATCGTATAACCGCGAACGCGGCAGTGAAAACGGCATCCTCTCGCTGCTTGGCGTGACGCCGACGCAGAGTCAGCCGCAGTCGGCCTCGGGCAGCGCGCCGCTCGGCGTGGCGGCCATGCCGGGCTCGAAGGGTTCGCCCGCCTATAACCTGTATCAGGTCGGCTTCGACGCTTCATGGGAAGTCGACATATGGGGGCGTGTGCGACGCAGCGTGGAAGCGGCGACGGCGCTTTCGGAGGCCTCTTATGAGGACCGGAACTCGGTCTTGCTGAGCGCGCGTGCGGAGCTTGCGCGAGACTATATCGAACTGCGCGACACGCAGGAACTCCTGCAGATCGCGCATCAAAACCTGGACATCGCCAACGACGCGCTGAAGCTCACGCAGGTACGCGCGCATGAAGGCGTGACCACGGACCTCGATGTCTCGAACGCTTCGGCGCAGGTGGAGAATATCGAAAGCCTGATTCCCACGCTCGAATCGCACTCCGAAACGACGATCAATGCCATCGGCCTGCTGCTCGGCGAGGAACCGGGCGCGCTGCGTCAGACGCTCGCCGCAACGCAGGAGGTGCCCGTACTGCCGGCGCAGGTGCCGATCGGCTTTCCTTCCGAACTCGTGCAGCGCCGTCCGGATATCCGCAAGGCGGAAGCCGAACTGCACGCGGCGACGGCGTCGATTGGCGTGGCGAAGGCCGATTTTTATCCGCGCATCATGCTCAATGGCAGTGCGGGCTTTCAGAGTCTTCAGCTTTCGAGTCTGGCCAGTTGGGCGTCAGGGCAGTTCGTCGTTGGCCCTTCCATTACGTTTCCTATCTTCGAAGGCGGTCGCCTGAAAGGAACGCTCCAGTTGCGCGAGGCGCAACAGCAGGAGGCGGCGATTGCCTACAAGGCGACGGTGCTGCGCGCGTGGCAGGAGGTGGACGACGCGCTCGTCACCTACGACGCCGAACAGCGCCGCCGCGACCGGCTGGCCCAGGCCGTGACGATGAACGAGCGCGCGCTCTCGGTCGCGCGGGAGCGGTACAAGGCCGGGGCGCTCGACTATCTCGACGTCTTGAACGTGCAGAAGCAACTGCTCGAAGCACAAAGCAATCTCGAACAAAGCAGAGCCACGGCGGCCACGAATCTCATTACGCTTTGTAAAGCGCTGGGAGGGGGATGGGAGTCGACTTATGGTGGGTAAGCCATAGCCCGGATGCGCGCTTGTCATTCGGGACGCGCGCCGTTTAACGATAACAATGATTCGTATGTCCGGACACGACGACGTATGGGAATCGACAGCACGACGCCGGCCGGGGATTGCGCGCAACTTTTCCAGCGTGATCGGCTTCATCAACGTCGCGCTCACGGGCAGTCTTGCCGAGGCTTCACGCCAGCTGGGTGTTTCCTCGCCTTCGTTGAGCAAGAGCATCGCGCGGCTTGAGTCCCCAGTTGAATGTACGCTTGCTGGTGCTTCGTGGCGCGCCGTCTTTGCGAGTCGGGGCTCGTGGTCTGCGCCGCGCTGGCCTGTCTTGCGCAACACGGCGCGCCGCTTGCCATCGACGATCTGCTGCGGCACAGGCTGATCTTGCAGAGAAACGCAGATTCGGGCCGGACTGCCGAATGGGTGTAGGCTATTTCGTCTGCTACCGCAACCGGCCTCGCACGCCTTTGAGAATCAAGGTGTTCGCCGACTATCTCTTCAGCTATCTGGCCGGCTGTTGATTCCTATGTTGCCTTACGTCGATGCATCGAAGGTTAGGTGCATCCGCTCATCATTGTTCAGGACAATCAATGATTCCGCGGCGCTCGCCATGGCGCGCGTGCAAAATCATTTCCGGATGAAGATCGCATCATGACAGGAGCGTCCGTCGTGGATCTCGCTGGATATGAGCTGGTGCCGCTGCGCGATGACAGCGATTTTTCACTGTATCGCGCCCGCAAACGCAGCCATCCCGGCTCGGTGCTCACGCTGGTCGCCAGACGGGCGGACCCGGTGGGCGTGAAGCGGCTCGAGCGCGAATACGCCCTCGCCGAGCTGCTCGATTCCAGCTGGGCAGCGCGGCCGCTTGCGTTCTACCGGCACAGGGAGCCGCCCATGCTCGTCCTCGACGACGACGGCGGAGAACCACTCGATCGCTCGCTTGCTGGCCCGTTCGAACTCGCACGGCTGTTGCGCATTGCGGTCAATCTCGCGAAGGTGGTCGGCCACGTGCATCGATGCGGCCTCGTTCACAAAGACATCAAGCCAGCGAATGTGCTCGTGGACAGTGGCGGCAACGTGCGCCTCACCGGCTTCGGTATTGCTTCGCAACTGGCGCATGAACATCAGCCGCCTGCACCGCCCGAGATCGTCGCCGGAAGCTTTGCCTATATGGCGCCTGAGCAGACCGGTCGCATGAATCGTTCGATCGACACGCGCAGCGATCTCTATTCGTTCGGCGTCACGCTGTACGAGATGCTCACCGGGGCGCTGCCGTTCAAGGCCTCGGATGCGATGGAGTGGATTCACTGCCATATCGCGCGCAAGCCCACGCCGCCCCGGGCGCGCCGCGACGCAATTCCACAGGCGCTCGAGGGCATCGTGCTCAAGCTGCTCGCGAAGGCCGCCGAGGACCGCTATCAGACCGCGGCGGGACTCGAGGCCGATCTGCGTTCTTGCCTCACGGCATGGGAAGCGCACCATCGCATCGATCCATTCCCACTGGGGGAGCACGACGCGTCCGACCAGTTGCTGATTTCCGAAAAGCTGTACGGGCGCGAGCCGCAAATCGAAGCGCTGACCAGCGCGTTCGATCGCGTGGTGGGCAGCGGCTCGGTCGAACTGGTGCTTATCTCGGGCTATCCGGGCATCGGCAAGTCGTCGGTCGTGAACGAGCTGCACAGGGTGCTCGTCCCGCCGCGTGGTCTCTTCGCATCCGGCAAGTTCGACCAGTACCGGCGCGGCATTCCGTATGTGCCATTCGCGCAAGCCTTCCAGACACTGGTGCGCAACCTGCTGAGCAAGCGGGAAGCCGAGGTCGTGCCGTGGCGTCGCGCACTGATGGAAGCACTCGGGCCTAACGGTCAGCTGATCGTGAATCTGATTCCTGAACTTGCGCTCATCATCGGCGAACAGCCGGCTGCGCCGACGCTGCCGCCGCAAGACGCGCAAAACCGCTTTCAGATCGTATTTCGACGCTTTCTCGGTGTATTTGCGCGGCCGGAGCATCCGCTCGCCTTGTTTATCGACGATCTGCAATGGGTGGATACGGCGACGCTCGACCTGCTCGCGCATCTCGCCACGCATCCGGACGTGCGGCACGTGCTGCTCGTGGGCGCCTATCGGGACAACGAGGTCGACGCTTCGCACCCGTTCGCGCGCACGCTGGAGTCGATTGCCCGCGCCGAAGGCAAAGTGCAGCAAATCGAGCTTGCGCCGCTCACGAGGGACAGCGTGACACAACTCGTGGCGGATGCGCTGCACTGTGACCGCGCGAGCGCCGCTCCGCTGGCGGAACTGGCACATGAAAAGAGCGGCGGCAATCCGTTCTTCACGATTCAGTTTCTAACCGCGCTCGCCGATGAAAACCTGCTTGCATTCGACCCGCGCGCCGCGAAATGGGGCTGGGAACTGCCGCGCATTCGCGCGAAGGCCTACACGGAAAATGTCGCCGATCTCATGGCGGGAAGGTTGGGCCGGCTGCCGCCCGCGGTGCGCGACGCATTGGGCCAGTTGGCGTGCCTTGGCAACGTCGCCGAAGTCGCCGCGCTGGCCTGGGTTCAGGGCGGCTCCGAAGAGAAGCTGCACGCGGACCTGTGGGAAGCCGTGCGAACGGGGCTCGTCTTTCGCGAGGCCAATGTCTATGAATTCGCGCACGATCGCGTGCAGGAGGCAGCGTACGCGCTGATTCCCGCCAACGACCGTGCTGCCGCGCATCTGCGGATCGGGCGGGCACTGGCGTCGCGCACGCCGCCGGACGCACTGGAAGCTGCGATTTTCGACATCGTGAACCACCTCAATCGCGGCGCGGCGCTGATCGCGGACGCAACGGAGCGCGAGCAGGCGGTTGCCTTGAACCTCGTCGCGGGCAGGCGGGCCATGGGGTCGACGGCCTATGTGGCCGCACGCGGCTATCTTGCGCAAGGCGTGGCGTTGCTGTCGCCCGATGCGTGGACGCAACGCTACGAGAGCACGTTCGAACTCTATCTCGCGCTTTCGGAGTGCGAATATCTGGTGGGCGACTTTGCGAAAGCAGATGCCCTGGCGGACATGATGCTCGCGAGAGCCCGCTCCAGTCTCGATCGCGCCAGGGTCTACAGCTTACGCATCGAGTTGTACCAGCTTGCCGGACGATATGACGAAAGCTTCGCGGTCGCGCTCGTTGCGCTGCGCGGCTTTGATATCCACTTTCCCGAGACCGAAGAGGGTATTCAGGCGGCGTTCCATGCCGCCCTGCACGACGTTCAGGTCAATCAGGCGGCCCGTGCCATCGCCGAACTCGTCGCGGCACCGGTGGCGATGGACCCCGCGATCCACGCGATCGTCAATCTGCTCCTTCAGGCGATGAACTGCGCGTTTGCCGCGCGGCCCGCGTTTTATCCGCTCATCACGCTCAAGGCGGTCAATCTGTCCTTGCAGCATGGCATGACCGATAACTCGAGTTTTGCGTTCGGCAATTACGCGCTCATGCTGGTTTCGCTGATCGGCGATATTCCCACGGCGGTTCAGGTTTCGGAGATGTCACTGAAGCTCAACGAGAGGTTCGGCAATCGGCACCTGAATGGAAAGCTGCTTCATCTGTATGGCGCCCATGTCAATTTCTGGCGCCGCCACATCGCCGCGAATCTCCCGGTGCTGGAAAGGGCGACCGCCGAGTGCATGGAAGTGGGCGATTTCGTTTTTGCCGGCAACGTGGCGTTCAATGCCGTCTGGCAGTCGCTCGAGAGCGGCGCTGCGCTCGAAGACGTGCAGGCGATCGCCGAGAAGTACGCGTCGCTCATGCGGCAGAGCCACAACGACGCCGTCTACGAACTGGTTCGGGTCGAACGGCAATGCGTCATCTGTCTGCGGGGCAGGACCACTAAACCGTTCGATTTGAATGACGAGACCTTCGACGAAACCGCCTGTTTCGAGGCGATCGTCAGGTCGAATTTTGGTTGCGCCATTGGCGTCTATCGAATCATCAAGGTCATGCTCGCGTTTCTCGACGGCCGCTACGTCGACGCGCTGGCGGCCGTGCAGCAGGCGCAGGCCGTGCTGAATTCGGTGATGGCGCTGGCGATCGAACCGACCTTTCACTTTTTTCATATGCTCACCTTGACGGCCCTTTTTCCCGAGTCATCTCCCGAGCAGCAGGAAATGTACAAACGCATGCTCGCAGAGACACTCGAGAAGTTTGAAATGTGGGCCGGACAGTGTCCCGAAAACTATCAGAACCGCCATGCGTTGCTCAGCGCGGAATTCGCGCGTCTGGAGGGGCGCGAGCTCGACGCCATGCGCCTGTACGAGGAGGCCATTCGCTCTGCCCGCGAGAACGGCTTTGCGCAGCATGAAGGACTTGCGAGCGAACTGGCGGGCCGTTTCTACTTGCGTATGGGCCTCGCGACGAGCGCCGAAGGTCATTTGCGCAATGCGCGCCGGTGCTTCGACGCGTGGGGCGCGCAAAGCAAGATCATGCAGCTCGACAGCGAATTCCCGCGCCTCGCCGACCTGGAAGGGAGCACGCTGACGTCGACGCACAGCTTCGACTGGCGCGAGTTCGACGCAGCAACACTGCTCAAGGCTTCTCACGCGCTCTCCAGCGAGATCGAACTGAAGCGGCTGGTCGAACGCCTGATGACGATCGCGCTGCAAACCGCAGGCGCCGACCGTGGGCTGCTGATCGTGCCCGAGCAGCCGGACGGCTACCGCATCGAGGCGGAGGCGCGTATCGACGGCAACGGGATCGAGGTGAGGCGATTACCAGGCAGCGGCTCGGCCACCCCAGCCGCGCTACTGCGCTACGTCATGCACACGGGCAAGCGCGTCATCATCGACGATGCCGTGACGTCCAGTCTCTTTCCCGAAGACGGGTATCTGGCGAGCGGCGCCACGCGCTCCGTGTTCTGTCTGCCGCTCGTCAGGCAGGGCGAACTCAGTGGGCTGCTGTATCTGGAGAACACCGAGACCTCGCACGTGTTCACCGCACGCCGCTCCGCACTGCTCGATTTGCTCGCGTCCCAGGCCGCCATTTCCCTGGAGAATACCCACCTGTATGCGGATCTTCAGGAACGCGAAGCAAAGGTGCGGCGCCTCGTGGACTCCAATATCATTGGCATCCACATCTGGGACTTCGAAGGCAATGTCGTCGAAGCCAACGATGCGTTTCTGCGCATCGTGGGCTACACGGCCGCAGACCTGCGCTCCGGGCAGATTCGCTGGCCCGACCTGACGCCGCCGGAATGGCATGAGCGCGACGAACAGGTGAAGGCCGAATTGCAGGCCACGGGTAGCGCCAAACCGATCGAGAAGGAATATATACGCAAGGACGGCAGCCGCGTGTCCGTCATGGTCGGCGCGGCGGCGTTTGGCGACCGCGAGGGGCAGGGCGTCGCGTTCATACTCGACCTGACCGACCAGAAGCGCGCGCAACAGGAAGTGCAAGACAGCGAACGACGCTACCGCGAACTCCAGACGGTGCTGGCGCATTCGAACCGCGTGGCGACCATGGGGCAGTTGTCGGCGTCGATCGCGCATGAAGTGAAGCAGCCGATCACCGCCATCGCGGCGTACGCGAGTGCAGCCTTGCGCTGGCTCGCGGCGCGCCCGCCGAATTTCGACGAAGTGCGTCTCGCGCTGACCCGCATCGTCGCGGATAGCGACCGCGCCAACGGCATCGTCGACAGGACCCGCGCCTACTTCAAGAAAGAGCCGCTGCGCACCGATGGGCTCGACGTCAACGACATGATTCGGGAACTGATCGCGCTCGTGCGCGGCGAAGCCAGCAAGTGCGGGGTCGAACTCACGGTGCAACTCGCCGAGGGCTTGCCGCGCGTGCAGGGCGACCGGGTGCAATTGCAGCAGGTCATGCTCAATCTGATGATCAACGCCCTCGAGGCGATGAGCGAAGTGAAAGCCGGCGAGCGCACGTTAGTGATCCGAACCGGCAGGAATGACGATAACGAACTTTGCATCACCGTGCAGGATTCCGGGCCGGGACTCGCCGCCGGCAACCTCGAGGGCGTATTCGAGGCGTTCTTTACCACCAAGCCCGACGGTCTCGGCATGGGGCTGCCCATCTGCCGCTCGATCGTGCAAAGCCACGGCGGGTGCCTGTGGGTGACGCCGAACGCCCCCGTTGGCGTCAGCTTCCATTTCACGCTTCCTGCACAAGGTAACGCTTCGCCCCCAGCGCGCATTTAGCGCCGCCTCGCGAAACCATTCGACCCTTCGGATCGCCGCGATTTCCGCCTTGTCGCGATGGCCGGAAACGCGCCGGGAATGTCCCCAAACCGTCGCAGCTAGTCCCTCGGCCGGGAGCCGTAAAACGTAGACTGTTCTCGTCGGCGGTCAATGACTGCCGGTCCTGGCGGGGAGTCATGGAGATGCCCGGCCACTCGACTTGACGCGCGCTGCGATGCGGACTCTCTTCGGTCCGCGCGCAGTGCCCAGATTCCCTAAAGGAAGGTCGTATGAGCGAAGCAAACCAGGGCGCGGTGCGCCAACTGAAACATTTCATCGACGGTCAATACACCGCTGGCGTGAGCGGGCGATTCAACGACGTCTACGATCCCGCGCAGGGCCGCATTTCGGCGCGCGTGCCGGTTGCGAATACCAGTGAGGTTGCCGCCGCCGTCGCGGCCGCCAAAAGCGCGTTTGCGGCGTGGAGCGAAACCCCGCCGCTCAAGCGTGCGCGCCTGATGTTCAAGTTCAAGGAACTGCTAGAGGCGCATCTCGACGAAATCGCCGAACTCATTACGCGCGACCACGGCAAGCTGTTTTCGGACGCGAGGGGCGAAGTCATGCGCGGCATCGAAATCGTCGAATTCGCGTGCGGCATTCCGAACCTGCTCAAGACCGGTTTCACCGATCAAAGCAGCAGCGGCGTCGACAGCTGGAATTTGCGTCAGCCCGTAGGCGTGATTGCGGGCGTCACCCCGTTCAATTTCCCGGTGGTGGTGCCGTGCTGGATGTTCGTCATGGCCGCCGCGACCGGCAACACGTTCATCCTCAAGCCCTCGGAGCGCACGCCGTCGTCGTCGATCCGGCTGGCGGAACTCTTCATCGAGGCGGGCTTCCCCAAAGGCGTGTTCAACGTGGTGAACGGCGACAAGGGCACCGTCGACGCGCTGATCCAGCATCCCGATGTGGCCGCGATGTCCGTCGTCGCCTCCACGCCGGTGGCCGAATATATCTACGCAGAGGGCGCCAAACGCGGCAAGCGCGTGCAGGCGCTGGGCAGTGCAAAGAATCATCTCGTCGTCATGCCAGACGCGAATCTCGATCAGGCCGTCGATGCGCTGATCAACTCCGCATACGGCTCGGCGGGCGAGCGCTGCATGGCGACCTCGGTCGCGGTGGCGATAGGCAGCATCGGCGACGAACTGATCGAGCGTCTCGCGCCGCGCGTGCGCGCGCTGCGCATCGGCGCGGGCATGGAGCCCGATCTGGACATGGGGCCGCTCATCAGCGCCGCGCATCGCACCAAGGTGCTGGGTTACATCGATGCAGGCGTCGAGGCTGGCGCGAAGCTCGTCGTGGACGGGCGCGGCCATACCGTGGCGGGACACGAAGAGGGCTTCTTCCTGGGCGGCTCGCTTTTCGACGACGTGAAGCCGGATATGAAGATCTATCGCGAAGAGATTTTCGGGCCGGTGCTTTCGGTGGTTCGCGTGCCGGATCTGGCCAGTGCTATCGAGCTTGTCAACGCACACGAACTCGGCAATTGCGTCACGCTGTTCACGGCCGATGGCTCCGCGGCACGCACGTTTACGCGGCAGATTCAGATCGGCATGGTGGGCATCAACGTGCCGAGTCCGGTGCCGTCGGCGTGGCATTCGTTCGGGGGCTGGAAGCGCTCGCTGTTCGGCGATCATCACGCCTACGGCGAGGAAGCCGTGCGCTTCTACACGCGCTACAAGAGCGTGACGCAGCGCTGGCCCGGCAGCATCGACAAGGGCGCGGAGTTCGCCATGCCCGCTTCGAAGTAAGTCGGGCGCGGCGTGAAAACGCCGCGCGCGCTTGAAGATGGCCGGCGCGGTCATGGCCGGCTATCTCGCTTTGCAATTTGCGTAATCGATTTTTCGAAGCGAACGTTAGCTGGCCGTGATCTTCTGAACCCATTGGCTGCGCCAGGCGGGCGCTTCAAAGGGATCCGAAAAATATTGGGTCTCGTGAACGACCTTGCCGTCATGGAATTCCATGATGCTCACGGTGAAAGCGGATCGCCCCTGGTAAGCGATGATGTATTCGGTCACCCACAGATTGCCTTCGCCCTGCATTCGTCTGACTTCGAAACCGGACGGCTTGCCGGGATGATGGCCGCGCAGGGCCTGCAAATTCCTGCGCCCGAGAATGCGTTCGCCGGATTGAGGGTAGTCGCAGATGGCGTCGTCGGCGTAGATGTCGTGTTCGGCTTCGAGATCGCCGGCCGCCGACGCCTGCCAGTGCGCATTGAGCGCTTCACTTATGTTCGTGTGTTGCATGAAACACCTCCGGGACAAAGTACGGCAACACTTCGCTGTGCAACTCGTCGAGTACGTCGGCGTAAGGGCGCGGCGTGACTTTCGGATTCAGCGCGACGTGGCTCACGCCCGCTTCGCGTGCCGCTTCGAGAAAATGTCTGAGCGAACGGCTGCCGATAGCGAAGCCGCCCTTGATGGCGCGGAACGGGTAATCGGGCCGCGGATGCAGATAGAGGTACCCGCCAAAGGCAACCGGTTTGAAGGCTTCGCGGCCCATCGACCGGGCGACCTGGTCTTTCCAGTTGCGCACGAATGCGTCGAGCGCGGCGGGGCCGGGCACGAAGCCGAGGTAGCCGTCCATATGTGCCGCGATCCATTCGAGGCTCTGCTGTGCCCGGCCGACGGCAATGGCCGGGGTGCGTCCGTAAGGCGGCTTGGGCAACATGTCGAGCGTGCCGCCCGATTTACCGAAGCGTGGCGAGGAAAACACGGGAAAGGGCTGCTCGCTCACTGTTCGATAGGTCTCGAACGCGTCGCGAAACCGCTCGCCACGCGTATCGAAGTCGATGCCGAAAACGGGATACTCGGAAGGTCTGTCTCCCGAGGACATCCCTAACAGAAGCCTTCCATTCGTCAACTGGTCGAGTGAATTCACCTGCTTGGCCAGCAAAAGCGGTTCGCGCATCGGCAAGACGATGCCTGTCGTGCCGAGCGCGATTTCCTTCGTCACTGCCGCGAGGCTGGCGATATACACCAGCGGCTCGAAGATCTGGCCCGCATCGCCATACGCAGGATCGTAGAACGGAATGTCGCGCATCCACAGCGCGGCCACGCCCATTGCTTCGGCGCGCTGAGCCATGGCGATGTGATCGCGCATGGTCGGAACCGGCGAGTCCGGATGCGTTTCGAGCGGCAGGATCAGTCCGACCGTGAGCGCGTCCTCGCGAAACACGCGGCGCCACGCGGGCTGCGCTGAAAGCGCATGCTCGGCGGGCGCGGAAGCCTTCATTGCGGTGATTGCTGACATATCCATTGCGTTTCGCCTTGCGCTTTCCCATTTGCGAACCAAGGTTACGCACGAACGGCGCTGATAAAAACCACCGGCGATGAACAACAGTTGATACTCGCGCTCAATAACGCGGGGAATTCAAACAGCGGACATGCGCGCCTTGAGGCGCGGCGACATGAAGTCGAGAAACGCGCGCAGCTTGAGCGGCAGCGGCGTTTGGCCGGCATGGACGAGATGGATCGGCATGGGCGCCAGCCCGAAGGTTTCCAGAACGAGCTGCAAGCGGCCTTCCTGCACGGCGTTCGCGACCTGATAAGAGAGAACCCGCGTCAAACCGGTCCCGAGCGTCGCGGCATCGATGGCCGATTCCGCCGTGTTTGTCACGAGCCGCGCGTGGATCGGCACGTTCTGCTCCGACTTTTCGCCGGCAAACGTCCACGTGCGCGACGCATTGATTCCCTCGAAACCGATGCACGCATGATCGGCGAGATCAGCCGGGTTTTGCGGCGTGCCGCGCTCGGCGAGATACGCGGGGCTCGCGCACACCACAGGGCGCGTTTCGCCGAGGCGTATCGCCACGAGACTGCTGTCCGGCAGCTGGCCGATGCGTACCGCAACGTCCACGTGGTCTTCGAGAAAATTGACGTTGCGATCGGTCAGCACGAGGCGGGCGTCGATCTCCGGATAGTGCGCGAGAAAGGCCGCCATCACAGGGACCACATGCAGCCGCCCGAAGACCACGGGCGCCGTGGCCACGAGCGAGCCCTTCGGCGCCGCGTATTCGCCGGTCACGGCGCGTTCGATTTCGCCGATGTCCTCGAGAATGCGCCGGCACGACGCGACATAAGCCTCGCCGGCCTCGGTGAGCGAGAGGTGCCGTGTGGTGCGATGGAGCAGGCGGGTCTTCAGGTGCGCTTCGAGATCGCCGACCTTGCGGCTGACTGTCGCCAGCGGCTGGCCGAGTTGCCGGGCCGCGGCTGACAAACTGCCTGCATCGACGACTGCGACCAGGATGGACATCCCTTCGAGACGGTCCATGGTCTTCTCGATCACTGGAAGGGAGATTCCCGATGTTAGCGGATTCTCTTCCGGCGCGAGCGCGCAGCGCCTTTGCGCGCGCGGCTCAGGCCGTCATGCGCTCTCGGCGTTGACGAGTTCGCCCGCAGTGCGCTCGCGCAGGCGCGGCGATGCGAAGTCGAGGAACGCGCGCAGCTTCAGCGGCAGGGGTGCTTGCCCCGCATGCACGAGATTGACGGGCAGCGGCGCGGCTTCAAATGTGTCGAGCACGACGCGAAGCTCGTTGGCCCGAACGGCGCGTGCAACCTGGTAGGACAGCACGCGTATCAAACCCACGCCGAGGATCGCGGCTTCGATGGCGGCGTCCGCCGTATTCACGGCAAGCCGCGAATGAACGGGCACGGACTGCTCTGACTTGCCGGAGCCGAAAGACCACGCCCGCAGCGACGCGAGCGCCTCGAAGGTAATGCATTGATGGCCTGCCAGGTCCGCGGGTTCGGCTGGCAGGCCGTGCTTCGCGAGATAGGCGGGGCTGGCGCAAATGACGCGGCGCACCGTGCCCACGCGCGTTGCGATCAACGTGCTATCGGGCAACTCGCCAATGCGGACCGCGACGTCCGCGTGTTCATCCATCAGATGAACGACACGATCGGTCAGCAGGAGATTGATGTCGATCTCCGGATACTGCGCGAGGAATTCCGCCACCACCGGCACCACGTGCAAGCGGCCAAACGCAACGGGCGCGGTGACCACGAGTTCGCCTTTGGGCGCGGCGTATTCGCCGGTGGCTGCGCGCTCGGCTTCGCCGATGTCTTCGAGAATGCGCCGGCACGCGGCCACGTATGCGGCCCCGGCTTCCGTCAATGAAAGCTTTCGCGTCGTGCGGTGAAAGAGACGCGTCTTCAGGTGTGCTTCCAGTTCCCCAACCTTGCGGCTGACCGTGGCGAGCGGCATGTCGAGATGCCGCGCGGCAGCCGAGAGACTGCCCGCATCGGCGACCGAAACGAGGATGGCCATGGCTTCGAGGCGATTCATGGACCCTATCAAATAGTGGAAGGATGAATCTTGATCGTGAGGGATTCTCTTCGTAAATGCAAGCGCGTAACGTTCGACCTCAATCTGGATCGCGGCAATCCGCTGCAAAGACCGGAGAAATTCAACGAATAAGGAGGTTGTCGTGAGCGGCTTATCCAGCACCCCAGAAAGTGCAGCAACGCCCGCCGTCGCATCGCGCGGCAAGATCGTCATGATGGCGGTCGTCGCAGGAGCAGTGATCACAAACATCTACTGCACGCAGCCGATCCTGCCGCTGATCGCAGCGGGTCTGCAGGTCAACATCACAACGGTGGATCTCGTCGCAGCGGCGGCGCTGCTCGGCTTCTCGACCGGTCTCGCGTTGCTGCTGCCGCTTGGCGACCGCTTCGACCGGCGCAAGCTCGTGCTCACTCAAATCGCGCTCGCACTCGTTTTCGCGGCGACAGCGGCGGTGGCGCCCGGTATCTGGGCACTGATCGCGGCTTCGTTTGCGCTTGGCATCGTGAGTTGCGTGCCACAGCAGCTCGTGCCCTTCGCCGCCGTCATGTCGTTGCCGAGCGAGCGGGGGCGTAACGTCGGCACCGTCGTGAGCGGCATCATGGTCGGCATCCTCGTCGGCCGCACGATCGCGGGCGCAATTGGCGCGGCGTGGGGCTGGCGCGCGGTGTACGGCGTGGAAGCCGCGTTCATGGTGCCGGTCTTTATCGCCGCCGCTGCGTTGCTGCCGAAGGGCGTGCCCTCCACGAATCTTTCGTATGGACGTCTGCTTGCTTCGCTGTGGCCGCTCGTTCGCGACAATCGCCCGATTCGCGAATCGATGATTATCCAGGCGCTGCTGTGGGCCTGCTTCAACGCCTTCTGGGTCAATCTCGCGGCGCTGCTCAAGAGCGGGCCGTGGCACCTCGGCAGCGCGTGGGCGGGCGGCTTCGGCATCATCGGCGCAGCCGGCGCGTTCGCCGCATCGCTGGGTGGCAATGCCACCGACCGCGTGGGCTTTCGCAAGGTCATCGGCGCGAGCATCGTCATCGCGACGCTCGCCTACGTGCTTCTTTCCGGCGCGGCCACGTCGCTCACGCTGCTGATCGTGGGCGTGATCGTGCTCGATATCGGCGTGCAGTCCGGTCTCGTTTCTAACCAGACTCGCGCTTTCTCAGTCGATCCGAAAGCACAAGGCCGAATCAACAGCCTCTATATGACGGCCACGTTTTTCGGCGGCGCAGTCGGTGCGACGGTCAGCGGCTGGCTCATGAGCCGCTTTGGCTGGTCGGGCATCGTCGCCTTCGGCGTTGTGCTCGGAATTGTGGCTTCCGCTATCCACTGGATCGGTGCGCCTCGCGAGTCCGCGGGCCGGATCCCATCAAACGCAGATTGATTCAAGGCATCGAGAATCTGCTTGCTGGAATCCGCCGCGGTTAGGGGCGATGCCAGCTTCAATACTGGAATTATCATGATTGGCATCGTGCGCGTCGCGCTGAAACGGCCTTATACATTTGTCGTTCTGGCCGTGTTTATCCTGATCGTCGGCGTTTTGTCGGCGTTTCGTACCCCTACGGATATTTTTCCTCCGATCAATATCCCTGTGATTAGCGTGGTATGGCAGTACACGGGGCTTTCGCCCGACCAGATGGAAGGTCGCGTGATGGCTCCGTATGAGCGGGTGTTGACGACCACCGTGAACGGCGTTCAGCACATCGAAGGCACGTCGCTTACCGGCTACGGCATTGTCAAGATCTTCTTTCAGCCTGGCACCAACATTGGTACCGCGAATGCGCAGGTGACCGCCATTTCGCAGGAGATTTTGAAGCAGCTGCCGCCCTCGGCGACGCCGCCGTTCATTATCAATTACAACGCTTCGACGGTTCCGATCATCCAGCTCGCGCTTTCGGGCAAGGGCCTCTCGGAACAGAATCTGGCGGACCTCGGCAAGAACCAGTTGCGGCCGATTCTCGCGACCGTGAACGGCGCTGCGATCCCGTTTCCGTTCGGCGGCAAGGACCGCCAGGTTCAGATCAACATCAAGCCGTCCGAACTCGAAGCGCGCTCCTTGTCGGCCGAGGACGTGCTCAATGCGTTGACGGCGCAGAACCTCGTGACGCCGGTCGGCACCGAAAAGATCGGCAACTACGAGTACACGCTGCAGCTGAACGACGCGCCGGAGACGATCGCGGCCATTGCGAACCTGCCGATCAAGTCCGCCAATGGCACCGTGGTGCACATGCACGATGTGGCTGACGTGACCGACGGCAGCCCGCCGCAGCCCAATATCGTTCACGTGGAAGGCAAGCGTTCGGTGCTGCTCACCGTGTTCAAGAACGGTTCGGCATCCACATTGTCGATCATCGGCGGCATTCGTCAGAAGGTTGCCGACGCGAAGGCCTCCTTGCCGGACGCGCTCCAGATCGACGCAATTGGCGACCAGTCGATCTTCGTGCGGTCTGCAATCAAGGGCGTGGCGCGCGAGGGCTTGATTGCCGCCTTGCTCACGAGCGTGATGATCCTGCTGTTCCTGGGTAGCTGGCGCTCGACGATCATTATCGCGACCTCGATTCCGCTCGCGATTCTCGGGTCGATTTCAGTGCTCTCGGTGCTCGGCGAAACGCTCAATATCATGACGCTCGGCGGGCTCGCGTTAGCGGTGGGGATTCTCGTGGACGACGCCACCGTGACCATCGAGAACATCAACTGGCACCTGGAGCAAGGCAAGGACGTCGAAAGCGCGATTCTCGACGGCGCGGCACAAATCGTGACACCCGCGTTCGTCTCGCTGCTTTGCATCTGCATCGTGTTCGTGCCGATGTTCTTCCTGAATGGCGTGGCGAGGTTCCTGTTCGTGCCGATGGCCGAGTCGGTGATCTTCGCGATGATTTCCTCGTTCATTCTCTCGCGCACGCTCGTGCCGACGATGGCGAAGTACCTGCTGAAGTCCCATGCGAATGAGCAAGGACATCACGAGTCTGCCGGCGTGTGGGCGCGCTTTCATCGTGGCTTCGAGCAGCGCTTCGAACGCGTGCGTGCGAACTATGCCGCGATGCTCGAACGGGTGCTGGAACGTCGCCGCACGTTCGTGATTGGCTTCTTTGCATTCGTTGTGGTGTCGTTCGCGTTGATGCCGCTGCTCGGGCGCAACTTTTTCCCTGACGTCGATGCGGGCCAGATCCTGCTGCACGTGCGTGCGCCCGTGGGTACGCGTGTGGAGCGAACCGCCGAGATCTTCGCCGAGGTGCAAGCGCAGGTGCGCGCGACGATTCCGCCGTCCGAACTCGGCACCGTGGTGGACAACATTGGACTTTCCACCAGCTCCATCAATACGGCCTACAACAACACGGGCACGATCGGCCCGCAGGACGGCGACATCCAGATCTCGCTGAAAGAAGGCCATGGGCCGACGGCCGCTTATGTGCGCAAGCTGCGCGAATCGCTGCCGCGCGCGTTCCCCGGCGTGACGTTCTCGTTCCCGCCCGCGGACATCGTGAGCCAGATCCTGAACTTCGGTTCGCCCGCACCGATCGACCTGCAGATTCGCGGCAACAATCTGCCGGCCGACTTCGCCTACGCGAACTCGTTACTGCGTCAGATCCGCCACGTGCCCGGCGTCGTCGATGCGCGCATCGAGCAGTCGCAGGCCAATCCGCAGTTCAATATCGACGTCGATCGGGACCGCGCATCGCTTCAGGGCCTCACCGAACGCGATGTGACCAACAGCCTCGTGGTGCACATGGCGGGTTCGAGCCAGATCGCCCCGACCTACTGGCTCAACGCGGCCAATGGCGTGGAGTATTCGATCGTGCTGCAGACGCCGCAGTACAGCGTGGATTCGCTCTCGTCGCTCGTGAATCTGCCGGTGAGCGGCGGGGCCGAGGCCAACGATGGGCAAATTCTCGGCGGGGTCGCGAGCATTCACCGCACGGCCAGCAACGAAGTGGTGAGCAACTACAACGTGCAGCCGATGGTCGAGGTGTTCGCCACGACCCAGGGCCGCGATCTCGGCGCCGTCGCCGCCGACATTCGCCACATCGTCTCGGCCAATGCCAAGGAAGCGCCCAAGGGGGCGAAGGTCGTTCTGCTTGGCCAGGCTCAGACGATGAACAACGCCTTCGGCGGGTTGTCGTTCGGGATTCTGGGCGCGGTTGTGCTGATTTACTTGCTCATCGTCGTCAATTTCCAGTCGTGGTCCGATCCGCTCGTGATCGTGGCGGCATTGCCTGGTGCGTTGGCCGGCATCGTCTGGATGTTGTTTGCGACGGATACCACGCTCTCGGTGCCCGCACTGACCGGCGCAATCATGTGCATGGGCGTGGCTACGGCCAATTCGATTCTGGTGGTGAGTTTCTGCCGCGAACGTCTGACCGAGCACGGCGACGCGTTCAAGGCTGCATTGGAAGCCGGTACGACCCGGTTTCGGCCGGTCCTCATGACGGCACTCTCGATGATCATCGGCATGGCGCCGATGGCATTGAGTCTTGGCGAGGGCGGAGAGCAAAACGCGCCGCTGGGCCGAGCGGTGATTGGCGGACTGCTGTTCGCCACTGCCGCAACGCTTTTTCTCGTGCCCGCTATTTTTTGCATGATCCACTCGCGTCGGGGTCGCACATCGACGGCCGCGCAGATTACCGGAGATTCGATCCATGTCCTCTGAACCCACAACGCGCGCCGCACTCGCGCAGCGTCAGCTTTCTTTAACAGGCATCGTTGGCGGTGCGCTCGCCGTCCTCATCGTGGCTGGTGGCGTCTCGCTTCGCATGAAGCATGAGCACCAGCTCAAAGACTGGACCGAGGCGCAAGCCGTGCCGTCCGTGAATGTCGTCGTGCCCGCGCCAGAGGCGCCGGGCGGCGCGCTGGATCTGCCCGGCAGACTGGAGGCTTTCGAAAGCGCGCCCATCTATGCACGCGTGAGCGGATACCTGAAATCGTGGAGCGTCGACATCGGCACACCGGTGAAGGCAGGCCAGACGCTCGCCGAGATCGAAACGCCCGAACTCGATCAGCAGTTGATCCAGGCGAAGGCCGACCTCGCGAGCGCGCAAGCCGATGCCGCGCTCGCGAAAACGACCGCGGCACGCTGGCAAAGTCTTCTGGACTCCGATTCAGTATCGCGCCAGGAGGTCGATGACCGCACGCAGGACTACGTGGCGAAGCAGGCCCGCGTGGCGGCAGCGCAGGCCAATCTGGACCGGCTGGTCGCGACCAAGAGCTTCGCGCGGATCGTCGCCCCGTTCGACGGCGTGATCACTGCACGCAACACCGACGTTGGCGCATTGATCAATGCGGGCGGCGGTACGGGGCCGCAACTCTTCTCTGTATCGAGCGTGGACAAGCTGCGCGTGTACGTACGCGTGCCGCAGGAATACGTGCCGGCGGTCAAGCCCGGTGGAACTGGCACCTTCACCGTACCGGAGTATCCGGGCAAGACATTCACCGCCACGGTGGTGGGTCAGGCCGACTCGGTGAACGCCGCATCGGGCACGTCGCTCGTCCAGCTGATGGTCGATAACCCCGGTCATTTGCTGTTGCCGGGCGACTTCGTGAATCTGCATTTTTCGCTGCCGGCGCGCGCCAACGCACTGCGGGTGCCGGCGAGCGCGCTGATATTCGACAACCGGGGGCTGCGGCTGGCCACTGTCGATCGCAGCGACACCGTTCACTTCAAACCCGTTTCGATCGTGCAGGACCTCGGCAACGCGGTCGATATCGGCTCGGGGCTGGCGCAGAGCGACCGCGTGGTCGACGCGCCGCCCGATGGTCTTGTCGAAGGCGACCATGTTCAGGTGATCGGGCCCACGGCCAAAGGTGGCAAGCATGACTAGGTATCTGAAACTCGCCACGCTGGTGAGTGCCGTGGCGCTTGCCGCGTGCTCGCTCGCGCCGCACTACGAGGTTCCGGAAACACCCGTGGCCGCGCAGTACCAGACCCAGGGACCATGGACCGTGGCCAGCCCCGCTGACCAGCTCGATCGCGCGGGATGGTGGAAGCTGTACAAGGAGCCGGAACTCGACGACCTCGAGCAACGGCTGATCGCGAATAACCCCGACCTGAGCGCGGCGCTGTTTCACTATGAGCAGTCGCAGGCGTACATCAGGCAGGTCAAGTCGCAGATGTACCCGCAGGTTTCCGCTGTGGGCAATGTCCAGCGCGACCGCGAGTCGGACTCGCGGCCGTTGCGCAGCCCGACTGGGCCGACCGATTACAACTCAGCCACGCTGGGTGTCGAAGTCGACTACGAAGTGGACCTTTGGGGACGCGTGCGCGATTCCGTCGCCGCAAGCAAGGACGAAGGTCAGGCGTCGAAAGCGGATCTCGCCTCGACGCAGTTGAGCCTGGAAATCGAGCTGGCCCGAAGCTATATCGACATGCGGGGTCTCGATCAGCAGATTCAGCTGATCGAGGGGACCCAGGAGGCGTACCAGAAGGCGCTCGACCTGACCCGCAACCGGCATGGCGCGGGCATCGTGTCAGGTCTCGACGTGGCGCGCGCCAGCAACCAGTTGTCATCGGTCCAGTCCGAACTCACCCAGATCAAGGCAAGGCGCGCATTGCTCGAACACGCGGTGGCGGTGCTGGTCGGCGCTTCGCCTTCTGAGTTCCAGCTCGCACCGAGTACCGATTCGATCGCGTTGCCCGTGATTCCGGTCGGGGTGCCGTCGACGTTGTTGCAAAGGCGGCCTGACGTCGCCGCAGCCGAGCGGCGCATCGCGGCGGCCAATTCAAAAATTGGCGTGGCGCGCGCGGCGTATTTCCCGACGCTCACGCTCAGCGCGCAGGGCGGCGTGCAAAGCTCGGTGCTCGGCAATCTGCTCAGTCTTTCCAGTTCGTATTGGGCGATCGGACCGTCGCTGGCGGTGTATCTGCTGGACGGCGGCAAGCGCCACGCGCAGCTGGATTCGGCGAAGGAGGCCACGGCGGAGGCGGGGGCACGCTATCGCAGCGTAGTGCTGGCGTCGTTCCGGCAGGTGGAAGACAACCTCACGTTGCTCGACGATCTGGGCACCGCGACGAATCAGCAGCAGGACGCCGCCAATGCCGCCCAAACCGCGCTCAACCTGGCGCTCGCGCGCTATCAGCGCGGCGCGGTGAGCTACCTGGATGTGGTCGAGGCTCAATCGGCCGAGCTGGAAGCGCAACGCAGTGTCATCGCGCTTCGCACGCGGCAACTGGATGCGAATGTCGACCTCATTCACGCGCTCGGCGGCGGCTGGACCACGGACGACCTGAAGGCCGGTTGAATTTCATACAACAAGGACAGCAACGTCATGAACCTGCTTGACATGATCGATTTCCCGAGCAATCTGCGCGAACTGGATGAGCGTGAGCTTCAGCGCCTCGTGGACGAGGTTCGGGAATTCGTGATCGAAAGTGTGTCGAATACCGGCGGCCACCTGGCATCGAACCTCGGTGTGGTGGAGTTGTCGGTTGCCCTTCACTATGTATTCGACACGCCGCAAGATCGCCTGGTGTGGGACGTGGGGCACCAATGCTACCCGCACAAGATCCTGACGGGCCGAAAAGCGGCCATGGCAAGCGTGCGGAAAGTGGGCGGGATGGCCGGTTTCCCCGCGCGCGAAGAGTCGCCTTACGACGCGTTCGGTGTCGGGCACGCCGGCACGTCGATTTCGGCGGCGGTCGGCATGGCCCTGGGCCTGCGCGGTCGGGACGCCCGCGTCGTTGCGGTGATCGGCGATGGCTCATTGTCCGCGGGGATGGCGTATGAAGCGCTGAATCACGCAGGGTCCTGCGAAACGCTGCCGCTGACGATCGTTCTGAATGACAACCGCATGTCGATTTCACCGGCGGTCGGCGGACTGAATGATCATCTCGAGGCGCTGGTTACGCGCTGGCGCGACGAAGCGAACGTCCCCATATCCACGCTATTCGAAACGCTAGGTCTGGACTACTTCGGTCCCATCGATGGCCACGATATGGCGAATCTACTCGCCACGCTGCGGGACGCGAAGACACGCAACCGGCCGCACGTCATCCACGTGGTGACGAAGAAAGGAAAAGGTTATCGACCTGCGGAACTGGAGCCCGTTGCGTACCACGGGCCGAGCCCGTTCAAACCCGATACCGGGTTGGTGCGCAAGAAGGGCGGCAAGCTGACCTATAGCCAGGTATTCGGTCAATGGTTGTGCGACGCGGCGGCAACGGATGAGCGCATCTTCGGCATCACGCCCGCGATGAGCGAAGGATCCTGCCTGACCGGATTCGAGCGTCGTTATCCGGATCGCTACATCGACGTGGGTATCGCAGAACAGCACGCCGTCACGCTGGCGGCCGGCCTCGCCGTTGAGGGAATGAGGCCCGTCGTCGCCATCTACTCGACGTTTCTTCAGCGCGGCTATGACCAGCTGATTCACGACGTCGCCCTGCAGAATCTGCCGGTTCTGTTCGCGCTCGACCGCGCGGGGATTGCCGGGGGCGACGGCGCCACGCATCTGGGTGCGTTCGACATCGCGGCCCTGCGTTGCGTGCCGAATATGGTGGTGATGACCCCGTCCGACGAAAAGGAATGCTATCGCATGCTGAACACCGGCCTTGCGTGGCCTGGACCGTGCGCCGTGCGATACCCGCGGGAGACAACGGGATCTGAAGTCATTGAGCAGACGAAAGAAACACTGCCGCTCGGAAGAGGCGTGGTTTGCCGCGTCTCCGGCAAGCGGGACAGCGCGCGGGTGGCGTTTCTCGCGTTCGGGCCCTTGCTCTCGGTCGCGATGGAAGTCGCAAGGGAGATCGATGCGACCGTGGTCGATATGCGCTTCGTCAAACCGCTCGATGAAGACTTGTTGCTGACGGTTGCCAACGAGCACGAGGTGATCGTGACGATCGAAGAAGGCACCGTGCTCGGCGGAGCGGGCGCCGCATGCGCCGAGCGGATCGCGGCGGAAGGGTGGGCCGTACGTATGCTGCGGCTCGGACTTCCCGACGCCTTTGTCCCGCACGGCGACCGTGCCGAACTGCTCCGTTTGAATGGTCTGGGAGTCGCAGGCGTGCGGGAAGCCGTCCTGGCGTTCACCGAAGCGGTAGACCTGCTCGACCCGGTTGAATGACTGCCCTGTGCCTCCGGTTTGGGTTACGCGATGTAAAGAGTGAATTGAGGCTGGCCTGGTTGGTGGCATGGGGCGTTGATCCTATAGTTATCGAGACTGGATATCCAGACAGAGAGGTGAAAAATGAAGTTCGCGATGAAAACTGAAATCCGCCCGGACGATCTTTCGACGATCGTCCATGCGATGAAGTCGGTGGACGCCGACGCGAAGGTCGATGTCGATGTTGGCGCGCAAACCGTGAGCGTCGATTCGTGGTTGATGCCCGAAGAGTTTCTGGTTGCGTTCTACGACGAGGACATGGATGTCGGCATTGCCGAGTGGTAGGAAACAGTCAGCCGTCAGCCACGGTGGCCCGGATGCGACGCATCCTGGCCCATAAACAGCCGTATTGCTGACGCGCGCCGCTTCAATCGTTGTCAGAATTCTTGGAACCCTTTCTCACAGTATTTCCAGGCGCACGTCAAAAGAGTGCCGGGTGGACTGTGCTTCATGCGGAGAACCCGCTGACGCTGTCGTCCACGAGCTGGTAGGGGACATACGCTGTTCTTGAGTCGGAAGGGAAATGATCCGTTGTGTTTGGCCGCTGACCGCATCAGCGCCCGTTTCCGTGCGAGCCTCGTATGTCCCAGAACCCGAATATTGCTCCAGAAAGCTCCCAGAAAGCGCCACTTCCCGGCGAACCGATGTCGGGCGCCGACATCATCTTGCGCGTACTTAGCGAACAGGGTGTCGATACCGTGTTCGGCTATAGCGGCGGCGCGATCCTGCCGACCTACGACGCCGTGTTCCGTTTCAACGAACTGCACGCCGACAAGCCCGAGCGTCAGATCAACCTCGTCGTACCCGCCAACGAACAGACCGCCGGCTTCATGGCCGCGGGATACGCGCGCGCGAGCGGAAAGGTCGGTGTGTTCATGGTGACGTCCGGTCCCGGCGCGACCAATGCGGTGACACCGATTGCCGATTGCAATGGCGACTCGGTCCCGGTGGTTCTCATCTGCGGGCAGGTGCCGCGTGCCGCTATCGGCAGCGACGCTTTCCAGGAAGCGCCGGTGTTCAACATCATGTCGGCGTGCGCCAAGCAGGTGTTTCTCGTTACCGACCCGGACAAGCTCGAACAAACGCTGCGCACGGCGTTCGAAGTCGCGCGCACCGGCCGTCCCGGCCCAGTGGTAGTGGATGTGCCCAAAGACATCCAGAACTGGACCGGCACCTGGCAGGGGCATGGCACGCTGGCGTTTCGCGGCTACTCCGACCGCCTTCGCAAGGTGGCGAAGGGAGCACGTCTCGAAGCGGGCAAGCGCGACGAATTCTTCGATCTGCTGGCGCAAAGCAAGCGCCCGCTGCTGTATGTGGGCGGGGGCATCATCACGGCCGGCACCACGGCGGAATTGCGCCAGTTCGCCGAGCGCTACCGCATTCCCGTGGTCAACACGTTGATGGGGCTCGGCACGATATCCGTGAAGCACGAGTTGGGGCTCGGCATGCTGGGCATGCACGGCGCGGCCTGCGCGAACTACGCGGTGGAAGACTGCGACTTTCTGATTGCCGTGGGCGCGCGATTCGATGATCGGGTCGCCGGTGGCCGCCCCAATGCATTTGCTCCGCGAGCGCGCCATGTTGCGCACATCGATATCGACGAAGCCGAAATCAACAAGGTGAAGCGCGCGCACTGGACTCACGTGGGCGACGCGAAAGACGCGTTGCTTTCTCTGATGCAACACGAAGCGCACGTGCAAGCGCCTTTGGCTTGGCTCGACCACATCAGGGAGCTGAAGCAGCGCTACGGCATGAACTATGACCGCGCGAGCCCGCTCATTCAGCCGCAGTTCGTGGTGGAAAAGCTGAGCGAGATTACCGGCGGCCGGGCCATTGTCACCACGGGCGTGGGCCAGCACCAGATGTGGGCCGCGCAGTTCTTCGATTTCGTGGAGCCGCGCAGCTTTCTCACGTCGGGCAGCATGGGGACAATGGGCTTTGGCCTGCCCGCTGCAATCGGCGCCCAGATGGGACGCCCGGATGCCCTCGTGATCGACATCGACGGTGACGGCAGCATGCGCATGAATATCGGCGATCTGGAGACCGCGACCACGTATGGCGTGCCGGTCAAAGTGCTGCTGTTCAACAATGTCGGTGACGGGATGATCCGGCAGTGGCAGCGTCTTTTCTACGACGGGCGCCTGTGCGTGAGCGACAAGTCGCTTCATCGAAAGGACTTTGTCATGGCCGCGCGTGCCGACGGGTTCGAATTCGCGCAGCGCGTCGAGGTCCTGAGCGAAGTCGAGGAAGCGCTCCGGGCTTTCGTGGCGTTCGACGGTCCGGCTTTCCTCGAAGTCATGATCGATCAGGATGCCGATGTGTTTCCGATGGTTGGGCCCGGCATGAGCTATTCGGAGATGATCACCGGCCCGTTCATCCCGTCGAGGGATGGCGAGGAGTCGGGGGGCGCGCGTGCAGGTCATCAAGCGGCTTCTGACATGTTCTAGGCCAGCATGGCAACGCCACTCTGCTTGTGAAGAGCCTTTCGTCTTTCCGCCATGTAACAAAAGAAGTTCTGGCTACGGCGTTTATCGAGTGAGGCCAGAAACCTATAGTCACTCTGATGGCTGGGAGCGATGCGGGGCATGGGGTCCTGCGGGCCCCGCGTTGTCTCTTCACTTGAGCGAGCAATGAAATTGATCTATGTTGGCGATCCGATGTGTTCGTGGTGCTATGGCTTTGGCAAGGAGCTTTCCGCGCTTGTCGCGCGCGTGCCGGACTTGAAACTGGAAATCGTGGTCGGCGGGATTCGCGCCGGCGCGACCGATGTGCTCGATGCGACCGGCAAGTGTTTCCGGTTGCAGCACTGGCAACGTGTGGAAGCGCTGAGCGGCTTGCCGTTCAATCGCGAAGCGTTCATGGCGCGCGAGGGGTTCGTCTACGATACCGAGCCGATTTGCCGTGCTGTTGTGGCGGCGCGCCGCTTCGCCAGTGGCGATGCCTTGCTTTCGGTGTTCCGTGCGCTGCAGAACGGCTTCTACGTGCAAGGGCTGGATACGACCGACGGTCGCGTGCTGAGCGATATCGCCGTGACCGCGCTGGATGCTGTAGGCGTTCAGGTAAGTGCCGACGCGTTCTACCAGGCGTGGGAAGCAGCGGAAACGAAGGAAGAAACGCAGCGCGATTTCGCCCGTGCGCGAGCGCTTGGCGTCGCGTCGTTCCCGACCTTGATGCTTGAAGAACAAGGCCGGACTTACGCCGTGCATTCGGGCTATGCGAGCGTCAACGTACTCGAAGAAAGGCTCAATGAGATCGAGGGGCCGCTTGCCTGATCGTTTTGATCCGGGTTGTTCGAAGCGGGCTGCGCAAGCGATTGCGCAGCCCGCTTCGAATTGACGGACCGAGTCGGGAATCAATAGGGAGTGTGATGCAATGAACGACAGCAACGAAATCGTCGAACTCGTGCAGCGCTATTTCGATGCCACCTGGCGCGGCGATGTGGAACAGCTGAGAAAGGTGTTCGACACGCGCGCGATCGTGGCGGGGGAGGTGAATGGCCAGCCCTACTACAAGACGATCGACGAGTATCTTGCGGGTGTGGCAATCAGGAAATCGCCGGCCGAATTGGGCGAACCGGTCGAAACAGAACTGCTGATGCTCGATGTCCAGCAGAACATCGCGACGGCGAAACTGCATGTGCGCATGCTGGGTTTCAATTACTACAATTATTTTTCGATCATGCGCCAGCGCGACAGATGGCTCGTCATCACGAAGACGCTGACCAACGTGCAATAAGCGGCCGCCACGCGCCCGCGCCCCGGCGAGCCATCGAGGCCGGGGGCGCGGACAATGCTCAACCGCTTAGTGACCTGCGCTCTGGCCGCCGTCCACGTGCAGGATCTCGCCGGTCACGAACGGTGCCGAGTCGAGATAGAGAATCGCATTGACGATGTCGCTCATTTCGCCCATGTGACCGACCGGATGCATCGCGCCGAGCGCGGCGTGCGTTTCGGGAGCGTGCATCGGCGACTTGATGATCCCAGGCGAAACCGCGTTGGCACGAATGCCCGCGCGCGCATATTCGATTGCGAGCGAGCGCGTTGCAGCGTTCAGGCCGCCCTTGGTGAGCGAGGCAAGAACGGACGGGACTTTGCTGTTCGCCTTGTCGGCAAGCGTGGTGGTGACGTTCACCACGTGGCCGCTGCCGTGCTTCTGCATCGCTTCGATCGCATATTGCGTGATGTGGAAGAAGCCGTTCAGGTTGACGTTCAGGATTGCGGCGTAGTCGTCGGCGGTGTACTGCGTGAAGGGCTTCGCAATGAAAATGCCCGCGTTGTTGACGAGCGTATCGACACGGCCGAAGTGCTCGATGGCGGCGTCCACCACGCGGCGAGCCGTGGCGGCGTCGCCGATGTCGCCGGCCACGGCGACATAGTCGGCCTCAGCGGCCGGCGTGATGGAGCGGGCCGTGGCGACCACGCGATGGCCCTGCGCGCGGAAGGCCTTGACGGTTTCGGCGCCGATGCCTTGCGATGCTCCGGTGACGATGACGACCTTGGAAGTGCTCATTGTGTGTCTCATAGTATGGGTAAGTCGGCCGGGTGGCCGTTCGAATCGATGGATCCGATGGAAAACCACTGTAGGCGTATCCGTTGCGAGTGCGAACACACACCATGGACAAAGAGTCTTGCGCCGCGAGAACAAATCGCGGCGGGATGGCGATTGCGCCCGTGGCAATCACTCAGGCGGCGGCCTCGGTCGTGTGGGACTGTTGGCGGTATTGCCGGGGAGTGAGCTTGAGGCGCCGTTGAAACACCATGCGCATGTGCGCGGCGTTATGAAAGCCACAGTCGAACGCGACGGTTTTCATCGGCATGTTGCATTCCTCCAATAGCCGCTTTGCGGCACCCACACGAACCTGGTCCACGAATGCGGAAGGGGTCGTGTGGAGATACTTCGCGAAGATTCTCGATAACGTGCGCCGGCTCACGTAGACCGCCTCGGCGAGCTGCTCTATCGAAAGCACATCGGAAAGATGGTCGTCGATATGGCGATGTACTTTTCCGATAATCGAACTTTCATCGCCTGGAGGCGCAACGTAAGGATGACGTTGGTAGGGCTCGCTTTGCAGATTGGCGCCAAGACGTCTTGCCACCTGTTCGGCGAGCTTCTGGCCCCAGTCTTGCGCGACGAGCGCGAGGCCCAGATCGAGTCCGGCGGTCGTGCCGGCAGACGAAATCAGGCGTCCATCGCGAATCAGGTTCTTGTCAGGACGTATGCGGGCACGCGGGAATTCGCCGGCCATACGGCTCGCGTCGGTCCAGCGCGTGGCAATCTCCCTGCCATCGAGCAGACCGGCGCGCCCGAGCAGCCATGCGCCGTTGCAGACGCAGCCGTATCGCTTCGACTCGAGTGCGCGGCGCCGCAGCCAGTCCAGGAAATCCGGTTTCGGCCCGTCGTGCGTGGCGTGTGCGGAGCCTGTCACCAGCAGCACGTCGATGTTCGCGCGAAAGTCCCCATAGACCCACGGCACGCAAAGCTGCATCGCGTTCGAGCAGGCGACCGCGCCTGCGTGCTCGCCAACGAGGGGCACCTGATACTGGCGCGTCTCGCCGAGCAAACGGTTCGCTTCGCAGAACACGTCGAGCAGGCCTGCGATATCCATGGCCTGTACACCGTCAAGCACCACAATAGCGACTTTCATTTTGCACACCCAACCTGAGCAGTGATCCCGATAGCGCGATGGCCCACTGGAAAAAGGTTAGGCGTGCAGCGCCAGGCTGACCATTCTCCGAATGGCTGAAGCTGCATCTTGCCGGCATGTGGTCCCTCATACGCAGGGATGAGCCGCGTAGGTCCCAGGCGTGGTACGCGAAAAAGAGCGAGGCTGAAAAGTATGATTTATGTGGGTGCCTGCTTCAAAGGAAGTCATCGCCCACGGTGTGCAAGCGGTGGCGATAAGTCTTGCTATTGCTTACCATATGGCGAGCATCGGCACTTTTTCGCCATCACGAACTTTTCGAAGATCGAGCGATGAAACACGATAGCGTTGGGACGCGAAGTGAACAACTACCGGACTCGCTCGTGTACGTGATCGACGACGACGAGTCCATTCGTGGTGCGCTGACCAGTCTGCTCATGTCAGTGGGCATCGAGGTGCGGGCGTTCGAATCGGCTGACGAATTTCTCGCCGTGCAAATGCCGGACGTGCCGAGCTGCCTCATTCTCGACATCCGGTTACGCGGCGAGAGCGGCCTCACGCTTCAGCAGGAAGCCTTCAAGGAGAGCATTCGATTTCCCATCGTCTTCCTGACGGGACATGGCGATATCGGCATGACCGTCAAGGCGATGAAAGCGGGCGCTTTCGATTTCATGACGAAGCCATTCAAGGACCAGGATCTGCTCGACACGATCGCCGCCGCGCTCAAACGCGATGGCGAATTGCGGCGCCAGGCGAGGCTCGTCGCGGGTATTCGTCAAGCATACGATTCGCTCACGGCGCGCGAGCGCGAAGTCATCGGTCTGGTCTCGGAAGGTCTGTTGAACAAGCAGATCGCGGACCTGCTGTGCCTGAGCGAGGTCACGGTCAAGATCCATCGGGCCCAGGCCATGCACAAACTCAATGCGCGCTCCGTGGCCGAACTCATCAAGAAGTTGCAGCAGGTGCAGCCGGCTCCGCAGAGCGCCAGATAGGCATTTTGCATTCGCTGCGCCATGGCTGCCTGCGTCGGCGCACGGATCTCGCCCCGCTAATACGCACTGTCACAAGAATCATCCGATAGTGTGATTGCTGCCCCCTCGGCGCGCCTGTACTTTGCAGAAAGATTCTACCTTTCTGCCTCATTTCGATGGCCACCGGACCCCAGATAAAACCAGCGCGGCCGCCTGCGACGATCGGCATGGTGGACGACGATGAATCCGTCCGGATGGCGCTGTCCAGTTCGCTGCGTTCGGCAAGCTGGAACGTGATCGACTACGCATCTGCACACCATCTTCTGGACGATGCGCGCCGCTCGACACTGAAACTCGTCGTCGCCGATATCCAGATGCCGGGCATGGACGGCTTTGCGCTGCTCGAGTCGATCAAGCGATGGAAGCGTCCCATCCCCGTCATTTTCGTGACGGCGTATGTGACCGAGGACGTGCGCGAGCGCGCAAAAAATAACGGCGCCGCCGGTTTCTTTTCGAAGCCCGTGGATGACGCAGGACTTCTCGCACGGATTAGTGAATTGCTGAAAAAGTGATGCGGCCGAACGCCTGAAATTCGGGCGCTGCCGGGCCTGGCGAAACGGCGGCTATGCCGGCCGCCCATGCAGGCCATCCGGATGTATTAGACGCGCACGCGGCTGCATAGGACATCACACCACATCGGACGATACCGTCGCGCGGCTTGCGCGCCTACGCTTTGAATCGTCGGGCAGGGCAAAACACTTGTGAGGTGCGAGATGGATCAGCTTTACATGTTGCGTGCATTCGTCGCCGCTGCGCGGTATCAGAGTTTCAGCAAGGCCGCCGAGTCATTGAATGTGACGACTGGGTCCGTGTCGAAAGCGATCGCAAAGCTCGAAGAATGCGTCCAGACGCGAGTCTTGCTCAGGACTACGCGGTCCGTTTCCTTGACGGACGCCGCGCAATCGTACTACCTGATTTGCTGCCGTCTGCTCGAAGAACTGGACGAAGCGAATCGGCGCATTGCGATGGAGCACGAGGTCAATGGCGGAAAGTTGCGGCTCGTCGTGCACCCCACACTGGTGAACGGCGCGTTTTCGCGGTTGATGCGGCGCTATCGCGCCATCGCTCCTCATGTGAGTCTGGTGGTTTCCGTTGAGGACCACGTCACGAATCTGTTCGACGGCCGTTTCGATATCGCCATTCTTCCGCCTCAGCTCGTCGAGCAGTCCACCGTGATTCGCCGCACGCTATTGCGCTCGCCACGCATTCTCGTAGCCGCGCCCGCGTATCTCGAGCAATACGGTGTGCCGGAATCCACTGCGGAGCTCCCCAACCATTTTCTGCTCGTCGATCCGGAAACGAGAAAGAAGAGTGCGGACTTCATCGAACTTCATGAGGGCGGCCGGAAAGTGAGTATTTCGCCCAATTCGTCGATGGAAGGCAACGACGTGCTGCTGCGCGCGGCAGCGCTCGACGGCACCGGCATTGCCACGCTGCCTGAAACCATGATTCGCGAAGATATCGATATGGGACATCTCGTGCACGTCCTGCCGGAATGCACGGCATCCGATAGCCGCGTTGAACTATGCCTTTTTTATGCTCACCGTGAACTGATCCCGGCACGGCTCAGAATGTTCGTCGACTTTTGCATCGAGTTCTTTCGGGCGCCTGCGAAGGCGGGTACCGATGACGTCATACGCATACCGCAAACGATGAAGCGAAGTGAAGCTCACGCGATGATGTCGTGACGGCTTGCCGCGAGAGGCAAACGAATTCGTTCTACGCCGAAGAGGTAGCGATGTCTTACGTATTGCACAACTGGATATTCGTTGGCAGTACTGCTTATGACGAATACACCTTCGTTCCCTGGCTCAACAGGAATGTCTATCGCCGCACGGTGGATTTGAGCCGTGTTTGTCTGCTGTGAGCGTCCGCGTGTTGTGCGCGAGCCGGATTCTCGATACTCCCATGGAATGGAAGGATCATTCCCGCGGTTGCAGGATTCTCTTGAGTAGTGAAAGTGATTAATCTGGCCAGGCTGTTTCCCCGGAGGCGTCGCCTCCATCACCTTGCTAGAGAGATTGAAATGAAATTGCTTACTGCTGTCCTCTTCGCCTGTTCGCTGTCGGCCAGCTTCGCTGTCCACGCCGAATCCGTCGCTCCCGCGCAGACGGATGCTCAACAAACGGCCCAGTCCAATACGTCCCGGGCGAATACGTATCAGGCGCCGCAGCGTCCGGCCAAGACGCAGGCACGGGACGCCAAGACCTGTGTGGGCCCGGCGAGTTTCTGCAACCTGTTCTTTGGCAGTTAAGGTCGCTATGGGTTGGTGCCGCGCGCATCGATCGAGCGCGATCGAGCGCACACATCGGGATGAACGAGCAGTTCACCGAGTGTGCGGATCGCTTCATCGATGCGCGCCGACCAGGGATGCCCGTAATTGAGCCGTATGCAGTTTTCGAATGCGCGTGACGCGGAAAAGAGCGGCCCGGGCGCGACACTGATCCCGCGTTCGATCGCGAGACGATGGAGCGCCATGGCGTCGATGCGCTCGCGAAACGTGAGCCACAGAAAATAGCCGCCCTCGGGCCGCGTGTACTGTGTGCCTTCAGGCAGCCACCGGCGAATCGCCTCGATCATCGCATCGCGCTGCGTCTGCATGGCCAGCCGAATCTTCTTCAAATGACGCTCGTAGCCGCCATGCTCGAGGTAGTCGGCAATGCCGGCCTGGGCGGGAATGCTGGCCGAGATCGTCGTCATGAGCTTCAGGCGCTGCACGCGTTCCGCGAAGCGCCCAGCGCTCGCCCAGCCTACGCGATAACCCGGCGCCAGGTTCTTCGAGAACGAGCCGCAGTGCATGACGAGGCCACGCCGGTCGAACGCGATGGCCGGCGGCGGATAGTTCGGCGCGTAGTGCAGCTCGCCGTACACATCGTCTTCGATGAGCGGGACCTCGTGTTTCGCGAGCAGCTCGACTAACGCTTCCTTTTTCTCTGCCGACAAAGTGACGCCCGTGGGGTTCTGGAAATTCGTCATGAACCAGCAGGCGCGGATGGGGTGCTTGTCCAGCGCTTGCGCCAGCGCGTCGAGGTCGAGCCCCGTAGCGGTATCCACGGGAATTTCGACCGCGCGCAGGCCGAGCCGTTCGATCGCCTGAAGCGCCGCGTAAAAACCCGGTGATTCCACGGCGACGATATCGCCGGGCTGCGTGACCGCCATCAGACAAAGATTGAGCGCTTCCAGCGCGCCGTTGGTGATGATGATGTCCTCGGCCGGCTGCGAGATGCCAACCCGCATGTAGCGCAGCGCAATTTGCCGCCGCAGGTTCTCGTTGCCGGGCGGCAGATCGACCACCGTGCTCCACGGGCTCACGCTGCGCGCGGCCTGGCCGAGCGATTTCGCCAGGCGCGACAGCGGAAACAGCAACGGGGAAGGGAAGGCGGAGCCGAGCGGCACGATACCGGGACGCTTGGCGGCGTCGAGCACCGAGAACACCAGCTCGCTGATATCGACGGTGGCGGACTCGCCTGTCGTTGCTCGCGAGTCCGTCTTGTTGGGCTTCGAGAGCGGCGCGACGTAGTAGCCCGAACGTTCTTCGGCGCGCACGAGGCCCCACTGTTCGAGCACGTAGTAGGCACGCGCGGCCGTGGACTGACTGACACCGTGCTGCGCAATGATTTGCCGCAGCGACGGCATGCGCGAGCCCGGCTTCAGGTTGCCGGAGCGAATCTCGGCGGCCATGCTTTGCGCGAGGCGTTCGTAACGTGTCATGCGTGCCGGTTCTTCCAAAGAGGTCGTGGGGGGACTCGTGCTTCGAGCGATTTTCTCATGGTGTGCACGACCGCGAATCCGATCTGCTACGGTCAATTATGCGTCGACTGCTTCTATACGCGCTTGCTGCGAGGGCTGATCATTGCGGCCAGTGCGCATCGCAGTCCGGGTCTGTTCTCCCGGGATGCGCCGGGATAACTGCGCGAGTGCCTGGATCATCACCTAAACCCGCAGAGCTTGCGGCTCTTTTTGCCTGTAGCGTGGCAAGCCTTTCGCCCCGGTGCGCGAGTACCGGGGCGTTTCTTTGTCGGGTTCTACCGGCGCGTGAATCGGCTGCGTCGCTCGAATCGTTCGCAACTGCTGCTTTTTTTGGCAACGCGCAAGGTTGAAGATCAGGCTATCCGATCCACCTGATCGACGTAACCGGAGTCAACGATGGAACTCGTTCGAATGATGCGCATGGTTCTGTGGAGCTTTTTCGGCGTGCGCAAGAGCGCGTCGCACGAAGCCGATTTGGCCAGCGTGAACTTCAAGTGGCTGCCGTTCGTGGCGGTCGCGCTGGCCGCGATGATCGGGGCTTGCATACTGGGCGTCGTGCTGCTGGTCGCGCATTCTACGGGAACCGCACAAGGCTTCTGAGCATGCGGTGTTGCCGAAAACATGGGGCGGCGGCGAAGCATCGTGAGACGCGAGATTGTTCGGCGTTTCATAACGGTGATTTCGTCGGCGCCGCGTTGATCTTTGTGGTGCCGCGCGTAATCTGACTATCAAGAGGCGCTGCATATCACGCGACGCGATTCGCCCAGTTTTCAGGCAAGGAGTATGAGATGGATATCCTCAATCTCGCCCGACAATCCGGCATGGCGGTTGTGCTCGACGCACGCATCGGCCAGCAGGAATACCACTCCGTTCACAGCAGCGTGGCCGCGCTGGAACGGTTTGCCGCGCTGCTCGAGGCGCACAGGCAAGCGGAATCTGGCAAGCGCGTCTGATTGAATCGTGATGGCAAGCGCCACGCTTCACTCAAACAGATTGCAGCCATCACGAAACATCATTTGAGGAGATTTTTGGTTCGACCTATTGTGAAGTTCACGAGAAGCGGCGGCCCCCTGTGGATCAACGGCGATATCACGGGAGAGGGCATGTCGGATACCTTCCATGGACGGAGACAATCGGATGAACCCCACGACCCTGCATGGGATTCGTAGCAATCCCCTGTTCGCCACGCTGGTCAAACGTCGGCGCAGATACATTGCCTGGCTGACGGCCATCACGCTGATTCCCTATTGCGCGTTCATTGTGCTCGTCGGATTCGCCCCCGCTTTGCTGGCCATCCGGCTTTCCGCAGACAGTATCGTCAATATCGGCTGGCCGATCGGCGTCGCGCTGATCGTCGGCAGCTGGTGTCTCACGGGCTTGTACGTTCGCCGCGCCAATGGCGAATTCGACGCGCTCACCGCCGAGATCCTGGCGGGAGCGAAACCATGAGGCGCGCTGGTTTTGCTCTTGTCTTCCCGCTCCTGCTGGGTGTCGCGACGCACGCGGCGGCCGCGGGGGTTCTGCACGGCGTCGAACAGCGTCCCCTCAATCTCACGGCGATCGCGATGTTCCTCGTCTTCGCCGTGGCGACGCTGGGCATCACGTACTGGGCGGCGTCGCGCACCCGTTCGATGGACGACTTCTACACCGCCGGGGGCGGCATCACCGGATTCCAGAACGGCATGGCGCTGGCCGGCGACTATATGTCGGCGGCGGCGTTGCTGGGCGTGACCAGCATGATCTTTTTCCACGGCTACGACGGCGTGATCTACGCGATCAGCTTTTTCGTCGCGTGGCCGCTGCTGCTGTTCCTGTTCGCGGAGCGCATCCGGAATCTGGGCCGCGTGACGATTGCCGACATCGCATCGTACCGGCTAGACCAGAACCGGATCCGCACGATGACCGCCTTCGGTTCGTTGACAGTCGTCTGCTTTTACCTGGTTGTCCAGATGGTCGGTGCGGGGCAGTTGATCCAGTTGCTGTTCGGTCTTCCCTATAACGACGCGATTATCGTGGTCGGCTTGCTGATGGTGGTCTATGTGACCTTCGGCGGCATGGTGGCCACCACGTGGGTGCAGATCATCAAGGCCGCGCTGATGCTGTTCGGCGGCACATTGCTGGCCGTTCTCGCACTGTACCGGTTTGGCTTTTCGCTGAACGCGCTGTTCGAGCAGGCGGTCGCCGCGCACAGGAACGGCACGCACATTCTGCTGCCGAGCGGGCAGGTGTCCGATCCCATTGCGCTGATTTCGCTCGCGGTCGGCCTGGTGTTCGGCACGGCGGGGCTGCCGCACATCCTCATGCGCTTTTTTACCGTGCCGGATGCGAAAGAAGCGCGAAAGTCGGTGTTCGTTGCCACGGGCTTCATCGGCTTCTTTTATCTGGTCATCATGGTGCTCGGCGTGGCGGCGATCGCGATTGTCGGCAGCAACCCGTCGTTCTATGTGGGCGGCCTGACGGGCGGCAAGCTGATCGGCGGCAGCAACATGCCAGTCATGCATCTCGCCCAGGCGCTCGGCGGCAATCTGCTGCTCGGTTTCCTCTCGGCCGTTGCGTTCGCGACCATCCTCGCTGTCGTGTCCGGGCTCACGATGGCGGGTACTTCCGCCATCTCGCATGACCTCTACCTGATGGTGCTCAAGAAGAACCGGGCCGATCCCGCGAGCGAGCGGCGGGTCTCCAGAATCGCATCGGTGTGCATAGGCGTGGTGTCGGTGCTGCTGGGCATCGTGTTCAAGGATCAGAACATCGCCTTCCTCGTCGCACTGACTTTCGGCGTCGCCGCCTCGGTAAATTTTCCGGTTCTCGCGCTTTCGATGTACTGGAATGGGCTGACGACGCGCGGGGCGCTCTCCGGCGGCATCGCGGGCCTCGTGAGCGCCGTCACGCTCGTCATTCTGTCGCCCGCCATCTGGGTCACGGTGCTGGGCCATGCGAAGGCGATTTTCCCCTACGACTATCCCGCCATCGTGTCGATGAGCATCGCGTTCCTGTGCGCCTGGCTGGGTTCCGTTACGGACCGCAGCCAGCGCGCGCAGCGCGAGCGGGACGACTTCGGCGAACAGGCCATCCGCGCGCAGACCGGCTTCGGCGCGTCCGGAGCGGTGAGCCACTAGAGAACGCCAACAAGGAGACAATCATGCAAATGCGTGACAACGGTCTGGGCTTTTCGCCCATCACGATCGCGCTGCACTGGGTCGTCGCAGCGCTGCTGCTGTCGATCGCCGGATGCGGCATCGCGCTCATGTTCACCGCGGACGACGCGCAACGACTGAGTCTCGTGCGTACGCAGAATCTGCTGGGGGCCGTGCTGTTCGTCGTGTCGAGCTACCGGCTCTGGGCGCGGCTTTCTTCGTATCATCCGCTGCCCGTAGGCACGCCGAACCCCGTCGAAGTGATCGTCAGCCGCTCCGTTGCCGTAGGCCTCGCGCTCGCCATGGTGCTGCTGCCGGTTGCCGTATGGCTTTCCCGAGCGGCAGCCGGTGTCGCCGTCGAGTTGCCGTGGGGATTGGCGATCCCCACGCTCATCGAGCCCAGCGTAGCGGTGCAACGGGTCGTGGATATTCTCTTCGATATCGGGGCGACGGCGTTTCTGCTGGGCTTCGCTTTGCATCTGTTCGGAGCACTGAAGAATCATTTCGCGCTGGGAAATGACGCCCTCAAGCGGATGCTTGGCAAACACGTGGAGCTTTGAGCGATGAGCGAATTCAAATCGGTATCGGTATTCGGCGGGAACGCGGTCACGCGACTGTGCGGTGTCCGGTATCCCGTCTTTCTCGGCGGCATGGCGGCGATCTCCGGCCCGAAGCTCGTTGCCGCGGTGGCCAATGCCGACGGCATGGGGACGCTTGGCGGGCTGCGTTTACCGCCGCTAGCGCTGCGTAGATGGATACGGGAAACGCGGGAGCAGACGGACAGGCCCTTCGGCGTGAATCTCGTGCCGAAGTTCGGCGGCCCGACCGTGTTCGAAGCGCAGTTCCAGGTCGTATTGCAGGAGCGGCCGCGCATGCTCTCGTTGTTCTACGCCGAAGACTATGCGGCGGACATGATCCCTCGTGCCAAGGATGCAGGCATGATCGTCATGGTTCAGGTGGGGTCTGTTGCGCTCGCCCGGCACGCGATCCGGAACGGCGCGGATATCGTCGTCGCACAGGGCAGCGAAAGCGGCGGCCACCTCAACCGGGGGACGATTGGCGTCATGTCGCTGTTGCCCGCGATCTGCGAGGTCGCGCAGGGGCGTCCGGTGCTGGCGGCTGGGGGCATCACGACGCGCGATGATGTGCGGGCTGCGATGCTGCTTGGCGCGTCAGGGGTGCTCGTGGGCACCGCGTTCGTTGCGACCGACGAATCGAATGCGCACCCGCTATACAAGCAAAAGATCGTCGAGGCCAGCGTGGACGACATCGAGTATCGCACCGGGTATTCGTTCGGCTGGCCGTACGGCACGCCCCATTGTGTGATTCCCAATCGCGACAAATGGAACCTGCTGCGCTTCGTTGGCGGCGGTGCACGCATGATCGACAAACCGCGCATGGCGCAGAAGCTTTCGCTCTATGCGGGGCAGGGCGTAAGCAAGATCGACAGCGTGGTGCCGGCGGCCGAGCGCGTGGCGGAACTGGTGGCGGGTCTGCCGGCGTCGACGGTTGCGGCGAATGCCCAGGCGATGCTCGATGGCCTGGCATACGGCGCAAGCCGTGCATTGCCGCAAGTGGAGTCGGCCGAGTGCCGCGCCGCATTCTGACCCTGGTGCGTTCGACGGCGGTGCTCAGGCCGCTGCCGTCGAACGCCGCGTGCTCTTGCGATTCGGCGTATTCGTGCGCTTCGCTTTCGTGTCGTCACTGGAAAGCGCGAGCTGGTCGCGCGCGAGCGCGACAAACGCGCTCAATGCCGGTGTCGCGAGCGTGTCGTTGCGGCGGATGAAGACCGTCTTGACGGTGGCGAACTCGCGCGGCAGCGCGTGAAGGGCGATCGCCTGGCGCGCTGCATAGTTTTGCGCAACGGCCTTTGGCAACAGCGTCACACCCATGCCCGCGGCCACGCATGAGAGGATGCCGTCGAGCGTGCCCAGTTCGAGCACCTGGTTGGGCACGAGCCCGACCTGATAGAACCAGTGTTCGAGCGTGGAGCGATAGAAGCAGCCCGTGCGGAAGACCAGCACCGTCTGCTGCGGCATGACGTGAATGAGTTCGCCGAGCGAGGCGAACTCGCAACTGCTCACGAGGACGAGCTCCTCCTGGAAGACCTCGTCTTGCGCAAGCACCGGATTCTGGTGCAGACCGCCGACGAATGCGCCGTCGAGGCGATGGCTTTCGACGGCCTTGATCAGCTCGGCAGTCGTGCCGGTGAGCAGTGACAAGTGGACCTGAGGATACTTCTCGCGGTATCTGGCCAGCACCTGGGGCAGGCGTATCGCAGCGGTCGTCTCCATCGAGCCGAGCCTCAGCGTGCCTGCCGGCGTTGCGGTATCGAGCAGCGCGTTGCGGCTCTCTTCAGTGAGCTGGAGGATGCGCTGGGCGTAGCCCAGAAACGTTTGCCCGGCCGAAGTGAGGACCACGCCGCTCTTCTGCCGGATAAACAGTGGCTGACCGAGTTCGGCTTCGAGTTCCTTGACGCGCATCGTGACGTTGGACTGCACGGTGTGCACTTTCTCGGCCGCCGCTGTGAAGCTGCCGTGCTCCGCCACCGCACAGAAAATCTTCAGCTGACGCATCTCCATGGCGAATTCCAGGAATCACAATTAATGATGGATTTCATCACTTTCCATCACTTTACTGGATTGAATGGCGCGAGCACAGTGTCGTAAACGCGAACGGGGGGATGCACGTGGAGATGGTGTCGAGTACGAACATCGAGTGCCTGTTCGCCGGCGGGATGGGTTATCTGGACCACGAAGGGCAGCGCAGCGGCATTTTCAAACGGCCCATGGCCGGACCGGCTCGCGTGGAAGTGCACGGGATTGTCGGCGACGAGCATGGCGATCCGCGCATCCACGGCGGCCCGGAAAAGGCCGTTCATCACTACGCGGCTGAGAATTACGTCCGCATCGCGGAGGCATTCGCGGAGTGCGTCGCGGCCCTGGTGCCCGGCAGTCTAGGCGAGAACATCTCGGCTCGGGGGCTGTCCGAACGCAACGTGCACATCGGCGATATCTACGAGGTCGGCAGCGCCATACTGCAGGTCTCGCAACCGCGCAGCCCGTGCTGGAAGATCAATCATCGCTTCGGCGTCGAGCGCATGTCGATGCATATCGCCGAGGGGCGAATCACCGGGTGGTATTACCGTGTCCTGCGCCCGGGCCTGATTGCGCCAGGCGACGCCATCAAGATCGTCGACCGGCAGACGGAGCGTTTCTCCATCGACGAGTTCTGGAAGGTGCAGTTGTCACATCGTCCGTCCATCGATGCGCTGGTCGAGTTGATGGCCGTTCCGGGCTTGGCTCCTGACTGGAAGCGGCGCCTGGGCGAGCGGGAAAAATGGCTGCGTGCGCGTGATAGGGAACAACTGAGGCCACGGGTTGCTTCGACAGGCTAGCCAATGCTTTTGCGTTCGTCGACAGGCATACCCAATTCAACGATTGCTTGTGTTCCAGCTGATTGCCAGATCCTGTTCATTTTCGACTCCAGCCGGTGTGAGCGCTTAACGCCAATGCACCCAGTATGGATACGGCCCCAGACCGCAAAATCAGCGACGCACGAAGTGGCTGGCGGGGAAAACCGACAAAAACCTGTGTTGGGGTAGCATGGGGCTGCAAATCGGAAAGCGAACCAGATGGAGACGGCGATGCACCGGCTTGTGATTGCGGAGGACCAGACGATTACTCGCGAATCGCTGAGGCTCGTGCTCTCGCGCGATGGCTATGAGGTGGTGGGGCAGGCGGCCGACGGAATCGAGGCAATGCGTCAGGTACGCACGCAACGGCCAGATGCGCTCATCCTTGGCCTGCGCCTGCGTCGCCTGAACGGCCTGGAGGTGATCCGTCGTGCGCGTACGGCGCTGCCTGCCCTGAAGATTCTGGTCCTGTCTGACATCGATACGGCCGACACGATTGCGCGATGTGAACGGGCCGGCGCGTCGGCGTTCGTCAGCAAGGTTTCCGATCTCGGGGAGCTTGCGCTCGCCCTCAGGGCGCTTGCCTGCGGCAGCAGCTGGTTCCCGGCAAGTGAAGCGAGCCCGGAGCTTCGTAAAGCCAGAATCCGTAGCGGCGATCATCCTCTCGGGCTCCTGTCGCAACGCGAGCTGAGCGTGCTGGGCTATCTATGCCGATGGAAATGAACGATCTGGCCGCTTTCGTTTCGGTGGCGCGTGCGGGCGGCTTTCGCGACGCGGCGCGCGTGGGCGGCGTTTCGGCGTCGAGCCTGAGTGCCGCGGTGCGCAGGCTGGAGGCGAAGCTCGGGCTGCGCCTGTTGAACCGCACCACGCGCAGCGTCGCGCCGACAGAGGCGGGGCAGCGTCTGCTCGAATCGATCACGCCGCTTTTCAGCGAGATGGAAGCGGCGCTCGACGTGCTCAACGGCTACCGCGAAAAGCCGGCGGGCACGCTCAAGCTCAACGTGCCCGCGAGCGCGGCGCGCACCATCCTGCCGGGCGTGCTCGCGCCGTTCCAACGCGAGTATCCCGAGATCCGCGTCGAGGTGGTGGTGGAGGACGGCTTCGTCGACGTGCTGCAGATCGGCTGCGACGCCGGTATTCGCTACGACGAGCGGCTGGAGCAGGACATGATCGCGATTCCCATCGGTCCGCGCGTGGAGCGCTTCGCGACGGTCGCTTCTCCCGCGTATCTCGCGGCGCGGGGGCGGCCTGAACATCCACGTGAACTGCTCGACCACGCTTGCCTGCGCGTGCAGTTTGCGGGCGGCGCGATGCCGCTCTGGCATTTCGAGCGGGACGGCGAAGTGCTGCGCCTCGACCCGCCCACGGTGCTCGTCGTGCGTCCTGGCGCCGCGCTCGACCTGCTGATCAACATGGCGCTCGACGGCGTCGGCATCGTGTATCTGTTCGAAGAGATGTTGCTGCCGCATATCCGCAGCGGCGCGCTCGTGCGCCTGCTCGACGACTGGGATGTGTCGTTTCCGGGGCCGTTTCTCTACTACCCTGGGCGGCGGCACCTGCCGGCGCCGCTGCGCGCGTTCGTCGACTTCGTCAAGGCGAATGCGTCAGACGATTCGGCATCCTGAGTACGCGTCGAGCGCCCAGTATAAGGGCGCGTAACAACAGCGCTCAGCGACGCTTCATGCCGTATTCGATGAACGTGCGGCACAGCAACTCCATGCCTTTCGCGTCCTCTTCGTCGAAGCGCGCGAGATGCGGACTGTCCACGTCCCATACGCCGATCAGCTCGCCGTCCGGCGTGACGAGGGGCACGACGATTTCCGACTGCGAAGCCGAATCGCACGCAATGTGGCCCGCGAACGCGTGCACGTCGGGCACCACTTGCGTTTGCCGTGTGGCCGCCGCCGTGCCGCATACGCCCTTGCCCAGGGGAATGCGCACGCACGCCGGTTTGCCCTGGAACGGACCGACCACGAGCTCGGTGCCGTCGAACGAGTAAAAGCCCGCCCAGTTCAGGCCTTCGAGCGAATGAAACACGAACGAAGCGAAGTTCGCGGCGTTCGCGATGACGTCGGTTTCGCCTTCGATCAGCGAGCGCGCCTGCGCAGCCAGCGATTCGTAGAGGGCGGGTTTGTCGGAGGGAAGGGTGTCGGAAAGCGAGAACATAAGTCGGTCGATCTGGATATGCGCCGTTCCAGCGAAAGGCGCGGTGGAGCCAAACGAGATTTTAGGCGAGATCGGCTATCGGCAGGAAATCGGCGGGCGCTGAATATGGCGCATCCATGGACTGTAGCGCGCCCTCGTGCGATTATTCACGTTTCGTGTTGAATCTATCCACGCCTGCGGGGCTGGTTGCCGGCGGTTTTTCGGGCATGCTGGCGCATCAGCACAGAATCAACACAGAAACGGAGAACGCGACATGAGCAAGACATTCAAAATCGCCGCCATCGCCGGCGACGGTATCGGCCAGGAAGTAATGCCCGAGGGCGTGCGCGTCGTCGAGGCGGCGGCCGCGAAGTTCGGCCTGAAGCTCGAAATCACGCATTTCGACTGGGCAAGCTGCGACTACTACCTGCAGCACGGCAAGATGATGCCCGACGACTGGTTCGCCACGCTCGAGGGCTTCGACGCGATCTATTTCGGCGCGGTCGGCTGGCCCGACAAGGTGCCCGATCACATTTCCCTGTGGGGCTCGCTCCTGAAGTTCCGCCGCGAGTTCGACCAGTACGTCAACCTGCGCCCGGTGCGTCTGCTGCCCGGCGTGCCGTGCCCGCTCGCCAACCGCAAGCCCGGCGACATCGACTTTCTCGTGGTGCGCGAGAACACTGAGGGCGAGTACAGCTCGGTGGGCGGCAAGATGTTCGAAGGCACCGAGCGCGAGTTCGTGCTGCAGGAGTCGGTGTTCACGCGCCACGGCGTGGACCGCATTCTCAAGTACGCGTTCGAACTCGCGAACCAGCGCGGCCGCAAGAAACTCACGGCAGCCACCAAATCGAACGGCATCTCGATCAGCATGCCGTACTGGGACGAGCGCGTGGCGGCGATGGGCGAGGCGTATCCCGACGTGAAGTGGGACAAGCAGCACATCGACATTCTGTGCGCGCGTTTCGTGCTGCAGCCGGACCGCTTCGACGTGGTCGTCGCCTCGAACCTCTTCGGCGACATCCTTTCGGACCTCGGCCCCGCATGCACGGGCACGATCGGTCTGGCGGCTTCGGCCAATCTGAATCCCGAGCGCAAGTTCCCCTCGCTGTTCGAGCCGGTGCACGGCTCGGCGCCCGACATCTTCGGCAAGCAGATCGCCAACCCGATCGCGATGATCTGGTCGGGCGCGATGATGCTCGACTTCCTCGGCAACGGCGACGCGCAATACAAGGCCGCGCACGACGCGATCATGCAGGCCATCGAGAAGGTGCTGGTGGAAGGCCCGCGCACGCCCGACATGGGCGGCACGGCGAACACGACTGTGCTGGGCGAAGCGGTAGCCGCCGCGCTGTGACGCTGCGGTGACGCCTATGCCGGACGCACCGAAAGCGCCGAAATCTGTCGCGTCGCCGGAGCTCGACGACCTGCGCGTGTTCTGCATGGTCGCGCGCAAAGCGAGCTTCACCGCGGCGGCCGAAGCGCTTGCGGCGTCGCCGGCCTATGTGAGCAAGCGCGTGGGCGTGCTCGAGGCGCGTCTCGGCACGCGCTTGTTGCACCGCTCGACGCGGCGCGTCGCGATGACCGAGGCGGGCGAGCGCGTCTATGCGTCGGCGGGCAAGATCCTCGACGACGTCGAGCGCCTCGTGGACGACGTCTCCACCACGCGGCGCATTCCGCGCGGCACGCTGCGCGTGTCGAGCAGCTTCGGCTTTGGCCGCAACTTCGTCGCGCCCGCGCTCGCCGGGCTTTCCGAGCGGTATCCGCAACTGAGCGTGCGCCTCGAACTGTTCGACCGGCTCGTCGACGTGGCGGGCGAGGGTTTCGATCTCGACGTGCGTATCGGCGACGAGATCGCCGGCCATCTGATCGCGCGCCGTCTCGCCACGAACTATCGCGTGCTTTGCGCAGCGCCCGCGTATCTTGCGCGGCGCGGCGCGCCACAGGAGGTCGCCGATCTCGCCGAACACGCGTGTCTCGCGATCAAGGAGCGCGATCATCCGTTCGGCGTTTGGCGCCTGACCAGGCATGGCGAGACGGTTTCGGTGAAGGTAGCCGGGCCGCTCTCGACCAATCACGGCGAGGTGGCCGTGCAGTGGGCGTTGGCGGGCCGCGGCATCGTGCTGCGCTCGATGTGGGATGTTGCGCCACTGCTGGAGAGCGGGCGCCTGCAGCGCGTGCTGCCCGGCGTCACGCAGCCGGCCAATGTCTGGGCCGTGTACCCGGCGCGCCTCGCGCAGTCCGCGAAGGTCCGCGTGTGCGTCAATCATCTGGAGGAAACGTTCGCGCGCATCGGCATTGCGGCGCCGGCAAACGAGGACGAGAGCGGGCGCTGACCGGGTTCGGCGGGAGCCTTACTCGCTCTCGGGGAGATCGAGCGCCTTGCGCTCGCGTCGTTCCTCGTTGCCGCGCCTCGCACGCTGGCGCTGGCGCGAAAGCACGGTGATGATCTGGCCGGTGGTGGCGTCGGCGGGGATTTCGTTGCGGATCACGTTCGCGACCATCGGCAGTCCCTTGCGCTGGCGGTGCAGCGCCTGCGCGATCGCCTGGCGGCACGCTGGCCCGTGGCAATCCCATTCGTCGCGCAGTTTTCCGCAGTAACGGCAGGTGTCCATGCGTCCCAGTTTACCCAAAATCGATGGGTGGTTTTAGGGGCGCGATCAGCGCGCCTCACGAGTGTCATTCGTGCGCCGCCTGGCGCCGGCCGGCGGTATGATCGGCTGCGGATGTGGCGGGACCGCAGTGCGAAATATCGTGGCGGGAGCGGCAGATGGCGGCGATCGGCGTAGTCCTGTTCGACATGGAAGGCGTGCTGTCCCACTACGATCGCGACGCGCGCGTGGCGAGCCTCGCGGCCGCCACCGGCGCGGCGCCTGCAGCGGTGCGTCACGCGATCTGGGGCTCGGGTCTCGAAGCGCGCGCCGACGCGGGCGAAATCGACCCCGACGCTTATCTGCGCGCACTGGGCGCAATGCTCGGCTGCGAGGTGGGCCGCGACGTGTGGCTCGCGGCGAGGCGCGCGTCGATCACGCCGAACGAGGCGGCGCTCGCGCTGGCGCAGCGTGTAGCCGCGCGTTGCCGCATCGCCGTGTTGACCAACAACTGCTCGCTCGTCACGCATCACCTCGACTATCTGAATCCGCCCGTTGCGCGGCTTTTCGGTTCACAGGTCTATTCGTCGGCGACGTTCGGCGCGGTCAAGCCGGCCGCGCAGACCTACCTGGGCTGCGTTGCACAACTCGGCGCGCAGCCCCAGGACACGCTCTTCATCGACGACAGCGAAGCGAACGTCACGGGCGCGCTCGACGCGGGGTTGCAGGCGTGCCACTTCGTCGAAACCGAATCGCTCGCGAGCGACCTGGCGCGGCTCGGGCTGATCGACGCTTGATGGCCGTGCCGCACGGGCGCCCACGGCGTGAATGAATGCATGAATGAATGGATGGCTGGCGAACGTACGGGAGCTTGCGATGAAGATGCAATGGAACTGGAAGCGGGTCGCGACGCTCTGCCTGTGCGCGTTCGCGCCGCTCGCCGCGGCTCAACAACCGGGCGCGCCGCTCGTCTACGTGACGGACTTCGAACTCGACGCGGCCAACGTCAAGCAGGATTCGAATCCTGTGGAGAATGCGCGCGAGCACATGGGCGGCTTGCTGCCACGACCGCTGTTGCGCCACCGCGACCCGCAGCAGCAGGCCGATCAGGTCGTCACGAAAATGGCCGATGCGCTGGTGAACGACCTGCGCGAGAAGGGCCTCGACGCACGCCGCCTGCCCAGTGGCACGCCGCTACCCGCGCAGGGCTGGCTCGTGCGCGGCGTCTTCCTGAGCGTGGACGAAGGCAACAGCATGCGGCGCGCGGTGGTGGGGTTCGGCTCGGGCGCGAGCCAGATCGAACTGGCGGTGGCCGTGGACAACCTGGCCACCCAGGCGCCGCAGCCGCTTTATCAGGTGATCGACAGCCAGTCGAGCCATGCGAAGCCGGGCGCCGGCGCGGCCATCGCGCTCAATCCGTACGTGGCGGCGGCCAAATTCGTGCTCGCGCGCGCGGATGACCGCAAGAACGTGGACCGTGCGGCGGCCGAAGTGGCCGACTCGGTTGCGGCGCGCGTGAAAGCGGCGCCGCAATGACGCCGTGGGCGCGCCTTAGCCGCGCGGCGGAATGTTGAGCCCGCGCTCGACCGCCGGACGCGCGACGAATGCTCCGAGCGCGCGCGCGACGTTCCTGAAATCGGCGTAACCGACGAGGTCGCCGGCCTCGTAGAAGCCAACGAGGTTGCGCACCCAACCAAACGTGGCGATGTCGGCGATGGTGTACTCGTCGCCCATGATCCACTTGCGCCCCTCGAGGCGCTGGTCGAGCACGGCGAGCAGACGCCGCGACTCGGCGACGTAGCGGTCGCGCGGACGCTTGTCCTCGTACTCCTTGCCCGCGAACTTGTGGAAGAAGCCCACCTGGCCGAACATCGGCCCGATGCCGCCCATCTGGAACATGACCCACTGGATCGTCTCGTAGCGCGCCGCGCCTTCACGGGCGAGAAAACGGCCGCTCTTGTCGGCGAGATAGATGAGGATTGCGCCCGATTCGAACAGCGCGAGCGGCTCGCCGCCCGGGCCGTTGGGATCGAGGATCGCGGGAATCTTGTTGTTGGGGTTCAGCGAGAGGAATTCCGGCGACATCTGGTCATTCGCGTCGAAGCGCACGAGATGCGGCTCATAAGGCAGGCCGCTTTCCTCCAGCATGATCGAGACCTTGACGCCATTGGGCGTGGGCAGCGAATAGAGCTGGATGCGATCGGGGTGAAGCGCTGGCCACTTGCGGGTGATGGGAAATGCGGAAAGGTCGTTCATGCGGCGTCCTTGAAGGCCTTCAACGGCGCGGCGCTTGCCGTGCAAGGCGCGCCGCGGCCTGATCGACAGGCGGGAGTGGAGTCAGGCCGCCAAGTTTAGTGGAAATGGCGCATGCCGTCTTTTCGCCGCAAGACGCGGCTTACACGCTGCCTTCGCGCTCGACCACGAGAATGCGCGCCTCGCCGCGCGGATGCGCGACGTGCTCGCAGCCCACGCCCGCGAAGAACACGTCGCCGGCTTCGAGCACCGCGACCCGCTCCGCGCCGTCTTCGCGGTAATGCATGTCGACCACGCCGTCGAGCACGGCAAACACTTCCTCGCCGTCGTTGACGTGCCATTGGTACGGCTGGTCGGTCCAGTGCAGGCGCACGGTGGTGCCGTTCATGTTGGCGATGTCGAGCGCGCCCCACGGGCGGGTGGCGGTGAAGGTTTTCGAGCGGATGACTTTCATGGTGGTACGGCCTTGGGTGTGATCGTGCGGCGCCGCGGAGCGGGGGTCAGGGATTGGCAGGCATGGACTGCGCAAGACTCATCAGATTGAGCGGCGCGACGCGAATGAGGCCGCCGCGCGGGCTGTCGATATCGGCGATGAGCGTGAGCGACAGCGTCACCGTGACGGGCAGGATGAGCAGCAGCACCCGCCGGCCGACCTGGCCGTGCGCGCCGTAGCCCTGCATCAGGTTGCTGAAGATGGCGATGCTGATCATCAGCACCCACGCGGCGACGGGAATGCGGTTGATCCACGCGGCCTGCGTGTAGCCCTGGGTGTTGATGACGTCGTTCATGCCGGAGACCACGAGCGCCATCACCGGATTCGGCTGCGCCTTCGCGGGATCGCGCACGCTCGCCCAGAGTTGCGTCTGAAGCTCGCCGGTGTCGCGGTTGATCTGATCGAGTGCGCCGGGCTCGTGCACGACGTAGAAGTGGATGCGCGCCTGAAGATAGCGCGCAAGCAGCGCCTTGGTCTGGGCAGCCGCCTCGCCGCCAAGCAGCTCGGCGCGCAGATACTCCGTGCCGATCGCGTTGGCTTCCTCTTCCTCCAGGTTCTTGCGCTGGTCGTAGCGGCTCACGGCCATCGAGAGCGTGAAGCCGATCAGGAGCGCGAGCAGCGTGAGCGTCGCGCCCTGCACGATCTTGTAGTTCTCGCGCGCCTCCTCGGCGAGCGGGAAGTAGCGGTGCAGCACGTTTGCGCCGAGTGCGGCGGCAAGCGGCAGCACCAGGATCAGCACGATGAACAGCAGCGCGGGGCGCTGGAGGATGAGCGGCGTCATGGAGTCTCCGCGAAAAGCGTGAGAGGGACGAAGGCGCTGCAATGCAAATCGGCGTCGCCCGCGCGAGGCGGGGCGACGCCGATTCTACGACAGTTCCGCGCGGCGGCGCGGGCCGCTGCCGGTGCTTTAGCGCGCCGTGCGCTGCGGCCACATCGTGCGGCCCCAGAACGTCAGCGAGCGGTCCCACGCGAGCTGCGCCCAGACCGGATCGTACTGCGTGATGGGGATGCGGTTCGGGCCCACGGCGGTCTCGTTCGCAAACGCGTGGTGGGCGAGATAGCGATGGAACTCGACGTCGACGTTGGCGCCCTTGAGCTTCGTTTCGAGTTCCGCGACGGTTTCGATGCTGAACGCCTGGTCCTGGGTTGCAAAGTGGCCGAGGATGGGTGCCGTGATCTTGCTCGCGTCGATGTATTCGAGCGGCGGGAAGCCATACCACACCACGGCGCTCGCAAGGCCCGGCACCATGGTGGCCGCGAGCAGCGTGAGCGCGCCGCCCATGCAGTAGCCCGTCACGCTCACACGGTCCGTGAGCGTCTTCAGATAGTTGACCGCGCCATACACGTCCTGCGAGGCGGCATCCGCGAAGTCGAGGCCCGTCATCAGATGGTGGGCCTCTTCCTGTTCGACCGTGCTCTTGCCGCGATAGAGGTCGGGCACGAGCGCGAAGTAGCCAGCTTGCGCGAGCCGGTCGGCCACGCCGCGGATCTGGTCGTTCAAGCCCCACCATTCCTGGATCACGACGATGGCGGGCGCGCCTTCGGTCTTCTCCGGTTTGGCGAGATAACCCTGGAGCGACTGGCCGTCAGGGCGGGTGAAGGAAATCATGGATCCGGCGGACTGTTTCATTTGGGGCAACCCTCGGTGAGTCGGTTGAACGAAAGACGCAAGCATAGCGCTTGCGTACGGGATTTGCGTGTCTGCGCCTGACCTGCTCATTCGCCGATCAGATGCAGCACGATATCGCGCGTGTGCGCCGCGCGCCGATGCTCGAACACATAGATGCCCTGCCACGTGCCCAGCACGGGATTGCCGTGCTCGACCGGGATGCAGAGCTGCGTGTGCGTGAGCGCCGTGCGCAAATGCGCGGGCATGTCGTCGGGGCCTTCGGTGTCGTGCTCGTAGCGCTGGGGATCTTCGGGCGCGAGCTGCTCGAAGTAGCGTTCGATATCGCGGCGCACCGAAGGATCGGCGTTTTCCTGGATGACGAGCGACGCTGAAGTGTGGCGGCAAAAGAGGGTGAGCAAGCCGGTGGCGATGCGCTGTTCGCGCACGAACGCGCGCACCTCCTGGCTGATCTCGACGAGCCCGCGCGTGCGCGTGCTCACCGGCAGATGATGGATGGCCTGGCGCATGATCGGTATTCTCCTTGCTGGCGGCGGCGCATGGCTGCTGAGCCGCCGCCGCGGCGATTTCAGCCTTCAAGGATAGCGCAGGCGCGCCGGGCGCGCAGACCGCCCCCGCGGCCGGCACACGATGCTGGTACGATGTCGCCCTTGCCGGGTACTGCCCCGGCCGACCGCATACGAAGGAGAAAACCGCTTGAACCTCACCCGCTTCGCGAAAGCCCGCCACGCCACCAAGGCGTTCGATCCCGCCCGCAAGATTCCCGCGGCCGTCATCGACGAACTCAAGGAGCTGATCCGCTTCAGTCCCTCGTCGGTCAATTCGCAGCCGTGGCATTTCGTGGTGGCCGAAAGCGACGCGGCGCGTGCGCGTATCGCCAAGGGCATGGAAGGTTTCGCGTACAACGAGCCGAAGGTCACGCGCGCCTCGCACGTGGTAGTGCTGTGCGTGCGCACCGACATGGACGAAGCGCACCTCGCCGAAGTGCTCGCGCAGGAAGAAGCGGACGGCCGCTTCGCCAATGCCGAGGCGAAGGGGGGTCAGGAAAAGACGCGCGCGTTCTATGTGAACCTGCATCGCGAGCGCAACGACCTGCCGGCCTGGATGGAAAAGCAGGCGTATCTCGCGCTCGGCACGCTGCTGATCGGCGCGTCGACGCTCGAAATCGACGCCTGCCCGATGGAAGGCTTCGACGCGAAAGCGCTCGACGAGGAACTGGGCCTGCGCGAGCAGGGCCTCACCGCTTTGGTGGTGGTCGGCCTCGGCTACCGCAGCGCCGACGACTTCAACGCGAAGCTGCCGAAGTCGCGTTTGTCCGCAGCTTCGGTATTCACCGATCTCGGTTGATTCGCGCAGGGTTTCGCCGCGCTCGCAGCCGGTGCGGCGATTGACGCGGCCCGAAGCCACGCGGGAGCCGCATCAGGAGCATGGGTCCATGCATGGTATCAAACGCCGGATCGTGTACGTCACGCTGTTCGAAGGCATCGCGATCCTGATTACCAGCACGAGCTTCGCCTCGCTCTCGGGCAGCGGCATGGACCGCGCGGGCGCGGCGGCGGTGTTTTCATCGCTGATCGCGGTGGGCTGGAACTTCGTCTTCAACCTGCTGTTCGAGCGCTGGGAAGCGCGCCAGACGAAACGCGGCCGCAGTGTCGCGCGCCGTATTGCGCATGCGGTCGGCTTCGAGGGCGGCCTCGTGGTGTTCCTCGTGCCGATGATCGCGCTCACGCTGCACGTGACGTTGATCGAGGCGTTCGCGATGGATATCGGCCTCTCGATGTTCTTTCTCGTCTACAACTACGTCTATAACCTGATTTTCGATGCCGTGTTCGGCCTGCCGGCCTCCGCCATGCCGGTGACGACGGCTTCGGAACGCGAGCCGCGCGCATAGCGCAGGGTCGCCCGGTCAGGGGCTCGCAGCGGCGCCCTGCGTCCTGCTCGCTTCCACGTTTGCCGGACCGCTTGCGCTCGCGCCCGCCGCCGCGGCGTCGGAAGCCGGCGCCACCGCACGCGCCGGATGCTGCGCATCGTGCAGCTGCCCGGACCAGCCGCCGCCCAGGTCGCCGATCAGCGAAGCCGTATCGAGCAGCCGCTGCTGATGCACGTTGAGCGCGCTCTGCTGATTGGTCACCTGTGTAGCCAGGGCCGTGGCCACTGTCGTGTAGTCCACGGTGCCCGCCTCGTATTCGTTTTGCGCGATCTGCGCGCCGCGGATGGCGTCGCGCACGGCGGTATCGAGCACGTCGGCCTGCTGCGCGAGGATGCGCAGCCCCGAGAGATCGTTCTCCACCCCCTGGAACGCCGTCAGCACCGTGCCGCGATAGTTCGCCACCGCCGCGTCGTAGCTCGCGCGCGCGGCCGCCACCTGGCCGCTGCGCTGGCCGCCGTCGAAGATCGTCTGGGTCGCGCTCGCGCCGAGCGACCACACATAGTTGCTCATGTGCAGCAGGCCCGAAAGCGGCGACTGCGTGAAGCCGTCGAGCGCAGTGAGCGAGATCGTCGGATAGTACGCAGCCACCGCCACGCCGATCGCCGCGTTGGCCGACGCCATCTGGCGTTCGGCGGTCGCAATGTCGGGCCGCCGCTGCAGCAGCGTGGAGGGCACGCCGGCGGGAATGGCGGGCAGCGCGGGAAGCTGAGTGCTGTGCGGGATATCGACCTCTTCGGGGTTGCGGCCCACGAGCACCGCGATGGCGTGCTCGTTTTGCGCGCGCGCCACGCCCAGGGCGATCAGGCTCGCGCGCGCAGACTCGAGCTGGGTGCGCGCTGAGATCAGATCGGACGGCGGCACGGTGCCCGCCTGGTCCTGGTTGGCCACCACGCGCAGGAAGTCCGAGTACGCCTGCACGGTATGCGTGAGCAGGTCGATATCGGCATCAGTGATGCGCAGATCGATCACGGCGTTCGCCAGCGCAATTTGTTCGGAGAGCGTAGCGTTCGCCAGCGTCGCCTCGCTCGCCTGCGCCGTGGCCGACTGTTCCTCGATCTGGCGGCGCACCTGGCCCCAGAGGTCGATGTCCCAGCTCGCGTTCGCTTCGAGCGTGCCGCCGTTGACGATACGCGCGCCGCTCGGCGTGGACGTGATGCTGCTCACGCTGCTGAGCGTGCCGGTGGAGGAGCGCTCGCGCGCGAGCGAGCCGGTAATGCCGATGGTCGGGAAGAGGCTCGCACGCGCGACACGCACTTCGGCGAGCGCTTGCTGGTAGTTCGCGTAGCTCTGCCGCACGGTCTGGTTCGAGACCTGGACGAGCGGTTCCAGTTCGTCGAGCAGCGGGTCCTGGAAGGCGGTCCACCAGTCGCCCTTGGGGCCCTGGGCGGCTTCGGGCTCCGCCTGGGTCCAGCCGGGCAGCTCTTTCCACGTGGCGGGCACGGTGACCTGCGGGCGATGGTAGTCCGGCCCGACCATGCAGCCTGCGAGCAGCAGCGCTACGGTGAGGGGCGCGAGCGCCTGCGCGCGCGTGGCAGCGCTTGCGGCGGCGGGGATCAGCATTCGCATGAGCGATGGATTAAGGCGGGTTTTCATCATGATGCGCTCTCATCGGCCTGGCGATTCCACGGCAGGCGCGCGGCCCAGCGCGCGAGGCGTGCGCGCACGCGGTCGAGGAACAGGTAAATCACCGGCGTGGTGTACAGGGTAAAGACCTGGCTCAGGAGCAGGCCGCCCATCACCGTCACGCCGAGCGGCTGGCGCAGCGAAGCGCCCTGGCCAATGCCGATGGCGAGCGGCAGCGCGCCGAGCACGGCCGCGAAGGTCGTCATCATGATCGGTCGCAGGCGCACCACGGCGGCTTCGTGAATCGCGCGCCGCGCCTCCATGCCCTCGTTGCGCTGCAACTGGATGGCGACGTCGACCATCATGATGCCGTTTTTCTTCACGATGCCGATGAGCAGGATGATGCCGATCATCGCGATCACCGAGAACGGCGTGCCGAAGATCAGCATGGCGAGAATCGCGCCGATGCCGGCCGAAGGCAGGGTGGAGAGGATCGTGAGCGGGTGGATGGTGTTTTCGTACAGCACGCCCAGCACGATATACACCACGGCGAGCGCGGCGAGAATGAGCAGCGGCACGACGCCCATGGACTGTGCGTAGGCCTGCGCCGCACCCGCGAACGCGCCGTGGATGGAGGCCGGCATGCCGATGTTGCGCTCGGCCTGCTCGATGATCGTGCCAGCCTCCGAAAGCGAGCCGCCCTTGGGCAGATTGAACGAAATCGTCCCCGCCACTTCGGTGCCCTGGTGATTGACCTGGGTGGCCGTATGGCGCGTCTTCCAGTCCATGAGCGCCATGAGCGGCACCATGGTTTCGGCGGCCGTGCTGTCCGCGCTGCCGCTGGAGCTGCCGCCCTTGCTGTTGGCGATCGCGTTGTTCTGCTGATTGGCCACCGCGTTGGCGTTGCGCTCGTTGGTGTTGCCGTTCGCCGTGGTGGCCGTGGTCACGGCCGTGAAGGGCGTGACGCCCGAGATGACGCTCGACGGCATCTGCGTTTGCGCGGCGCCGCTCGCGTTGCCTGCCGCCGTGCTCAGCCAGATATCCTGGAACGACTGTGGAAACTGCCAGTACTGCGGCGCCACTTCCATCACGACGAAGTACTGGTTGATCGCGTTGTAGATGGTCGAAACGGTGCGCTGGCCGAAGGCGTCGTAGAGCACGTTGTCCACCTGGTTCGGGTCGAACCCGTAGCGCTTGGCGGTCGTGCGCTGCACCGTCATGTAGGCCTCCAGACCATTTTGCTGCAGGTCCGAGTTCACATCCGACATCTGGCTGCGGTGCTTGTTCAGCTCGTCCACTAGACGCGGCACCCAGGTGAAGAGGGCGTCGGCGTCGTCGCTCGTGAGCGTGTACTGATACTCGGCCGCCGACTGCCGCCCGCCGATCTGCAGGTCCTGCTGGGCCTGCATGAAAAGCCGTGCGCCCGAAACGCCATTGAGCTTGGGACGCAGGCGGTTCACGACCTCGGTGGCCGTCAGGCGACGTTCGTTGAGCGGTTTCAGTTCGACGAACACGGTGGCCGAATTGAGCGCGCGCCCGCCCGTGAAGCCCGCCACCGATTGCACCGCCGGATCGGCCTTCACGATGGCCTGCAGCTGCGCGAGCTTTTTTTCCATCGCCGTAAACGAAATGCTCTGGTCCGCGATGATCTGTCCGATCAGAATGCCGGTGTCCTGCTCGGGGAAGAACGTGCCGGAAAGCAGCCGCGCGAGAAACACATTGCCGACCAGCAGCGCGAACAGGATGAAGATCGTGAGCCGCGCGTGATCGAGCGCGACGTCGAGCGTGCGCGAGTAGAACTGCTTGAAGCGCTCGAACTGCGCGTCGATCCACACGGCCGCGCGCGATGGCTTCTTGTGCAGCGCCTCGCGCTTGAGCACGTAGGCGCACATGGTGGGCGTGACCGTGAGCGAGATCACGAGCGAGATGAGGATCGCGATCGAAAGCGTCATCGCGAACTCATGAAAGAGCAGGCCCACGATGCCGGGCATGAGCAGAATGGGCAGGAACACGGCGATGAGCGAAAGGCTCATGGAAAGCACCGTGAAGCCCACTTCGCCCGCGCCTTTGAGCGCGGCTTCCTTCGGGTCCATGCCGGCCTCGATGTGGCGCACGATGTTCTCCAGCACGACCACGGCGTCGTCCACCACGAAGCCTGTGCCGATGGTGAGCGCCATGAGCGACAGATTGTCGATGCTGTAGCCGAGCAGGTACATGGGCCCGAACGTGCCCACGATGGAAAGCGGCAGCGCCACGGCGGGGATGAGCGTGGCTCGCGGCGAGAGCAGGAACACGAACACCACGCCGATTACGAGCAGCACGGCGATGAAGAGCGTGCGTTCGGTGTCGGCCACGGAGGCGCGCACGGACTCGGAGCGGTCGATCGCCACATCCACCTTGATCGTGGCGGGCAGCGCGGCTTCGATGGAGGGCAGGCGATCGCGGATCTGCTGCACTGTCTTCACGACGTTGCTGCCCGGCATCGGGTAGACGATCACGAGCACGGCCGACTTGCCGTTGTAGAGGCCCGCGTTGCGGATGTTTTCGTTGGAGTCGATGACGGAAGCCACGTCGCGCAGGAACACGGGCGAGCCGTTGCGATAGGCGATCACCACGTCGCGAAACGGCGCGGCCTTGCTGATCTGGTCGTTCGACGTCACCGTGTAGCGCTGGTTGCCCTGGTCGATATGGCCTTTCGCGCTGTTCGCGTTGGCCGCGCCGATCGACGCGCGCACGTCTTCGAGGCCGATGCCGTAGCTGTTGAGCTTGCCCGGCTCCAGCTCCACGCGCACCGAGGGCAGCGCGCCGCCGCCCAGTGTGATCTGGCCCACGCCGTCCACTTGCGAGAGCTGCTGCTGGATGACCGAATCGGCGGAGTCGTACAGCTGAGCCTTGGTGAGCGTGTCCGAGGTGAGCGCGAGCACCATGATCGGCGCGCTCGCGGGGTTGTACTGGCGATACGTCGGGTTGCTGCGCAGCGTGGTGGGCAAGTCGGCGCGCGCGGCCTGGATGGCGGCTTCGACGTCGCGCGCCGCGCCGTTGATGTCGCGGTTCAGGCCGAACACCACCACGATGATCGCCGTGCCCGTGTTGCTGATCGACGTGAGCTGGCTGACATCCGCGATGGTGCCGAGCCGGCGCTCCAGCGGCTCGGCCACCGTGGACGCCATGATGTCCGGGCTCGCGCCTGCCATGTTGGCCTGCACCACGATCACCGGGTAGGCGATGTTGGGCAGCGGCGCGACCGGCAGCCGGAAAAAGGCGAGCATCCCCGAAATGAGGATGGCGATCGCGAGGAGAGATGTCGCGACCGGCCGCCGGATGAAGAGCGCCGAGAGGTTCACGGCGTGCCCTCGGGCGCGGGTGGCGCGCCGTTGCCGGGACCGCCGCCCGCGTCGCCGTCCGCGTGGCGTTCAGGCCTGCGCTTGCGGCCGAAGCGTTCGGCCAGCCGGTCGAAGAGCAGATAGATCACGGGCGTCGTGAACAGCGTGAGCATCTGCGAAAGCGTGAGGCCGCCGATGATCGCAAGACCCAGCGGACGGCGCAGTTCCGAGCCCGTGCCGCTGCCGAGCAGCATGGGCAGCGCGCCGAGCATGGCCGCGAGCGTGGTCATGAGAATCGGCCGGAAACGCAGCAGCGACGCTTCGAAAATCGCCTCGCGCGGCGGCTTGCCGTGCACGCGCTCGGCTTCGAGCGCGAAGTCCACCATCATGATGGCGTTCTTCTTGACGATGCCGATCAGCAGCACGATGCCGATAATGCCGATCACGTCGAGGTCCTTGCCTGCGATCATCAGCGCGAGCAGCGCGCCAATGCCGGCCGAAGGCAGCGTAGAAAGAATCGTGACCGGGTGCACATAGCTCTCGTACAGCACGCCCAGCACGATATACACGGCCACGAGCGCCGCGATCAGCAGATACACCTCGCTGGCAAGCGAATCCTCGAACGCCTGCGCCGCGCCCTGGAACGACGAGGTGATCGAAGGCGGCAGGTTCACGGCGGCCTCGGCTTTGCGCACGTCGCGCACAGCGGCGGAGAGCGACGCGCCATCGGCGAGATTGAACGAGATCGTGACCGAAGGGAACTGCGCGAGGTGGCTGATCATGAGCGGCGAGCGCGTGATGCTGATCTTCGCAATGCCCTTGAGCGGCACCTGGCCTTCGCTGCTCGTCTGGCTCGGCAGGTAAAGGTCGCCGAGCGATTCGACCGTGGGCAGCGCCTCGGGCTTGGCCACGAGAATCACGCGGTACTGGTCCGACTGCTGGAAGATGGTCGAAACGATGCGCTGGCCCAGCGCATCGTAGAGCGCGTTGTCGATGGTCGCCGCCGTGATGCCGTAGCGCGCCGCGAGCTGGCGGTTCACTTCGACATTCACGGAAAGGCCGTCCGTGTTGAGGTCGCTCGTGACGTCGCGGATCGACGGGATCTGCTTCATGCGTGCGATGAGCGCGGGCACGTACTGCTCGAACGCGTCCTGGCTCGGCCCGCGCAGCACGAAGTTGTACTGGTTGCGCGAGACCGTGGTGTCGAGCGTGAGGTCCTGCTCGGGCTGGATGTAAAGGCGCACGCCCGCGACCTTCGCGACCGACTGCTGAATGCGCCGACCGATTTCGTCGGCGGTTTCGGAGCGGTCGTCGTGCGGTTTCAGGTTGATGAGGAAGCGCCCGTTGTTGAGCGTGTTGTTGATGCCGTCGATGCCCACGTACGAGGTGAGCGAAACGACATCGGGGTCCTTGAGGATTTCCTCGGCCAGGGCGGACTGGCGCCGCACCATCGCCTGGTAGGAGATGGAGTTGTCGGCCACGCTGATGCCTTGCAGCACGCCCACGTCCTGCACCGGGAACAGGCCCTTCGGAATCACGACGTAAAGCAGCCCGGTGAGCACCACCGTCACCACGAACACGACGAGCGTGAGCGTCTGATGGTCGAGCACCCAGCGCAGGCCGCGCTCGTAGGCGTTGAGCGTCTTGTTGAAAAGCCCTTCGCTGATGCGCTCGAAGCGGCTCGGGTGGCGCTCGGCCTGGGCGCGCAAGATGCGCGCGCACATCATCGGCACGACGGTGAGCGAGACGACGGCCGACAGCACGATGGTCACCGCGAGCGTGACGGCGAATTCGCTGAAGAGGCGTCCGATCACGCCGCCCATGAAGAGCAGTGGAATCAGCACGGCGATGAGCGAGATCGTCAGCGAAAGAATCGTGAAACCGATCTGGCCAGCGCCTTTTAACGCCGCCTGCAAGGGTTTGTCGCCTTCCTCGAGGTAGCGCACGATGTTTTCGATCATCACGATCGAGTCGTCCACCACGAAGCCCGTGGCGATGATGAGCGCCATGAGCGAGAGGTTGTCGATCGAATAGCCCAGCTCGTACATGATCGCGAGCGTGCCGATCAGCGAGACCGGCACTGAGATGCTCGGAATGATGGTGGCGGGCAGATTGCGCAGGAACACGAAGATCACGGCCACCACGAGCGCCACGGCGAGCACGAGTTCGAAGGCCGCGTCGCTCACCGAAGCGCGGATTACGCCCACGCTGTTCGACACCACCGTGACCTGCATGCCCGCGGGCAGCGCCGCTTCGAGCTGCGGCAACTGCTGCATGATCTGGTTGACGGTGGCGATCACGTTCGCGCCCGGCTGGCGCTGCACGTTCAGCACGATGGCGGGCGTCTTGTTGTACCAGGCGCCGCGCTCCACGTCCTGCGCGGCCGTTGAGACGCGCGCCACGTCGCGCATGAAGACGGGCGAGCCGTTCTCATAGGCGATGACGGTGTCTTCGTAGTCCTTCGGGTCCGAGATCTGGTCGTTCGAATTGATCGTGTAGTTCAGTTCGGGGCCGTCGAAATTGCCCTTCGGGTTGCTCACGTTGACGTTGGCGAGCAGGGTGCGCAGGTCGTCGAGATTCAGGCCGTAGGCGGCCAGCTTCTGCGGGTCGGCTTCGACGCGCACGGCGGGCACGTTGCCGCCCGCCGTGGTGACGAGGCCCACGCCCGGCACTTCGGAAATCTTCGTGGCGAGACGGTTGTTGGCCGCGTCCTGCAACTGCGTGAGCGACATCGACTTCGACGTGATCGCGAGCGTGAGGATCGGCTGGTCGGCCGGGTTCACCTTGGCGTAGGTCGGCGGCGCGGGCAGGCCGCTCGGCAGGAAGCTGTTGGCCGCGTTGATGGCCTGCTGGACGTTCTGCTCGGCCACGTCGAGGCTCAGCGAGAGGTCGAACTGCAGCGTGATGATCGAGGCACCCTCGGAGCTGTACGAGATCATCTGCTGCAGGCCCGGGATTTCGCCGAGTTGCACTTCGAGCGGCGCCGTGACCGTGGTCGCCATCACGTTCGGGCTCGCGCCCGGGTAGAAGGTCTGCACCTGGATGGTGGGATAGTCCACCGCGGGCAGCGAGGAAACCGGCAGGAACTTCATCGCGACGAGGCCGATCAGCACCATCGCGATCATCAGGAGCGAAGTCGCGACCGGCCGCAGGATGAAGAGACGCGAAATATTCATCGGCGCTGGGTCCGGGGCTCAACCCGCTTGCGAGGCCGCGGCGCTCGCGTCGGAGGCGTTCGGCGCCGTGGCGCCGGGTTCGCTGGCCGCGCCCGGGGCGCTGCCATGGTGCGGCGCACTCGCCGCGCCTGCGTGCGTGGCGGGCCTCGGCCCCGCAGGCTGGATCTTCGTGCCGTCGTTGAGGCGGTCGAGGCCGTCGGTCACGACCTGCTGACCCTGCTGCAGGCCCGCGGAGATCACCGTGTAGCGGCCGTCGCTCGGGCCGAGCGTGACCTTGTGAACCGACACGGTGTTGTCGGCGTTCACGAGGTACACGTAGTCGCCGGGCGCGCCGGTCTGCACGGCGGGCGTCGGTACGAGTACGGCGTTCTGCAGCGTGTCGACGAGCAGCCTCACGTTGACGAACTCGTTGGGAAAGAGCGCCTCGTTGTCGTTGGGCACGCTCGCGCGTAGCGTGACCGTGCCGGTGGCCGTGGCCATCTGGTTGCTGAGCGCGAAGAGCGTGCCGGTGGCGATCTGGCGGGTGTTGTCGCTGCTGAAGACGGTGATCGGCAATTTCGCACCGGCGTTGACGCGCTCGAGCACGCTGCCTAGCGAGGTTTGCGGGATGGCGAACTGCACGGTGGTGGGCTTGATCGTCGTGATGACGGCAATGCCCGTGGAGCTGGACGAAGTCACATAGTTGCCCGGATCGACGAGCCGCAGGCCCACGCGTCCCGACACCGGCGCCGTGATGCGGCAATAGATCAGGTCGAGCTCGAACAGCCTGACGTTCGCCTTGTCGGCCTGCACCGCGGCTTCGTACTGCTTGACGAGGAACTGCTGGTCGCTGTAGGTCTGCGCGGCGATCGACTGCTTTGCGTTCAACTGCGTATACCGCGCGAGGTCGGCGCGCGCCTGTGCCAGCAAGGCCTGGTCCTTGGCGAGCTGCGCGAGCGCCTGCTCCTTGCTGATCTCGTACTGGCGCGGGTCGATCTGGGCGAGGAACTGCCCCTTCACGACGTCCTGGCCTTCCTTGTAGCCCACCTCGGTGAGGTAGCCGCTGATTTGCGGCAGAACCGTGACAGTCGCGACAGGCGTGACGGTGCCGAGCGCGTTGAGCGTCACGGGCATGGGCCCGAGCGTGGCGGCGGCCACGGTCACGACCTGCGGCGCCGCGCCATGCTCCGTCTTCTTGTTGCGCATGATGTGCACGATCACGAGCACAATCAGCACGATCACGAGAATGGCGAGAATGATCGGGCCGAGCCGGCGGCGCTTCGGTGCCCGCGGGGGCGGAGCGGGTGGCGGTGGCGGGGGCGGCGGGGGTGGCTGGGGCGCGGGTTGCGTCTGCGGGACGTCGCTCATGCCTGCCTCCAGGAGATCGGAACACCGCGCGAGGCGGTGCGGAGAAACCATGTCGGCGCACTCAACGGCTTGGGCGCCGCGAATTGCTGCCGGAGACTGTCGAGTTGCTGCATACGCATTCTCATGATTGTTATGCCGTCGAAGCCGTGCCCCGCCATGCAGCGAAGGCTAAGACTCGCAGTCTAACCAACTCGTGCGCCAATTTCGAAACGTTAGTTATTTGTAAGATTTTCGGGCGTTTACAGCGCGCGGACCGGTTGAGCGTTGAGCATGGGCCGCGCTGTGCAATGCATCGCAGAAATGCTTGTTTGCGTGCGCGCCTTCGACTGTCTAGATTGGAAGAGATCAACGCCTCGCAAGGAGTCCGCAATGTCGAAGCTGTCGATACTGTCCGTGCCGGCGTGGTTCGCGCGGCGCGGCCGAGCGAATCGGGCGCCGCCCACGCCGCAAGCCGATGAGCCCGAACTGCGCGACGCGTCGCGCGAAACCGAGCATCTCGAGCGAATCGCTACTTATGCACGGGCCGGTTACTTCAATATGGGCTATACGCCCGACATGTTTCCGCTAGTGGGCGATCTGCCGCCGCATTGAGCCGCGCCACGCGTCTGCGCGCGTATTACTGCGCGGCGCTTTCCTCTGCGAAACCCGCTGTGTCGCCAAGGGTGCCGGCGGGCCGGAACTCGCTGGGCGGCACGCCCAGTTCGCGGCGGAACATGTCGCTGAAGCTGCTGGGTCGATAGCCCAGCATCCGCGCCACGGCACTCACGGGCTCGCCTTGCGCCAGGCGCGATACCGCGACTGCGAGCTGCACCTGGCGGCGCCACTCCGCAAATCCCATGCCAAGCTCGCGCGTGAAGAGCCGCGAGAGCGTGCGTACGCTCGCGCCCACCCATGCCGAGTGTTGTTCGAAGCCGATATCGGCCGATGGGTTGTCGATTACCGCGCGGCACAGCGTGGCGAGGCGGCGGTCGGACGCGTCGGGCAGCGGAATGCGCAGCGTGGAGCGCGGTGCGTGGGCAAGTTCGATCGACGCTAGGCGATAGGCCGCGTCGAGCCAGGTGTCGTCTTCGCGCGCGCGTTCCGCGAGGCTCGTGATGAGTTCGCGCAGCAGGCCGTTGACCTCGAACACTTCGCACCGCTCGCTCAGGTGCCGGCTGTCGCGCTCGTGCAGATACAGATTGCGCATCTCGACGGCGCTCAGCATGTGGATGGCGTGCTGCGTGCCGGGAGGCAGCCACACGGCGCGCTGCGGCGGCACGACGAGCGCCTCGCGCTCTACCTCGACCCACATCACGCCGGAGACGGCGTAGAGCACCTGCGCCCATGTATGCGAGTGCGGCTCGATCTGGAGGCCGCGCGGGTAGTGGCGTGCTAGCGAACGGCCGCGCCCGGGCTCGTTGTCGAGTTCGGGCGGCGCGGCTTGGGGCATTGGGGGCCTCCGGGTGACAGGTGGGGCGTGGCGTGCGTGCCTCGTATGGCGATCGCCACGCTAGCATGGTTGGGCGCGGGCCGGAAGCACGGCGGTGGCATTGCCGCCCTGCGATGCGCATCGGTAATATGTGACGATTGACCGAACGCGCCCCGCATTATCCGCCCATGAACGCAACCGATCCCGCAGTACAAGACGAAGCCCCGCTCGGCCTCTACACACGCGGCGCCGGCCGAGCGCGCGAATGGTGGCGCGTCACGCCTTCGGAACGCGCACACATGTACCGCATCGAGCACGGCCAGGGCGAGGACGGTGAAGTCGACATCGACATCGACACCGAAATCGATCTCGACAATCTCGAAGCGAAGCTGCTCAAGTGGCGTCGCGAGGGCTTCGTTTCCGAAGCTCAGCGCGCCAACGAAGTGCGAGCCACACAAGCGGGCAGCACATTTGCCGCCGCCTTGCAGCGGGCCGTCGAAGTGGCGCGCGAGGCCAAAGCGACTCAAGCCAGCCCGCAAATCCACACGCCCACCGTACGCATCGGCAGTGTCGACCTGCCGCGCGGGGAACCGAACGCGCTAGTGCCGCGCGTGAACGCAGCCTACCTCTTCACCGAACGCGGCGACGACATCGTTCAGGACATCGTAGAAAATCGCCGCGTCATGCTGATCGGTCATACGGGTTCGGGCAAGACGAGCTTCATCGAGCAGGTGGCGGCGCGCGCGGACTACGGCGTGATGCGCGCGAACATGAACGGCCAGACCACCATTGGCGACTTCGTCGGCTTCTGGACCGTGAAGGGCGGCGAGACGATCTGGGTGGACGGCGTGCTGCCCGTGGCGATGCGCGACGGCTACTGGCTCATCATCGACGAACTCGACTTTGCCGAGCCTTCGATTCTGGCGGTGCTCACCGCCGTGCTGGAACCGAACGGCCGCCTGCTGCTCAAGGAGCGCGGCAACGAAATCGTCGAGCCGCATCCGTCGTTCCGTCTCTTCGCCACCGCGAACGCCGCGGGCGCGATGAGCGCGTACCGACATCTGTACCAGGGCGCGAACTTGCTCAACGAGGCGTTTCTCGACCGCTGGCGCGTCTACCTGTTCGACTATCTTTCACTTGAAGAGGAAACCGAAGTATTGCTGCGCACGCTGCCTGCGCTCACGCGGCCGCTCGCGCACACACTCGCCGCCATCGCCGCCGACTGCCGCGCCGCGTTCGCCCGCGAGGATCTCGCGAGCGCGTTCTCCACGCGTCGCCTGATCGACTGGGCCGAACTCATGCTGCGCACCGGCGATGTCGAGCGCGCGGCGGGGCCGGCGATCTACGCGAAGGTGAGCGCGGACGATGCGGCGCTCATCCGCAGCGTCATCCGGCATCACGTGATCTTCGACGCGTGAGTGCGGAGGCAGTTGTGGCCAACTTGCAGGACGCAACACATAGTTTGACGGCGAGCGCCGATCCCGCGGGCGCGCTCGGCCGTCTCGCGCGGGTGCTGAGCGGCGACTCGCGCGTGAGCGTGACGTTCGGTGCGGGCGAGCCGCGCATTGAAGGCGAACGTTTCGTGCTGCCCGGGCGTCTCGCGACTGATGGCGTGGATGAAGCCGCACTGCTCGGCGCGCTCGATTTGCTGGCGGCGCGCCGTCGCTACAGCGAAGCGGCGCGTCTGGATATGCCGCAAGCCGGCGTGACGGGGCGCATTGCGCAGGCGATCGAGGACCGTCGCGTGCTCGCACAACTCGCGCTGGCGTTTCCTGGTGCGCCACGCTACGCGCAAAGCTGGCGTACGCAGCGCGGCGAGGCGGTCGCGCGGCGCTGGTCGAAACTGGCGTGGCGCGAGCGCCTTGCGTGGGCGATCGAGCGTACGCTGTGGGACGAAGCGCCCGGTGTGCTCGAGCGCGATGCCGCGGCGCTGGCCGCCGCGCTGCGCGCGATCGACGCTCCGCTCGGCGCGGCCCGCACGAGCCAGTCGACGCGCGCCAGCCTGAGTGCTGCCGCGGCGATCGTGGCGGGCGTGCGCTCGCTCGCGTCGCGCGGCGCGAACAACATGATGCAGACGGCGGCCCCGTCCGAAGGGCTCGACGACGAATCGGCGCGGCTCGCTCAGGCAATGGACGAATTCGGCGAGGCGGACGAGGTCGAACCGCCGGGCGGCGCCGCCCAGCCCGACAACGCCCGCGAAGGCGACGACGGCGCTTCGGCACGTGCGAGCGCCGAGTCCGATTCCGCCTCCGGCTCAACGCTTTCCGAAGCGGACGCGCCGCACGCCGCCGCCACGAATCGCAGCCCCGCGCCAACGCGGCCACGATTGTCGATCCCGCTGACCACGGCCTACGACGTCGTCACCGATCTCACGGGCCGCGGCGACCCCGCCGCGTGGCGCAAGCTGCGCGCCCTGGCGCGCGCGGAGACCGGTGCGCTCAAGGCACAGCTCGAGCGCGTGCTCCAGGCCGACGAACTCACGCACTGGAAGCGCGAGCAGGAGCGCGGCGAGATCGACCGCGCGGCGCTCGCGCGTCTCGCCGCCTCGCGCGGCTACCGCACGCCGTTTCGCGTGGCGCGTCATGCGAGCGGGCGCGACACGGTCGTGACGCTGCTGCTCGACCTGAGCGGCTCGATGGCGGGCCGCAAGATCGAGTTGGCGCGCCTGTGCGCGGCGGCGCTCGCCGACGCGCTCACCCAGCTCGCCTACGATTCGGAAGTGCTCGGTTACAGCTCGATCGAAGCGCCGGAACTGCGCGCGCGCTATGAGCGCGAGCGCGCGGCCGGCGCCGATCTGCGGGGCTATAACCGCTTTGTCGAGCGGCTGGATCTGCACGTGTTCAAGCGCTTCGACTCGCGCGACCTGAGCGGGCTCGCGGCCATCGCGTGCGGCCACGAGAACCCCGACGGCGAAGCGCTCGCCTGGGCGGCGGCGCGGCTCGCCCAGCGCAAGGCGCGCCGTCGGCTGCTTTTGGTTCTCTCGGACGGCTATCCTTCGACGAGCGACGGCGACCCGGCTGTGTTGCGCAGCGACCTGCTCGCGCGCGTGCAGGCGGTCAGGGAGCAGGGCATCGAGCTGGTCGGCATCGGCATACTGGACGACGCCGTCGAGGCGTTCTATCCGGATGCCGTGGTCGTGCGCAAGCTGCACGAGCTGCCCGCCACCGCGTTTGCGACGTTGAGCTGCCTGCTCGGGGGCCGGCCGCGCTGAAACGGTGCGGGCAACGGCTGCGGCGCTTTCCTTGCCGGACTGGGCGCATTGCGCTAACTTGAGTGGGCAGGCGTTGCGCCGCCTGCCAACCCATCCACTGACGAACAGATACAGGTCATGCCAGGCCGCGATTACCGACCCGTGGATTACGACCGCCTCTACTACCGGCTCGATCTGGAGCCGGGGGCGAGCGAGGCGGACATCAAGCATCACTATCGCCATCTCGCGCAGATCCTGCATCCCGACAAATGGCGGCACCCCACGGCCGCCTCGATGCGCTGGGCCGACGACCAGTTCAAACGCGTCAAGGAGGCGCGCGAGCTGCTCGAGGCGTACTGGTCCGTGCATCATGCGCCGCCGGTGAGCCGCTCCGCGCTGAGCGTCGCGCAAGCCGACGAACTGCACGCGCAGATGCAGGCGTTGCTGGCGCAGCGTGAACGCGTGCGCGCCGAGCTGGACGGGCTGCGCGCCGAGCGCACGCGTACCCTCGACGAGATCCAGCGCATGCGGACCGAGCGCGACTCGCTGCACGGCGAACTCACGGGGCTGCGCGATGAAGCGGATGCCGCGCAGCAAGGTGAGCCAGAGGGGGCAACCGCGGCCGAAGCCAATGACGTGCACGCGCGTTCAGGCGGCGTGCGCGATTTCCTGTTTGCGAAATTCGACGACCCGTCGCGGGGCTGGCTGCTGACGCTCTCCGCGAGTGTGTTCGCGTGCGTCGTGATCTTCGTCGTCGCGCACTGGATCTCGGGTTTGCTGCTCGCGCCCATCGCGCGCTTCGAGGTGGGCCGCTGGCTTACGCATATTCTGCAGTGGGCGCTCGTGGCAGGCGGCGTGGTGCTCACGTTCGGCTGGGGCTGGTCGCAGCGCACGCTGTATCGCGCCGGGCGTGCGGGGCGCGAGCACGCCGTGGCCTTACCCGCTGATGAAACGCGCCGGCGCGTGAGCGCGGCGCTGCGTCACGAGGCGCACTACGGAGCGGAGTGGAGCATCGAATCGTACGAGGCCGCACCCGACGATACACAATTCGCGCTGCGTGCGGTCATGCGCTTTTCGCCTGGCTCGCAAACCGCCACGCGACGCCATATGGTGGCGTTCCGCTGCCGGGCGCACACGACCGGCGCCGCGCAGACCGCGCTGGCGTACGACTTCTCCGTGGCGGCGCCCACGTGGTGGCTCGTTCCCGCCGCGCGCGTGGTGCGCGACCTGCGCAAGCGGCTCGACGCCGATCTCGGCGCGCCGCGCTGAAGCGGCATCGCTTTCAATCGACGACGAAAAGCTTCGCACCCGTGCGCGTGTACGACTGGTGCGCCTCGGCGTTGTCGCCCACCTGATAGCTCATGCCGGGCGTGAGCACGAACTTGCGCCAGAGTGTAGCGGAGCGCGCTCACGCCTCGTCATCGTCCGCCACGCGTTCCCGGTCGTCCACTCGCTTCATGTTATCGAGCAGCTTCAGCAGATAGTGCAGCGTGTGCGTCATGTCGTCTGACGAAAAATTCTCTAGCACGGCTTCGTAGTACGCCTCGATTTTCGGCGTGGCCTGCGCTACCCATAGCTTGCGGCCCGGCCCGGTCATGCAGACGAGGCGGGAGCGGCGATCGCGCGCATCCGCCTGGGTGCTCACGTGGCCGTCGCGTTCCATCCGGCTGATCAAGCCCGAGAGGTTCTGGCGGCTCACCATCAGATACCGCGCGAGATCGCCCACGCTCATGCCCGGCTGGGCTTCCGGGCGCGAGAGCGCGCCGAGCACGGCCCATTGCTGCGTGGTCAAACCCTCGGCTTCCACGGCGCGCGTGCCGGTTTTATGCAACATATTTGCGCATTGGTAGAGCCGGAAGAACAGCCGGTTGGCAAGATCGAAGCGGCTTGAATCCTGTATTGTTGGCGTTTTAGGCAAGGGTTTCTCCTGATGCTTCTATGCTTGTCTTCGATCTGAGTGTTACCTAGTATACGTCAACATATTGACGTAATTCGAGGCGAGACCCAAAGGTGGGGCAGCATCGAAGGCGTCTATGGTACTGCTCAACCGAATGGAGAATCGCGGTGCGAAAACTCGAAGGCAAGACGGTCGTGGTGACGGGTGGTGGCGGCGGCATCGGCGGGGCGACCTGCCGGCGCTTCGCGGCCGAGGGCGCGCGCGTGGCGGTGCTGGATCTGTCGCTCGAAGCGGCGCTGAAGGTGGCTGACGAAATTCTCGAAAAGGGCGGCCAGGCGCTGGCGCTGCGTTGCGATATCACGAACCGCGCCGAGGTGGAAACGGCGCTCGAGCAAGTGCAAGCGCAGCTCGGTCCTGTGGATGTGCTCGTGAACAATGCGGGCTGGGACGTTTTCCGCCCGTTCACGAAAACCGAACCGGCACAGTGGGACAAGCTCATCGCGATCAATCTCACGGGCGCGCTGCACATGCATCACGCGGTGCTGCCCGGCATGGTCGAGCGCAAGCGCGGACGCATCATCAACATCGCCTCGGACGCCGCGCGTGTGGGCTCGTCGGGCGAGGCGGTCTATGCGGCGTGCAAGGGCGGCCTCGTGGCGTTTTCGAAAACCATTGCGCGTGAGCATGCGCGCCACGGCATCACCGTGAACGTGGTGTGTCCGGGCCCGACCGACACCGCGCTCTTCGCCGAGTACAAGGAAGGCGCTGGCAACCCTGAAAAGCTGCTGGAAGCGTTCCAGCGCTCCATTCCGCTCGGCCGCATCGGGCAGCCCGATGATCTGCCCGGCGCGATCGTGTTCTTCGCGAGCGACGACGCGAACTACATCACGGGCCAGGTGCTGAGCGTATCGGGCGGCCTGACCATGGCGGGCTAACGCCGGCGAACGCGCGCTCTATCGACTACGAATCATTAAAGGCATCGATCATGAACTACGAAGACATCCTCTACGAAGTGCGCAACGGCGCGGCATGGATCACCATCAACCGGCCCGACAAGATGAACGCGTTTCGCGGCCGCACCTGTGACGAACTGATTCACGCGCTCAACAAGGCGGGCTACGACCGCGAGATCGGCGCAATCGTCCTTGCCGGTGCAGGCGACAAGGCGTTCTGCACGGGCGGCGACCAGTCCGCACACGCGGGACAGTACGACGGGCGCGGCACGATCGGCCTGCCGATGGAAGAGCTGCACACGGCGATTCGCGACGTGCCCAAACCCGTGATCGCACGCGTGCAGGGCTATGCGGTGGGCGGCGGCAACGTGCTGTGCACGATCTGCGATTTCACCATTGCTTCGGAAAAGGCCGTGTTCGCCCAGGCGGGCCCGAAGGTCGGCTCGGTCGATCCTGGTTACGGCACGGCGTTTCTCGCGCGCGTGGTGGGCGAAAAGAAGGCGCGTGAAATCTGGTATCTGTGCCGCCGCTATCCGGCTGCCGAAGCGCTGGCCATGGGCCTCGTGAACGCCGTCGTGCCGCACGATCAGCTCGACGCGGAAGTTCAGAAGTGGTGCGATGAGATCATGGAAAAGAGCCCCACGGCCATTGCGATCGCCAAGCGCTCGTTCAATATGGACACCGCGCATCAGGCCGGCATTGCGGGCATGGGCATGTACGCGCTCAAGCTCTACTACGACACGGAAGAGTCCCGCGAGGGCGTGCGCGCGTTCCAGGAAAAGCGCAAACCCGAGTTCCGCAAGTACGCCAAATAACGGTGTCTCCGTGACGATCAGGATGACGAATGAATAGAGCAGGCCGCTTCAAGGAGACACCATGAATCCGTATATCGACGAAGACCTCGTCGCGCTCGGCGAGCACGCGCGGCGCTTCGCACAAGGGCGCGTCGCGCCTGGCTTTATCGAGCGCGACACCACACGCGTGCTCGATCGCGGCCTCATGCGCGAAATGGGCGAGATGGGCTTCATCGCGCCGGAATTGCCCGAGCAGTATGGCGGCCAGGGCCTGGGCTGCCTCGCCGCCGGGGTGATCCACGAGGAGATTGCGCGCGCGGACCTGAGCCTCTCGTACATCAACCTGCTCGCCTCGCTCAACGGGCAGATTCTCGCCAAGCATGCCGCCCCCGAGATTGCACGGCCGTGGCTCGAACGCCTCACGCAGGGCCGCGCGCTGCTCGCAATCGCGCTGACGGAGCCGCGCGGCGGCTCGGATGCCGCGAACCTGCGGCTGAAAATGGAGCGCGTGGGCGATCACTACGTCCTCAACGGCGAGAAAACTTCGATTTCGGCCGCCGATCAGGCCGACGCCGCCGTGGTGTTCGCGCGCACCGGCAGCGTGGCAGACGGCGCGCGAGGCGTCTCGGCCATTCTCGTGCCGATGGATCTGCCGGGCGTTACGCGCAATCGTTTCGACTGCCACGGGCAGCGCGCGATCGGACGCGGTTCGATCTTCTTCGAGAACGTGCGCGTGCCGGTGGACCATCTGCTGGGCGACGAGGGCAAGGGCTTCGTCCAGGTGATGCAGGGCTTCGACTTTTCGCGCGCGCTGATCGGCCTGCAGGTGCTCGCCGTGGCGAACGTGAGCCTCGAAGAAACGTGGGAGTACGTCGCGCAGCGCGAGGCCTTCGGCAAGCCGCTCTCTGCATTCCAGGGCGTTTCGCATCCGCTCGCCGAATACGCAACCCAGGTGGAGGCCGCACGGCTGTTGTGTCTGCAAACACTGTGGCTCAAGGACCGTGGGCTGCCGCATACGGCCGAAGCCGCCATGTGCAAATGGTGGGGGCCGAAGCTCGCCTACGACGTGGTGCATCAATGCCTGCTTTCGTTCGGGCACGGCGGCTACGACCGCGGGCCGCTCGAACAGCGCCTGCGCGACGTGCTCGGCTTCCAGATCGGCGACGGCACGGCTCAGATCATGAAGACCATCATCGCGCGCTCGAACGCGGGCCGCGACGCGGTGCCGGCATGATGCGCGCCGCCTGCGACGTTTCCTGCAACACCACGGGAGGGTGCACATGGAGTTCGACGCGGCACTGATCGGGCCGCGCCGGGCGCGGGAGGAGGCACGGCGCTGGTGGCCCGGGCGCACCATCAACGACGAACTGGACGCCTGCGTGGCCGAATGTCCGGCGAAGATCGCGCTTACGGCGGTACGAATCGAAGACGGAAAGACCACGCGCTTCACGTACGCGCAGATGGCGCGGATGGCGGACCGCATTGCCGTGGGCCTGGTCAGGCTCGGTGTCGCGAAGGGCGACGTGGTCTCGATGCAGCTGCCGAACTGCTGGCAGTTCACGCTGCTTTATCTCGCATGCTCGCGCATCGGTGCGGTGCTCAATCCCCTCATGCCGATCTTTCGCGAGCGCGAGTTGTCGTTCATGCTCAACCATGGCGGCAGCAAGGTGATGATCGTGCCGCAGCGCTATCGAGGCTTCGACTACGAGGCCATGCTGCGCGCGCTGCGGCCTGAGCTACCCGCCTTGGAGCACGTGGTGGTGGGCGCAACCGACGAAGGCGAGCCGGCGCGCAACAGCTTCGAAGCGCTCCTGAGCGGCCCGAGCTGGGAAGAAGCGAGTGACGCCGAAGCCATCCTCACGCGCAATCGCCCAGGCCCCGACGACGTGACGCAGCTGCTCTACACCTCCGGCACGACGGGCGAGCCCAAGGGCGTGATGCACACGGCGAACACGCTGTTTTCGAACATTCATCCTTACGCGCAGGCCATGCGTCTCGGCCGCAACGATGTCGTGCTGATGGCGTCGCCCATGGCGCATCAAACCGGCTTCATGTATGGCCTCATGATGCCGATCGCATTGCGGGGGAGCGCGGTCCTGCAGGACGTATGGCAGCCCGAGGCGGCGCTCGCGCTCATCTCGCAGGAGCGTGCGACGTTCACGATGGCGTCCACGGCGTTTCTCGGCGATCTCGCCAACGCGGCCATCGAGTCAGGCACGCGCGTGCCGACGCTGCGCACGTTCTTGTGTGCGGGCGCGCCCATTCCCGGCGCACTGGTCGATCGCGCACGCACGGCGCTGGGGGCGAAGATCGTCTCCGCGTGGGGCATGACGGAGCTGGGCGCCGTGACGCTCACGCATCTGGACGACGAAGACGAACGCGCCTCCACGACCGATGGCGCGCCGCTGCCGGGTGTGGAAGTGAAGGTGGTGGGCGAGAACGACCAGGCGCTGCCGCCGAACGTGGCGGGGCGGCTATTCGTGCGGGCGTGCTCGGGATTCGGCGGCTATCTCAAGCGCGCGCACCTCAATGCGACGGACGCGCAAGGCTGGTTCGACACGGGCGACCTCGCGATCGTCGACGAGCGCGGCTACATCCGCATCAGCGGCCGCAGCAAGGACGTGATCATCCGCGGCGGCGAGAACATTCCCGTGGTGGAGATCGAGTCGCTGCTCTATCGTCATCCCGCCGTTGCGCAGGTGGCGATCGTCGCGTATGCGGACGAGCGGCTGGGCGAGCGCGCCTGCGCCGTGGTGGTGGCGAGGCCCGGCGAGGCGGTCGATTTGCCTTCGCTCGTTGGCTTTCTCAAGTCGCACAAGGTTGCCGTGCAGTACCTGCCCGAACGGCTATGGCTGCTCGACGCCATGCCGACCACGCCCGCAGGCAAGGTGCAGAAGTTCCGGTTGCGCGACATGCTGCGCGAAGCCGATGTCAGAAAACTTGCCGGAACATCCAGTAGAGACCCGCAGCAAGCGCAATCGAAGCCGGCAACGTGAGCACCCACGCGAGCACGAGGTTGCGCACGGTTCCCCACTGAAGGCCCGAACCGTTCGCGGCCATCGTGCCGGCCACGCCCGAAGCGAGCACGTGCGTGGTCGATACCGGCAGGCCGTAGACATCGGCCATGCCGATCGTGATCATGGCCACCGTTTCGGCCGAGGCGCCCTGACCATAGGTGAGATGCTGCTTGCCGATCTTTTCGCCCACCGTCACGACGATGCGCTTCCAGCCCACCATCGTGCCGAGACCGAGCGCGAGCGCCACTGCCACTTTCACCCAGGTCGGAATGAACTTGGTCGAGTGGTCCATCTGCTTGCGGAAGGTGTCGAGCACTTTGGCGTCAGCGGGTGACATCTCCGGTGCCTTCGCCTTTTGCATCAGGCGGATCGCTTCGCTCGCCACGTACATGTCGTTGCGCACGTTGTCAACGATCGCGTCGGGCACCGTCGCCATCGAGCCGGACAACGCGACCTGGTCGGCGATGGTGTCGGTGAGCTGGCGCAGCGCGGGCAACGTGGCAGGCGTGAGCCGGCGTGTGCGCACGAATGCCTCGACCTCGGCGCGCGCGTTCTCGGGCGGCGCGCCGTGCGCGTAGCGGCCCAGCGTTGCGGACGCCTCGCGCGCCACGACCACGAACGCCGTGGTTTGCTCGGGCGTGACCGCCTTGTTGAGCGCATAGGCGGTCGGCACGACGCCGATCAGGATCAGCATGATGAGGCCCATGCCTTTCTGGCCGTCGTTCGAGCCGTGGGCGAACGAAACGCCGGTGCAGGTGAGGATGAGCAGGATGCGGATCCAGAGCGGCGGCGCCTGGTTGGCTTTGGGCTCGGCATAAAGCGCTGGCACGCGCACGAGCAGCTTGAGCACGAGGAGCAGCAGGGCGGCCATGACGAAGCCGACCACGGGCGAGAACAGCAGCGCCTTGCCCACGCCCGACGCCTGGTCCCAGTCCACGCCGCTCGTGCCCGAAGGCCCGCTGATGAACTGGTTCATGATGCCCACGCCGATGATCGAGCCCACGAGCGTATGCGAACTGGATGAAGGCAAGCCGAAATACCAGGTGCCGAGGTTCCAGACGATCGCGGCGAGCAGGAGCGCGAACACCATGGCGAAGCCGGCGCCGCTGCCCACCTGGAGGATGAGTTCCACCGGCAGCAGTTGCAGGATGCCGAACGCGACCGCGCCGCTGGAGACGAGCACGCCGATGAAATTCCACGCGCCCGACCACGCCACCGCGAGATGCGGATCGAGTGAGTTCGTGTAGATGACGGTGGCGACGGCGTTGGCGGTGTCGTGAAAGCCGTTCACGAACTCGAAGCCGAGCGCGATGAGCAGCGCAAGCCCGAGCAGGATGAAGGGCAGCGCCGAGCTTTCGCGCACGGCGCGCAAATCGACGACGAGATGATCGATTACATAAATCGCCCCGGCCGCGATGACGGCGAGAAAAAGGGCGATGCCAATACCGCGGCGGCGTGCGCTCTGCGCGCGGTAGGGGGACAAGGGTATGTCCGGCATGAAAGCGTGGGGGCTCTGGTCAATCCGCTCGGGGAAGCGCCTCGGCGCAGCGTATGCGGGTTCGCAAACATGCGTGGCGCGGTGCCGCGTCGGCAGCTGAAAGAGCGATGCGGACGAGACGACGCAGTGTCGCACAATTGACAGAAATCAGACACGGACGTGACGCCGCACCGGTTCGCGTGCGGGCGCGCTTTTGTGACTTTTCACAATCACCTTATCCGCTTTCCCAGTTCTCCCGGCGCGGCCAAGCCCGTAGCATGGACGTGAAACGCGGCACGTCGCATACAAGCCGCGCATTGATTTCATGGAGACGAACGTGTCGAAAGCCCCCTGGCTCGCCAGCTATGGCGAGATTCCCGCTACCATCGATCCCGACCGGCATCCGTCGCTCGCGCATATGTTCAATGAGGCGATGCGCGAACATGCGCACCGGCCGGCATTGCGCGCGGGCGATGCTTCGCCGGGCGACGCTTCGCCGGGCGACGCTTCGCTCAGCTACGCCGACGTCGATCGTCTCTCGCGCCATTTCGCCGCGTATCTGCAGCACGTGGGCGTGAAGAAGGGCGACCGCGTCGCCGTGATGTTGCCGAACCTGCTCGCGTTTCCCATCGCGCTGATCGGCATCGTGCGGGCAGGGGCGGTGCAGGTGAACGTGAATCCGCTCTATACGCCGCGCGAGCTTCAGCACCAGCTGGCGGATTCCGGCGCGCAAACGCTCGTGGCGTTCGACGGCGCGTTGCCGACGTTCGATGCGATCAAGGCGAATACGGCCGTCAAGAACGTGCTGAGTGTTGCCGCGAGCGATTGCACAAGCGCGAGCGGTGAGCGCGATGCGCAGCCCGGCTCGTTTGCGGCGGCGCTCGCGCAGGGCGCCGACTTGCCGTTCGAAGCCCCCACGCTGTGCGGCGACGATCCGCTCTTCCTGCAATACACGGGTGGCACGACCGGGCTATCCAAGGGCGCGCTGCTCACGCACCGCAACCTCGTCGCCAACGTCGAGCAGTTCAAGACCTTCATGCCGGGCTTCATGAACCCGGGCGAGGAAGTCGTCGTCACCGCGCTGCCGCTCTATCACATCTTCGCGTTGACGGTGAATCTCATCACCTACTTCTCGATTGGCGCCGAGAACTGGCTCGTTGCGAACGCGCGCGATCTGGGCGGCATGATCGACGTGTTCAAGGCCGCGCGGCCGACGAGCTTCATGGGCGTGAATACGCTCTATGCGGGGCTCGTTGCGCATCCGCGCATCGGCGAGGTCGATTTTTCGCGGCTGCGGCTCGCGGGCGGTGGCGGCGCGGCGATCATCCCCACGGTGTCCGAGCGCTGGCAGGCCATTACCGGCGGTTTCATCCGCGAAGGCTACGGACTCTCGGAGACGAGCCCGGTGCTGTCGTTCAATCCGGGGAGCGTCGATCGCTTCACCGGGACGACGGGACTGCCGGTGCCCTCCACCGACGTCAAGCTGATGAACGACGGCGTCGAAGCCGCGCCGGGTGAGCCGGGCGAGATCTGCGCGAAGGGTCCGCAGGTGATGCAGGGCTACTGGAACCAGCCCGAGGCCACGCGCGCCGCCTTTACGGACGATGGCTACTTTCGCACCGGCGACGTGGGCGTGTTCGACGAGCGCGGCTTCCTGCGCATCGTCGATCGCTCGAAGGACATGATCCTCGTTTCGGGCTTCAACGTGTATCCGAATGAAATCGAGGCGGTCGTGACCGCGCTGCCGGGCGTGGCCGAATGCGCGTGCGTGGGTGTTGCCGACGAACGCAGCGGCGAGGCCGTGCGTGTGTTCGTGGTGCCCGCGCGTGAGGCAGCGCTGAGCGAGGAAGCCGTGATCGCGCATTGCCGGGCGCAACTCGCGGCGTACAAGGTGCCGCGCGTGGTGAGCTTCGTTCAAGCGCTGCCGAAGTCGACGGTGGGCAAGATCTTGCGGCGGGAATTGCGCGACGCGGGGTGACGCGCGACAGGGGCGCGCCGCGTCATTCAGCGCGCCGCGCTCTTCGCCTTCTTCACCCCGAGGCGCCCCTTCCTCTCCTTCTTCTTGCCATCGCGCTGGGCACCCTGCGTCGCTCCGCGCAGCTTCAGCGCGATATCCAGCCGCGCAATCCAGTGCGCATCAGCGAGCTTCGCGCCCAGCAGCGTCTCGATGCGCTCGAGCCGGTAGTCGAGCGTATTTGGATGTACACCTAACGTTTCGGCCGTCTGGCGCCGGCGCTGGCCGCTTGCAAACCACGCTTCGAGCGTGGCGAGCAGGTCGGCCTCCGTCGCCAGCTGCTCGGCGAGCGAGACGAGATAACGCAGCACGTTGGCGCTGCTGCGCACACTCTCCTCGATTGCAATCGAGGAAAAGCGGTGCACGCGCAGGAAGTCGCCATTTTCTTCGCTGTCATCCACGTGGCTGCCACGCGGCGCAAAGTCCACCGCCTTGAGCGCCTCTTCCACCGAGGCCGCCCAGCCGCGCGCCCCTTCGTTCATGAGCCCGATGCCGATGCTGCGCACGCGCGGCTCGGCGCGCGCGAGCGCGGCCGCATGCTCGGTCACGCGCTGGTCGTTACGCGTCATCGAATCGCCGCGCACGCACGGCAGCCAGAACACCAGCCGCTCGCGATGCCACGCACGCACCAGCGCGTCGGGCTTCAGCTCGAAGTGCCGCGCGGCGCTGAGCGCGAAACGGTCGAGCGCATCCTCGCGCACCGAAGGTGCGTGGTCGCGCAAATCCAGATCGACAGCGAGCGCAATGCGCGGCAGCGTGGCGTCGAGGCCGAGCGCCTCGACGGTCTCGCGAAAGCGCGCGGCGTCATCGGGGGCATGGAACACGAGGTCGTACAGCTGCTGCAGCAGCGAGCCGCGCCAGCGTGCTTGCTGGTGCTGCTCGTCGAGATAGGCTTCGGCGATGTGCTCGGCCATCGCATCGAAGTAATCGAGCAGATAAGGCGAAATATCGAATAGCAGTTCATGCGCGAGCGCCGGGTCGGCCTCGGCGAGCTCCGTGCAGGTGCGCCACAACTCACGCGCGCCCAGGCGAAAGGCGCGCAGCAGCGAACGCAGCGGCACGTTCTGGTGGACACGTCGGCGCGCGAACGCCGCAGTCTGATCCATGACTTCGGCGGTGGGCGGCGTGCCCTCGAGCAGGCACTGGAACCACTGGTTCGCGGAAAACGCGATCGACGTGAAGATGTCGTTGCGCGCCGCCGCAGAGAGCGCGCTATAGCCTTCGAGCGAGAGCAGCGTGTCATAGGTGCGCTGAACAGCCCTGGGCTGGGTTTTGGCGAGCGTGCGAAGCCTGCTGCGCAGGCGTGGGCTGATGGCGGGAACGGGGGGCGGCACGGTGAGTTCGCGGATTCGCGTGGATTCGTTTAGGCGATATCCGCGAGTGTACTCAGCGCCGTGCCGCTGCGTCGAGGGGGGGCCGTGCAGGCGGCCCCCGCCGGTGGATCGGAACACCGGATCAGAACAGCAGCGCGATACCGGCCATGCCGACGAACTGCGAGCGCGTGGACGAAGGCGTGGAGTTTTGCGAGTCGCCCACGGCGGGGCTTGCGTTGACGATGTTGCCCGCGCCGTTCGCCCCGAGCGTCTGGCCGCCGGCGTGCTGGTAGGCCTGCAGCGCATAGAGCGTGGTGCGCTTCGAGAGGTGGTACGACTCCTTGAGCGAGTACTGCTGATAGCGCGCCGCGCTCGTGATGCCGTTGGCCTTCGAAGCCAGCGTATAGGCGAAGCCGCCGCCCACGTCGAAGGCCGGCGTGAAGCGATACACGGCGAGCGCCGCCCAGGTGTTGAAGATGGCCGTGTCGTGGAAGATCGACTTGCCGCCCGCGATGTACTGAACGTTCGAATACGACGCGCCGAGGACCAGGTTGCCGAGCGTGTAGTTGCCGCCCGCCGCGATGTGCTGGACCGCGCTAGCCGAGACATAGCCCGTATTAAGCGACGACTTGCCGAAGCTGCCCGTTGACGAACTGTCGAATCCGCTCGTCAACTGCGCGTTGTCCATGCGCAGGATGGCCGCCGCGAGGCTCACCGGGCCGGCGGAGTAGCGCAGCGCGGCGCTCCACGTCTGACCCTTGCCGGTGCTCCCCGCAATGCCGCCGAGCGCGTACATGGCGCTCGCCTGCACGCCGTAAAAGATCGGCGAGGTGTAAGTCGCCGAATTGTTGATGCGCACGGTCGTGTCGAGACCGTCGATATCGCCGGGGTGCGCGCCGGTTGCGCCGGTGAGCCACGAGCTTCCCGTGAGCGGCCCGACGAACAGGTAATACGGCGTGTACTGACGGCCGGCCGTGAACGTGCCCAGGTTCTGGTTCTGCAGGCCCACGTAGGCCTGGCGATTGAAGATCAGTCCGCTCGACGACAGCGCGCCCGAGTTGAGGTCGAAGCCATTCTGCAGGTCGAAGATCGCGAACGTGCCTCCACCTAGATCTTCCTTGCCTTGCAAGCCGAACTTCGACGCATACAGGTTGCCCTGGCGCAGATAGACATTCGAGTGACCATTCTGGTTGTTGACGTAGGTGATGGCGTCGTCTACTGCGCCGTAAAGCGTAACGCTGCTTTGCGCAAACGCGGGGCTGGCCACGAGGGCTGCGCTAGTCGCGAGGAACGTGCCGATACCAAGGCCTGCTTTCTTCATCGGTGTGTGTCTCCGGGTGAGATTTGGACTGCTTATATTTTTCTTTGCTAAGCCGCATGACTTTCAGGTCGATGCGGCGTGCTTACTGCTGCGCGAAGTGACTACGGTGACTGCGTTTGAATCAATCCAGCGGTTTGCCCGCGCTCTGTGCGGCAAGTGCGCGCTGGCGCGCCTGCGCCGCGAGGCGCACGGCTGCGTTGGGCGCGCCGTAGCCGTCGTAGCCGCCGCGCCGCTCCACGATCTCCAGGAAGAAGCGCTGGTCGAGCGTCTCCGTATAGGCGTGCAGGAACTCGCCACCGCGCTCGTCGCGGTCGTAGAGCAGGTTGTGGTTGCGCAGCGCGTCGAGAAACTCGGGGTCGAGGGCGTGGCGCGCGTCGAGATCGTCGTAGTAGTTCGCCGGTATGCGCAGGAGCGGCACGCCGGCCGCCTCGAATTCGGTCACGGCGCGGAAGATGTCGCCGGTGCTGAACGCCACGTGATTCAGGCCTGTGCCGTGGTAGGCGCGCACGGTTTCTGCCGCGGCCGTGTGCTGGTCCACCGAGGCGTTGAGCACCACGCGCAGCCCGCGGTCGCGGCTCATGAGCGCCCGGCTGCGCACGAGGCCGTACGGATCGGGCAGCAGCACGGCGGGCGTCGCTTCGAGCCCGAACGCCGACTTCAGGAACAACACCCATGAATCGAACGAGCCGGCAGGCAGCGAAAGGCTCACGTGATCGATGCCCGCGATCGGTCCTACTTCGACCGGGCCGTCGATATCCGTGAGCGCGAAATCGGCCTCGAAGAGGGTGGGCTGGCCCGGCTCCTCGTTAACGAAATAGTTAAGACTGCCGTCCGGCCCCTGGACGGCGGGCACCACGCGCTCGTTCGGACCCACGCGGCCCGAGAACGGCTGGTAGCCAAATCCCGCCGCGCGTTCGAGCGCGAGGCGCGCATCGTCCACGCGAAACGCCGAGGCGCAGAGCGAGAGCCCGTGGCGCTGGAAAAACGCGTCGGCGAACGAGTCGGGCTCGGCGTTGAGGACGATGGCGGCCGAGCCGTGCTGATAGAGCGTCACGTCCTTCGAACGATGCTGGCCCGCGCGGCGGAAATGCAGCTTTTCAAGCCAGTTCGCCACATGCGCGCGGGCGGTGTCGTCCACGGCGAACTCGAGGAATTGCCACTGCGCGTTCGCGGGTGCGGCGCTCGGGTGGTAGAGCGCACTCGCTTCGACATGCTCCGCCTGCAGGGTTTCGCGCGTGAGCGATTCGAGCAGCAAGAGCGAACGATGGCCGTCGGCGGCCGTGGCGGCGGGCGGCGCGCCGCGAAAGCCGTCGTTGAAGATTTCGAGCGAAAGCGGGCCCGTGTAGCCGCTTTTCACCACCTGGGCCGTGAAATCCGCGAGCGCGAAGTCGCCCTGGCCCGGGAAGCAGCGATAGTGCCGGCTCCATTCGAGCACGTCCATTTGCATTCTCGGTGCGTCGGCGATCTGCACGAAGCCGATGCGCGCGCCCGGAATCGTAGCGATGCCGTCCGGCGCGTCATCGAGCGAGAGCGTGTGGAAACTGTCCAGCGCGAGCGTCAGGTTCGCGTGATCGACGGTGTTGACGAGCCGCCACGCGTGGCCATAGGTGCGCACGTGGCGTCCCCACGCAAGCGCCTCATAACAGATCGTCACGCCCGCTTCCCCGGCGGCCTGCGCGAGCGCGCCAAGCTGTTCGGCGGCGAGGCCGTCGTCGCAGATCGTGTCGGGCGAGACATTGCTGCACACCAGCAAACGGTCCGTACCCAGCTGATGCATGACGTCGAACTTGCGCTTCACGCGTTCGATGTTGCGCGCGAGGCGCTCAGTCGCAACGCCTTCGAAATCGCGGAACGGCTGGTACAGCACGATATCGAGGCCGAGATCGCCGGCCATGTGGCGCACGTCGGCGGGCGAGCCTTCGAAATAGAGCAGATCGTTCTCGAAGATCTCGACCGCGTCGAAGCCGGCGGCGCGGATCGCGGCGAGCTTGTCGGCGAGCGTGCCGCTGATCGACACCGTGGCGATCGAGCGACGCAGCGCGCGAGAGGGGGCGTGGAGCGGCTTGGACATGGGCATGGCGAGCTTGCTGACGGCGACTTCGGTGTTGAACAAGGGTCCGGCGCGGCGGTGTAGGGCGGCATTTAACTAACTGGCGCACCGCAGACACACTTGCCGCTGGAGTGTCCGAAGGATACGCCAAACTAACTAGTTAGTACAAATTCTGGCAAACCCCAGGTGACCGGTGTACCGCTTCGCGGCACACTGGCGACCATGCGGTGAAACATGCAACGGTTATCGAGCATGCGCCGTGCCGGTCGTCAAGCTGTTCTGGAGTGTGTGTAATGGGAATGCCTTCGGTGCTGGTCCTGAACGGACCGAACCTGAATCTGCTGGGAACGCGGGAGCCTGCGATCTACGGCGCTGAAACGTTAGATGACGTTGCCAACCTGTGCCGCGAGGCGGCGGCGCGTCTTGGGATCGAGATCGATTTTCGCCAGTCGAACGCCGAGCATCAGCTGATCGACTGGCTGCACGAAGCGCGCACGCGCGTGGACGGCATCGTCATCAATCCGGCGGCCTATACGCATACGTCGGTGGCGATCGCCGATGCGCTTTCCGCCATCGCGAAGCCCGTGATCGAGGTCCATATCTCGAACGTGCACAAGCGCGAGGCGTTCCGGCACCATTCGTTCGTTTCGCCCATTGCAGAGGCCATCATCGTCGGCTGCGGCACGCAAGGGTATGTGCTCGCGCTGGAGCGCATGGCCACGCTGCTCGCCAAAAAGGTGACGAAATGAGCGCCCAGAACCACGCCAAAACGAATGCGCTGGGCGCGCGCGCAACCGCCAACTCGTTTCTCTGCGGCCTGATCGGCTCGGGCATCGGCGGCTCGCTCACGCCCGCGATGCAGGAGCAGGAAGGCCGCGAACTCGGCTTCCACTATGTATATCGGCGCATCGACCTCGAAGCGCTGAAGCTCACGCCCGCCGCGCTGCCCGAGTTGCTGCTGGCCGCCGAGCGCATGGGTTTCGACGGTTTGAACATTACCTATCCGTGCAAGCAGGCCGTGATCGAACTGCTCGACGAACTCTCCGATGACGCCCGCGCGCTCGGCGCCGTGAACACGGTGCTCTTCCGCGACGGCAAGCGCATCGGCCACAACACCGACTGGTCGGGTTTCGCGCGCGCGTTCCAGCGTGGCCTGCCCGATGTCTCGCTCGAAGCGGTGGTGCAACTGGGCGCGGGCGGCGCGGGCGCGGCGGTCGCGCACGCGGCGCTGCAGATGGGCGCCCAGGCGCTCACGCTGTTCGACGTGGACGCTTCGCGTGCCGAATCGCTCGCCAGCGAATTGCAGGCGCGCTTCCCGGCGGCTCGCGTGAGCGCGGGCGGCGATCTGCGCGAAGTGCTCAAGCACGCCACCGGCCTCATCCACGCCACGCCTACCGGCATGGCGAAGCTGCCCGGTATGCCGTTGCCTGCGGAGTATCTGCACGAGCGGCTGTGGGTGGCGGACATCGTCTATTTCCCGATCCGCACCGCGCTGCTCGAAGCGGCCGAGGCGCGCGGCTGCCGCACGCTGAGCGGCGGCGGCATGGCGGTGTACCAGGCAGTGGATGCGTTCCGGCTGTTCACGGGTGTCGAGCCCGACGCGGAACGCATGTATGCGCATCTGCAGTCCATGCTGGCGGCGAATGCTGCAAGCGCCAGCGAATAACAACGACAGCGCGCGGCGGGAGTCAGCGCAAAAGCGCCAACTCCCGTCGACCGCCACATAGGCATGGGGCAGGAGTCAGCGCTTTTGCGCCAACTCCTGTCGACCGCCACATGGGCATGGGACAGGAGTAAGCGCTGAAGCGCCAACTCCTGTCGACATATCGGAGACGAAGACATGGCACCACCCGTATCCACGGGGCGCGGCGACGCGCCGAACCTTTCCGCAGCCGCCCCCGTCGAGGGCGCGATGCGCCGCTCGAAAGCGCGCTATCGCATCCTGGGCCTGCTGGCCGTCGGCACGATGATCAATTACCTCGATCGCACCGTGCTCGGCATCGCAGCGCCGCAGCTCACCAAGGAACTGGGCATCAACGCGGCGCTCATGGGCCTCGTGTTCTCGGCGTTCTCGTGGAGCTACGTCGTCGCGCAGATTCCGGGCGGCGTGTTCCTCGACCGCTTCGGCAGCAAGTTCACCTACTGGCTCTCGATGACGCTCTGGTCGATGTGCACGCTCGCTCAGGGCTTCATCAGCGGCGTGGGCGCGCTGTTCGCGTGTCGTCTGGGTCTCGGCGCCGCGGAGTCGCCGTGCTTCCCGACCAATAGCCGCGTGGTCGCCACATGGTTCCCGCAAAGCGAGCGCGCATTCGCCACGGGCACCTATACGGTCGGCGAATACATCGGTCTCGCGTTCTTCAGTCCGTTCCTGTTCGCGCTGATGGGGGCGTATGGCTGGCGCTCGCTGTTCTACGTGGTGGGCGGCGTGGGCATCGCGTTCGGCCTCGTGTGGTGGTTCCTGTATCGCGAGCCGCACGAGCACCCCGCGGCCAACCGCGCCGAACTCGACTACATCGAGGCGGGCGGCGGTCTCGCTCGCCACGAACGCAAGGCCGACGCGCAAGCCGCTGCCGGCGAACCGAAAAAGCAGGGTTTCGACTGGCGCATGGCCGGCAAACTGGTGCGCCGCCGTCAGCTCGCGGGCATCTGCCTCGGGCAGTTCGCGGGCAACTCCACGCTCGTGTTCTTCCTCACGTGGTTCCCGACCTATCTCGCCACCGAGCGCCACATGGGCTGGCTCAAGATCGGCTTCTTCGCGATCATGCCGTTCATTGCCGCGTCGATCGGCGTGATGTTCGGCGGCACCTTCTCCGACTGGATGCTGCGCCGCGGCATCTCGGCCAACGTGGCGCGCAAGCTGCCGATCATCGCCGGTCTGCTGCTCGCCTCGACGATCATTCTCGCGAACTTCGTAGAGAGCAACGTGGCCGTGATCGCGATCCTCTCGGTGGCGTTCTTCGCCCAAGGGATGGCCGCGCTCGGCTGGACGCTCGTGTCGGATATCGCGCCGGCCGGCATGCTCGGTCTCACCGGCGGCATCTTCAACCTGGCGGCCAATCTCGCGGGCATCATCACGCCGCTGGTGGTGGGGCTGATCGTGGGTGCGACGGGCTCGTTCGTCTGGGCGCTCGTATTCATCGGCGTGATCGCGCTGATCGGCGCGGCCTCGTATATCTTCATCGTGGGCGATATCAAGCGCATCGAGCTGTAAGGCTCGCAGGCCGCCTGCGCGCGGGCTTTCGGCGGGACAGCGGGGCGCGGCACCTTCTATAGGGCCGCGCCCCGCGTGCTAAAATCGCCCGCATTCCTTCCCTGCTGCGGGCCAAAAAAACATGGCAAGACCGGCGGCTTCGGCCGAACGCAACGATGCTCAATCCGAAAGCCGGCGCAAGTACGATCCCGAGCAGACCAGGCGCAATATCCTCGAAGTGGCGACGGCCGAATTCTCGGCCATGGGTCTCGCAGGCGCGCGTGTAGACGCGATCGCCGAACGCACCAACACCACCAAGCGCATGCTGTATTACTACTTCGGCAGCAAGGAAGGGCTGTACGAAGCGGTGCTCGACAAGGTCTACGGCGACATCCGCGCGCTCGAACTGGACCTGCACATCGACGAACTGGACCCTATGGAAGGCCTGCGGCGGCTCGTCGAATTCACCTTCGACTATCACGACCGCCACCGCGACTTCGTGCGCCTCGTGACCATCGAGAACATTCATGGCGCGAAGTACATCGAGCGCCTGAAGACCTTCCGCAGCCGCAACGCCAGCGCGATCCGCACGATCGAAGACCTGCTCGCGCGCGGCGTGGCGAGCGGCGCATTTCGCGAAGACATCGATCCCATCGACCTGCACCTGCTCATCAGCTCGATGTGCTTTCATCGCGTAGGTAACCGCCACACGTTCGGCGCGGCGTTCGGGCGCGACCCCTCGCATCCGCGCTTGCGTGCGCGCCATCGCGAGATGGTCGTCGACGCTACGCTGCGCTTCGTCAAGAAGTAAAGCGCTCCCTGCGCTGCGGCCGCCCCGGCCGCTTTGGCTGTTTCTCGGCCGCCCGCCGATGCGGGACGCATCGCCCACGGCGCGCCCGCGTCCCCGCGCGGCGCTGCGCCGGGCCGCCAAAAGGCCCGGCGAACTCTGCAGATTTATCTCCGAAAGCCCGGCAAGCCCCGTCCTGCGTGGCTGACCGCTAGCATCGCTTGTTCCATAAAAGTGCGCAAACCCATTACACTACGGCGGTCAAGGCCGCCGCGCGCGGCCTCGCCCTGCGCAGCCGCGCCCCGCCTCGCCGGCAGGGCGGTCGCGCCGGTCCACGCCACCGGAGAGTCTTTAGCGCAATGAGCACCGCCATGCCCCGTTCCGGCCGAGCCGGCCTGCCTCGACAGACTCAGGCTCGCTTCACCCTCGGCACACGCATCGTCCTCAGCTTCGGCTTGCTGTTCGTGCTCATGCTCGCGATGGCCGCGATCTCGTGGGACCGCCTGCGCGCCATCGACAGCGAGGCGATGAGCCTCACGAGCGATTCGGTGCCGGGCCTGTTCTACGCGACCTCGCTGCGCGCGGCGGCCAACCAGACCTATAGCCTCGTCGAACGCGCGGCCTTCGTCGATGCCGACCCGGAAAGCGTGGCCCGCGACCTGTCGGGCCTGCCCGCTGCCTTGGCGCGGGTCGAGGAGACCGCACGGCAGTATGAACACACGCTTTTTCGCAGCGACGACCGCGAGCGCTTCCAGCGCTTTCGCGACGCTTACGCGCGCTATCTGCCGCTGGCGAAGGCGGTCGTGAGCCAACTGCCCGCCTCGCGCCCCGCCGCGCAGGCCGCGTTTGCGCAGATCGGCCCGGCGTGGCAGGAGGTGCTCGCCACGGCCAACACGCTCGTCGACGAAAACCGTCAGCAGGCCGACGAGTCCGCCCAGACCATCCGCAACTCGGTCACGGGCACGGAGTTCACGCTCGCCACGGCGCTGGGCGTCGTGCTGCTCGCGGCGCTCGCCACGGGTTACGCGCTCTATCGCGCGATTACGGTGCCGATGGCGCGCCTCGTGGATGTGCACGACTCCATGCGCACCGGCAACCTCTCGCAGCGCCTCGCGCTAAACCGCACCGACGAATTCGGCGTGCTCGAAGACGGCTTCAACCGAATGAGCGACGAACTGGCCAGCCTCGTCGCCCAGGCGCAAAAGTCGTCGCTGCAGGTCTCGACCTCGGTGGCCGAAGTGGCCGCGACGTCGAAAGAGCAGCAGGCCACCGCGAGCGAGACGGCCGCCACCACGACCGAGATCGGCGCGACCTCGCGCGAGATTTTCGCCACGGCGCGCGACCTCGTGCGCACCATGAGCGAGGTGGCGACAGTGGCCGAGCAGTCGGCCGGGCTCGCCAGCACGAGCCAGAGCGGCCTCACCCACATGGAAGACACCATGCGCAGCGTGATGGAAGCGGCGGGCTCGGTGAACGCCAAGCTCGCCATCCTCAACGAGAAGGCCGTGAGCATCAATCAGGTCGTGGCGACGATCACGAAGGTGGCCGACCAGACCAATCTGCTTTCGCTGAACGCGGCGATCGAAGCGGAGAAGGCGGGCGAGTACGGGCGCGGCTTCTCCGTGGTCGCGACTGAAATCCGCCGCCTCGCCGACCAGACTGCCGTCGCGACTTACGACATCGAGCAGACCGTGAAAGAGATCCAGTCAGCGGTTTCGGCGGGCGTGATGGGCATGGACAAGTTCGCGGAGGAAGTACGGCGCGGCATGCACGACGTGCAGGCCGTGGGCGCGCAGCTTTCGCAGATCATCGGCGCGGTGCAGACGCTCGCGCCGCGCTTCCAGGTGGTGAACGACGGCATGCAGGCGCAGGCCACGAGCGCCGAGCAGATCACCCAGGCGCTCACGCAGCTTTCCGAAGCCGCCCAGCAAACGGCGGAGTCGCTGCGCCAGTCCTCGCAGGCCATCGACAATCTCACGCTCGTCGCCAACGAACTGCGCACCGGCGTGTCGCGGTTCAGGATCGAGGCGTGACGCGGGAGCGGCGATGCTCTTCCTGGTGTTCGAACTGGACGGCGAGCGTTACGCGCTCGATGCCCGCGAGATTGCGCACGTGCTGCCGCTCGCGCCCGTGCGCGCGTTTCCGGGCACGCCCGCGTATATCGCCGGCGTGATCGACTACGAGGGCGCGCCCGTGCCCGTGGTCGATCTGCCGATGCTCGCGCTCGGGCGGCCTGCGCGCACGCTCATGTCCACGCGGCTCGTGCTCGTGTATGACGGTGGCGCCGCGACCGGCGCCGCTGCCGCCCATGCGCCGCCGCGCCGCCTCGCGCTGCTGCTCGAAAGCGCGACGCGCACACAGTCGATTGCGCCCGAGCGCTTTGCCGAAGGCGGCATTGCCACGCCCGAGGCGCGCTGGCTCGGGCCCGTCGCGCGCGACGAGCGCGGCTTCGTGCAGTGGGTGAAAGTCGCCCAGCTGCTCGATGCGCGCGTGCGCGCGCTGCTCTTTCCCGATCCGCCTTCGTGGCAAGGCGCCCCATGAGACAGGCCGACCCGCGCTTTGCCGGCTGGCTGCTCGAGGAAACCGGCATCGACGCCGAATCGCTGGGCGCCAACGCGCTCGCCCGCGCGGTGGGCTCTCGGGCGGCAGTGACGCTCGAGGTTCACGCGGACCTGCATCCGGCCGACACGCGCAAGGAGTGGATGAGCGGCGCCGCGCTGCCCGACTGGGCGCGCGAAGCCTACTGGCAGCGTCTCACGACCACGCCTGCCGAGCGCCAGGCGCTGATCGATGCGCTCGTGGTGCCCGAGACCTGGTTCTTTCGCGAGCGCGAGGCCTTCGCCGCGCTCGCGCGCCTCGGCACGAAGCGGCTGGCCGCGCAGCCCGGCGACGTGCTGCGCGTGCTGAGTGCGCCGTGCTCGAGCGGCGAGGAGCCGTACTCGGCGGCCATGGCGCTGCTCGACGCGGGCCTCGCGCACGAGCAGTTCGCCATCGACGCGATCGACATCAGCGGCCAGTCGATTGCGGCGGCCGCGCGCGGCGTGTATGGCCGCAACGCGTTTCGGGGCGACGGCCTCGCGTTTCGCGACCGCTATTTCGAGGCGGCGCCGGACGGATGGCGTATCGCCGCGACGGTGCGCCGCGCCGTGACCTTCGAGCGCGCGAACCTGTTCGAATGGCTCGCGCCGCACCCGGTGCGCTACGACTTCATTTTTTGCCGCAACGTGCTCATCTATTTCGACCGCGCCTCGCAGGACCGCGCCATCGACCTGCTGCGTGCGCGCCTCTCGGCGGGCGGCATGATCTTCGTCGGACCGGCGGAAACGGGGCTGATGATGCGCCATGAGATGGTGTCCGCCTATATTCCGCTCGCGTTCGGTTTTCGCGCGCCGGAACCCGGCGCGACGGCGGATCATCAACATCCGGCGAGCCCGGCGGCCGCCGTGCCGCCTGCGCTCACGCCGCTGCCGGTAATTGCCGCCACGGCAGCGGCGCCCGCATTCGGCAGCGCGCCGGTGTTTGCACCGTTGGACGCGCCGCTGGCCGCGGCAGCGCGCGGGTCCGCGCCGTCGCGGCTCTCGCTGCGGCCCTTGCACGTCGCGCCGGCTCCGCGCGCGGCGGCCGTGATGAACGCCCACGCGGCGGACGGGCCGTCCATTGGCGCCACGCCCGAAGCCGCGCTTGCCGACGCGCGTCGTCTCGCGGATGCCGGCGCGCTCGACGAGGCCGAACGTCTCGCCACGCAAGCGGCGCAGGCGTTGACGCAGAACGCGGGCACCTGGTACCTGCTAGGCCTGATCGCCGATGCGCAGGGCCGCGCAGCCGCGGCGCTCGCGCACTATCGCAAGGCCATCTATCTGGAGCCTTCGCACTACGAAGCGCTCACGCATCTGGCGGCGCTGCTCGAAGTGCAGGGCGATGCCGAAGGCGCGCGCCGGCTGATGCGCCGTGCACAGCGCGCCGCACAGGAAGTCGCACAGCGTGCCGAACCGGACGCAGGAGGCTCCCATGCCTGAGCGCGAACTGGAGCAAGACCGCGCGCAGGACCTCGTGCCGACGTCGCAACTGCCCGAGCAGTGCTGGAAAGTCATCGGCACGCTGGGCGACAACTCGTGCCCGCGCCTCGAGACGTGCGTGCGCTGCCTGAATTGCCCGATCTTCGAAGAAGCGGCGGCGCGCATGCTCGACCGTCCCGCGCCGCTTGCGCCAACCGCGCTTGCGCTCGAACGCGCGCCTGAGTCAGTGGACACGCGCACGCGCGAGGCAGGCTCGCTCGTGTTTCGCGTGGGCGGCGAGTGGCTCGCGCTGCCTGCCACCGCGCTGCGCCAGGTGCACGAGGCACGCGCCATCCACACGCTGCCGCACCGGCGCAGCGCCGCCGTGCTGGGCGTCGTGAACGTGCGCGGCGTGCTCACGCTCGCGGTATCGCTGGCCGCGCTGCTGCGTATCGATGCCGCGGCGCCCGGCGCACCGTCGCGCGCCGCCACGCCGCGCCTGCTCGTGACCGAATGGGCGGGCGCAACGACGGCGTTTCCCGTCGATGCCGTGGAGGGCGTCGCGAACTTCGGCGCCGACGCGCTCCTGCCCGCGCCCGCCACGCTCGCGCAGTCGGCCGGGCGGCACGTGCGCGGCGTGACGCACTGGCGCGGGCGTTCGGTGGGCGTGCTCGATGCCGAGGTGCTATTCGATGCGCTTGCAAGGAGTTTGCGATGAGCGACGACGAACTGAGCCGCCGCTCGCTGCTCGACCTCTTCCATGAGGAGGCCGCTGCGCAGACGCGCACGCTTTCCGCGGGCCTGCTCGCGCTGGAGTCCGCACCCGAAGATGCCGCCACGCTGGAAGCCTGCATGCGCGCGACGCACTCGCTCAAGGGCGCAGCGCGCATCGTCGGGCTGCCCGAGGCGGTCGAGGTGGCGAGCGCGATGGAGGATTGCTTCGTGGCCGCGCAGCGCGGCGAGTTGCGCATCGACGCGGCGCGCATCGATGCACTGCTCGTCGGCATCGATTTGCTGAGCGCGGCAGGCGATGCCGACGCGCCGCCGCTTTCGCACGAGGCGGTCGTGGCGTTCGCGGCGCGCCTTCAGGGTGGGGCGCAGGCCAGCGTGTCCAACACCACCGCCGAAAGTGCGCCCGAAACCGACGACCTTGCCGCGCTCGCGGCGTCACTGCGTCTGCCCGAGCCGGAGCGTGAGGCGGTGGCGTCCACCGACGTCGAACCCGCGCCACTCGCGCAACCCCTGCCACCCCGCTTAGCCGACGCCGAGCGCATGCTGCGCGTGCGCGCCGGCACGCTCGACCGCTTGCTCGGCTTCGCGGGCGAATCGCTGGTGGAGTCGCGCCGCATGCGGCCGTTCGCGGAAGGGCTCTTGCGCACGCGCCGCGCGCAGGGCGACGTGCTCGCGGCGCTGGGCCAGTTCCAGGAGCGCCACGGGGATGCGCTCGACGCCGACGCGCGCGACGCACTCGCGGAAATACGCCATGCGGTTGCGTCGCTCGATCGTCAGCTATCCGAACGATTCGACGACGTCGATCGCATCGACCGGCGCGGCACGCAACTCGCGCAGCGCCTCTACGACGAGGCCCTGCAGTGTCGCATGCGGCCGTTCGGCGACACGGCGCACACCTATCCGCGCGTGGTGCGCGATCTTGCGCGCTCGCTTGGCAAGCGGGTGCGCTTCACGATTGCCGGCGAGTCGACGCAAGTAGACCGCGACATCCTCGAAATGCTCGACGCGCCGCTCGGCCACCTGCTGCGCAACGCGCTCGACCACGGTATCGAAGACCCCGAAACGAGACAGCGCGCGGGCAAGCCGGAAGAGGCGAGCCTCACGCTCGAAGCGCACCATAGCGCCGGCAAGCTGCTGATCGCCGTGGCCGACGACGGCGCGGGCATCGATCTCGACGCACTGCGCGCGAGCATCGCCGCGCGCTCGCTCGCGCAGCCCCAGGCCGTGGCCGCGATGTCCGACGCCGAGTTGTTCGACTTCCTGCTGCTGCCGGGCTTTTCGCTGCGCGACACCGTCACTGACGTGTCGGGCCGCGGCGTCGGCCTCGACGCCGTGCAGAACTTCGCGAAGGCCGTGCGCGGCACGGTGCGCATCGAGAGCGCGGCGGGGCAGGGCACGCGCTTCGTGCTGCAGTTGCCGCTCACGCTTTCGGTGGTGCGCAGCCTGATCGTCGAGGTCGCGGGCGAAGCCTATGCGTTCCCGCTTGCGCACGTGCGCCGCGCGCTCAGCGTGCCGCGCAGCACGATCGAGATGCTCGAAGGCCAGCAGCACATTGCCTTCGAAGGGCGGCCCGTGGGGCTCGTGACCGCGCGCCAGCTGCTCGGCGCGGGTGCCGAAGCCACGACCGCGGAAGACCTCAACGTCGTGCTGGTGGGCAGCGAGGCGGGCCTCTATGGCGTGGCCGTGGACCGTTTCGCGGGCGAGCGCACGCTCGCCGTGCAGCCGCTCGACGTGCGTCTGGGCAAGGTGCGCAATGTCTCGGCAGCGGCGCTGCTCGACGACGGCGAGGTCGCGCTGATCGTCGACGTGGAGGACATCGTGACGTCGGTCGCGCGTCTCGTGCGCGACGGACAGCTCGCGGGCGTGGCGCGCGGCGGCGCACACGATGGGGCGCGCGCACGCAAGCGCATTCTCGTTGTCGAGGACTCCTCGACGGTGCGGGAGCTGGAGCGCAAGCTGCTCGAAAAACGCGGCTACGACGTCACGGTGGCGGTGGACGGCATGGACGGCTGGAGCACCCTGCGCAACGCGCACTTCGACCTCGTCATCACCGACGTCGACATGCCGCGCATGGACGGCATCGAACTCGTCACGATGATCAAGGGCGACGCGATGCATCGCAACGTGCCGGTGATGATCGTCTCGTACAAGGATCGTGAAGACGACCGGCGGCGCGGCCTCGACGCGGGCGCCGACTACTATCTGACCAAGGGCAGCTTCCACGACGAAGCGCTGCTCGACGCGGTGAACGACCTGATCGGAGAGGCGACGGGATGAAAATCGGTATCGCCAACGACATGCCGCTAGCAGTCGAGGCGCTGCGCCAGGCCATCGCGACGCGGCCAGGCCATCGCGTGGTGTGGGTCGCCGCGAACGGCGAGGACGCGGTGCAGTTCTGCGCGGCACAGGTGCCCGACGTGATCCTCATGGATCTCGTGATGCCGAAGGTCGATGGCGTAGAGGCCACGCGGCAGATCATGGCGCGCTCGCCGTGCCCGATTCTGATCGTGACGAGCAGCGTGGGCGCGAACGCCTGGCGCGTGTACGAGGCGATGGGCGCGGGCGCGCTCGATGCTGTCGATACTCCCACGCTCGCCGGGCCCGACACGCGCCGCACCATGGACCTGCTGCTCGCGAAAATCGAGCAGATCGGGCGCGTGTCGGGCGCGCTCGATCTCGCCGCACGCGCGCCGGCGTTCACCGCTTCCGGCATGCCGAAAGCGCCGCTCATCGCGATCGGCGCCTCGGCGGGCGGCCCCAGCGCGCTCGCCACCGTGCTCGGTGGGCTGCCCGCCGGTTTCGGCGCGAGTGTCGTGATCGTGCAGCACGTGGACCAGTCGTTCGCCGCGGGCATGGCCGCCTGGCTCGACGGCCAGACGCCGCTCACAGTGCGCATCGCGCTTGAGGGCGAGCAGCCTGAGCCCGGCTGCGTACTGCTCGCCGCGACCAACGATCATCTGCGCATGACAGCGGGCGGCAAGCTGGCTTACACTCGCGAGCCGGCCGACACACCCTACCGTCCCTCCGTCGATACGTTCTTTCACAGCCTCGTCGAGCGCTGGACGGGCGAGGCGATTGGCGTGCTGCTCACGGGCATGGGACGCGACGGGGCGATCGGCCTGAAGGCGATGCGCGCCAAGGGCTGGCACACCATCGCCCAGGACGAGGCGACGAGCGCCGTATACGGCATGCCCAAAGCGGCGGCGGCGCTCTTCGCCGCGCGCGCGATCCTGCCGCTCGACGCCATTGCCGCCGAGCTTGCGAGCCGGGTGAAACTCCCGCATCAACCTGCCGGCTAGATGCCAGCCATCACGAGACGCGACCGATATCATGACCGAGAAGTCCAATCTTCCAACCAGCGCAAACGTTGCAGACAGCATCGGGCCGGACGTCGGCATCGACGCGGATCTCGACCCCAGCAGCGCCGACGACGCTTCGCTCGCCGTCGCGCTGGAGGCTGTGCGTAGCGCGCTGGAGCAAACGATGCCCGCCGCCGACATGCCGATGATGGTGCTGCTGGTGGACGACCAGGCGATCGTGGCGGAGGCGGTGCGCCGGGCGCTCGCCAGCGAACGCGAGATCGACTTCCACTATTGCGCGCATCCCGACCAGGCCGTGCGCACGGCCGAGGAAGTGCGCCCGACCGTGATCCTGCAGGACCTCGTGATGCCGGGCACCGACGGCCTCACGCTCGTGCGCGCCTACCGCGCGAACGAAGCGACACGCGACGTGCCGATCATCGTGCTCTCCACCAAGGAAGAACCCGCCATCAAGAGCGCGGCGTTCGCATCGGGGGCCAACGATTACCTCGTCAAGCTGCCGGACAGCGTCGAGCTGATCGCGCGCGTGAAATATCATTCGCGATCCTACGTAAACATGCTCCAGCGCGACGAGGCCTATCGCGCGCTGCGCCGCTCGCAGCAGGAACTGCTCCGTGCGAACCTCGAACTGCGCCGCCTGACGCATTCGGATGGCCTGACCGGCCTCTCGAACCGGCGCTACCTGGACGAATTCCTGAGCGCCGAGTGGAAGCGGGCGGAGCGCGAGCGCACCGAAGTGTCGCTGCTGATGATCGACGTGGACTACTTCAAACCCTATAACGACACCTACGGCCACGTGGCGGGCGACAACGTGCTGCGCTCGGTGGCGACGACGATCCGCCGCGAGATACGTCAGCCGCGCGACCTCGTGGCGCGCTTCGGCGGCGAAGAGTTCGCCGTGGTGCTGCCGGGCACGGGCAGCGCGGGCGCGCGGCTGCTCGCCGAGAAAATGCGCCGCGACGTGGTGGGACTCGCGTTGCCGCACGTGGGTTCAGCCGTGAGCGAGCACCTTACGATCAGCATTGGCGTGGCGACGCTCACGCCCGCGCCGGGGCTCGCGGAAACGGCGCTGATCGAGGAAGCCGACGCCGCGCTTTACCGCGCAAAGCGCGATGGCCGCAATCGCGTGGCGTTCTCCACGCACGTGTCGGGGCGGCCGTAAAGGCGCAGCGCCTCAACCCGGCGTCCAGTCGTACATCAGGATCTTGGCGCGCGCGTCGTCCTCCACGAGCACCACGTAATCGCCGTTATCGCGCTGCGCGGCGCTCATGCCCATATAGATGTCCACCCACCCGCTCGTGTTGCCCACGTTCGCACCGGGCGTCATCGAGCCGACGATCTGGCCGCTGCGCGCGTCGTATACGTCGACCTTCTGCGTGTAGAGCTCCGCGATGAACACATAGTTGCCGGCCACGGCGATTCCGACCGTTGTCACTTGCGGGCTGCTGCCCGTGTTCCAGGGCAACGACGCCTGCCACGTGAGCGTGGGCGAACCGCTCGACCAGTTGTCGTAACGCGCGAGCACGGGCCCGGCTTCCTTCCAGTGCGACGCATCCCACGGAATGTTCGCGGTGAAGCCGGTGATGTACATCGTGTCGGTTTCGGCCACGTAGACGATCCGTGCGATGCGGTTGAACGGCGCCGGCATCGGGAACATCTTCGACGATGCATAGGTGTACTGCGGATTCCCCTGTGCGTCGAGCCCTTGCATCGGCATCTCGCGAATCCCCGAAAGCGGCGTGGCGAGCCACACGTTGCCGGGCGTGTCCACCCACCAGTAGCCGTTGCCGACGGTCGCGCCCGTCGAGGGGTTCGAGGTGATCTCGCTCGCGTCCACGTGGCCGTCGCCGTTCGCGTCGCGCCACATCCACTCGCCGTAGGTCGGCTGGCCGGCGGGCCAGTTGCCCGGCATCGGATTCTGGGCGAGCAGGCCCGAGGGAATCGCGACTTCGCCATCGGTCGCGCTCGAGAAGCGGTAGATGTTCAGGTAGTGCGCGTACTGGTCGAGCGTATAGAGGAATGGCTGGCCGTTGAAGCGCCGCACCATGGGCGAGCCGCGCACGCCGCGCGTGGAGTGCAGCGCGGGATCGTCGGGATACGCGAAGCGGTTGAGCGTGAAGCCCGCATAGGTCCATTGCTTGCCGGGCGCCTGGCTGTAGTCGAGCGTGAAGCGCTTCGAGCCGGTGAAGACGTTCGCGGTATTGGCGGGGTCGAAGGCGGCGGCATCGACGAAGGTCAGGCCGTCGAGGCGCCAGCCCAGCGTGCGCGTGCCCATTGCGTAGCTCTCGAGCACCGCTCCCTGGCCGACCAGCGCGGTGCCGTACGGTCGCGGCCCCTGGCCGTTCTGCGCGACGTACAGGTTGCCCGCCTGGTCGTAGCCGATGCTGGTGATGCCGTTGAAGCGCCAGTCGCCGGGCGCGCCTTCCACGACGTGGAAGATGCCCTGGCGCGTGCCCAGCGTGCCCGCGGCCGCCAACTGGCCGCTCGACGAGCGGGCGTAAAGCAGAATCTGCTGCGAAGGGCCGTTGTCGGCAATCGAGAGCTGACCGGAAGGCGCGAAGGCGAGATCGGTCGGCACGGTGCCCGCAGGCAGCACGGGTGCATCGTTGAGCGCGGTGCCGTCCTTGCGGTAGTGACCGATGCTTGGGCCGTTCGCGTCCTGCATGCCCTGGATCACCCAGAGCGTGCCGTCCGTGGCCAGCGCAATGCGGCCCGGCGTCGGCACGGTGAAAGCACGGAGCTGACGCATGGTTTGCGCGTCGTAGACCACGATGCGGTTGTCCGCGGTATCGGCAACGTACAGTTCGGCGTCGGTGGCGGCGAGGCCGCGCACGGCGCCGTCGCTGCTGCTCGGGGCGGCGAGCACGCGCAGGAAGCTGTTTTTCGTCGCGTTCGCGCTGTTGCCGATGCCGCTCGCGAACGGCGCGCCCTGCGCCACGTTCGAGCGCAGCCGGCGCGTCACGCCGAACCAGGTCTGGTTGGCGGGCGGATAGTCCGCGCCCACGAGAGCATTGCTCTGGTTGCCGATCGACATCGCGGCATAGACATAGGTGCTGTTCGCCGCGATGGCGTCGCCGCCCGCATTGCCCCAGCCATGCGTGTTGCCGGCCACCGCGAGCTTGTCGCCGCCGCGGTAGACGCCGATCTCGCTGCCGCTTTCGTCCCAGGGCGCGTTCGCGTAGACGGTGCCGTCGGGCGCGACGGCGATGGCCTGTACGTCCTGCTGCATCCACTTGCCGTCGCCGAAACCGAAGCTGTTGCCGATCCAGGACGTGGTGTAGTTGAGCGTGCTTTGCGCAACGCTGGGTTGAATGGCGAGACCTTGCAGCGCTACCGACAAGGCAATGAGGCGAGCAGCATTTTTCACTTGAATTCCCGTCAATTACGAACATGCCGCAAAATGCGCGGCAGTTGGGCGTGATGCTCGCATGCGCTTTTAAGGAAATAATTCAAATATTATTCAATGCGGGTAATGTGGCGTTTTTTTATGCGGATGCGATGAATGGCCCGCCCGCGGGGCGCAAAGTCGCTCGAGCGCCACGCAAAAGGGGAATTTCGCCGCCTGCTGGAATAATCCGGTCTCGCCGCGCGTTAGCCCCCGCATCGCCACCTAATCAACGTCGATTCACGATCATGAAGTTTCGCGGGCCGCTCGATGAGCCGCCGGTTTCCGAAGCCGATATCCAGGCCTATAGCGACGGCACGCTTGCCGGCGCGCAGGCGGCGCACGTGCGGCGTTACCTCGCGGGCAAGCCCGGCGAATGGCATCGCATCCTGTTCTACCGGCGTCTGAACGCCCAGATCCGCGATGCTTACCCGGCCCGGCCCGCGCAGACGCCGCACTCGCGCGCCGCGCCAGCCCGGAGCAGGCGGGCGTTGCGCTACGCTATCGCTCTCGCGGCTGCGCTGGCGATGGCGGGTGCCGCAGTGGCGTGGATCGGCGTGACGGAGCCGTCGCAACAAGTGCTGAACAACGCTGCGGTGATGGCGCTGATGGAAGCCGAAAACGGGCAGCCGGAGGCGCTGGAAGCGGGCGCGGCGCGTGCGCCGTTCGATTTCGGCGCGGCGGGCCTGCATTTTCTCGGCGGTGGCGAAGTGCGGGTTGGCCCGTTTGCGAGTGCGCAGCGCTATGTGTACGAGAACAACCAGGGCGAGCGCGTGGTGCTGCTCGCGAGCCGCGCGTGGCTGGCCGGCGCGGCGCCGCAGTGGAGCGCACACCGCGCGGGGCCGCTGCGGCTCCTGATGTGGCGCGAGCACGGCACGCGCTGGGTGCTCGCGGGCAACGCCCAAACGCGCGGCTTGATGCGCGCGGCGGACCTCGCGACGCTCGCCGCGCAGCCGGCGCGCGAAGGCGAAGGATCGTGAACCCGCCCGAGGATGCAAACCGCGCAATGACCCTTGCGGCAATCCAGGATGAAACATGGACATCCGTGACGAGCTGATAGAACACGTGCCGCGCCTGCGACGCTACGCGCGCGCGCTGATCAACAACCGCGAGCTTGCCGACGACCTCGTGCAGGACACGCTCGAGCGCGCCATCGCCCGCACGGAGTTGTTCCGTTCGGGCACCGATCTGCGCGCCTGGCTCTTCACGATCATGCACAACCTGTTCGTGAACCAGGTGCGCAAGTCGGCGGCACGCGGGGCCCACGTTTCCGTCGACGACGACAGCGTGCCCGAAACCGACTACGCCGTGCCCGCCGCGCAGACGGGTGCGCTCGAAGTGCGGGATCTGGACTTTGCGCTGCAGCGTCTGCCCGTGGAGCAGCGCGAGGTGGTGCTTCTGGTAGGACTGGAGGAGATGAGCTACGCCGATGTCGCATTGGCGCTCGACATACCGATCGGCACGGTCATGTCGCGTCTGTCGAGGGGACGTGAGCGCTTGCGGGCGCTCATGGCCGGTTCCGTCCCGCGTGCGAATCTGAAGGTGGTGCGATGAGCGAGCAACAAAATCCAGTCACGCAAGACGAGATCCACGCCTACGTGGACGGCACGCTATCCGAGGCGCGTCGCGCCGACGTGGAGCGCGAGCTCGAGCGCAACCCCGAGCTTGCCGCGCGCGCGAGCGACTTCTTCGCGCTGAACAATCTGCTGCACGAGCGTTACGACCGCGTGCTCAACGAGCCGCTGCCTGCGCGCCTGCGCGTGGCCGCCCCTGAGCCCGCGCAGCAAGCGGTGCGAAATGCGCGCCCGGCGGCAAACTGGCCGCGCTTCGCGGGCCTCGCCGCGGCGCTCGTGCTGGGCGTGGGCATCGGGTGGGGCATGCATTACGGCATGAGCGGCACGGGCGGACCCGCAGGCGCGGCTGGCGGCGGCGAACTACGCGCGGTGAGCGCGGATGGCACCATGCGCTTTGCGCAGCAAGCGGCGCGCGCGCACGTGGTCTACATGCCGACGGTGGCGCGTCCCGACACGATGGACGACAGTCAGGAGCAGGACTTCGTGAAGTGGCTCGCGAACCGGCTCGGCACCAATGTGCGCGCGCCGATGCTCTCGAAGAGCGGGTTCGAGCTTTCGGGTGGGCGGTTGTTGCCGGCCGACGACGGCGGCGAAGTCGCACAGTTCATGTATCACAATGCGCGTGGCGAGCGGGTGACGCTGTGTATCTCGCACCGCAAGGCGAGCGCCAATACCACCGCGTTCAAGCTCTATCAGGATGGGCCTGTGAATGTGTTTTATTGGGTGGATGGCGACTTTGGGTATGCGCTTTCCGGGGGGATCGATCGTAAGGCGTTGCTGCAGCTTGCGCATGATGTTTATGCGCAGCTGACGCCGCGGTGAGGGTTGGTTTTTTGTCGTTGTTCCTGGCCGGGTTGGCCTTTCCTTGTGTTCGCGTCGGTGTGCAGGCGTTGCCCCTGTGCGGGGCGGCACCTACTTTCTTTGCAGCGGCAAAGAAAGTAGGCAAAGAAAGCCGCTCAAACCGCTAGCGCCTGCCACGGTTCACATCGCGCCGCTAACGGTGAATGGCTCCGGAGCGTCTGTCACTCCGCACCTTCAAAGTTGGTGACAAGGCAGTCATCCTTCCGGCGGCGCTCCGCGCGCCGCAGGGTATAACCTGAAACCATTGGTGCGCGTGCATCCTCGCCGAGGCTGACTGCGCCCCTGGTTTCCCATGCAGCCCCAACCGCAGCGCGCGTAGCGAGCAGCGGGATGAATGACTGCCTTGTCACTCACTTTGGTGGTGCGAGGTGACAGACGCTCCGGAGCCATTCACCATTTACGACGAGATGTGAACTGTGGCAGGCATTAGCGGTTTGAGCCGCTTTCTTTTGGCTACTTTTCTTTGCGGCTGCAAAGAAAAGTAGGTGCCGCCCCGCACAGGGGCAACGCATGCACACCGACGCGAAAACAGGTAATCGCACAAGCAGCCAGGAACCGAGCGCAGCGCCAATCACCTGACCTTCACAGCCACAAAGCTCCTCGCATTATTCCGCTGAATCAGCAGCGACATACTCTTCGTCGCCTTCGCCTCGAGCGCGACAGCTTGCTCCTGCGATTCGACCAGCGTGTCATCGAGCGACAGCACGACATCTCCAGCCCGCACACCCGCGCTCGCAGCCGGCCCAGTGGAGGCTTCCACCATCAAACCAAGCGGCAACCCGGTCGAGCGCTTTTCCTCGGCGCTCAGCGCATGCGCGATCAGACCGAGTCGGTCGGCGGCATGGCGCGGAGCCGGTGTTGCGGCGGCGGCCTGCGCGTTCGGGTCCGCCATCACCGTTTTGACGGCTTTCACGTCAGACGGTGGGGCCTTGCTCACCGGATCGGCTACTGCGGGTGCGACCGGCGCGTCGGTCTTCTCCACCGCCTGTGCGGCATCGGTTGCTTGAGCTGCTGTCGCACCCGCAGTCCCAGCGGCCGCTCCTGTCGCCGCCGCATCCGCATCCGCCGCCTTCGCCTCGAACGCCGTGTTCGAGAAGCCGGCCACCGCGGGCTGGCGGTTGCGGATCACCTTCAGCGACGCCGGCGTGGCCGGCGGCACGGCAGCCAGCGCGGCGGCGAGCGTCGCGGCCCGGTCGACGGGTTTGGTGCCGACCTGCACGATCACGTCGCCGGTCCGGATACCCGCTTTGCCGATGGGCGAGCCGGGATCGACGGCGTCGACGAGCGCGCCGCCCGCGTGCGGCAAGCCGAGCGCCGCCGCAAGCCCGGGACTCACGTCCTCGACCTGCATGCCGAAGGTGCGGATCGTGCCGCCGTTGCCCGCGTTTGCCGCGGTCGCCGCATTGGCGCTGGCGGCGGGCGCCGCCTTGCGCGCCTGCAACTGGGCGCGGAACTGGTTGGCGGCGTCGATTGGAATCGCAAAGGTCAGGCCCTGGTAGCGGCCGCCATCCGCGTAAATCTGCACGCCGATGCCGATCACCTCGCCTGCGCGATTGAAGATCGGGCCGCCGGAGTTGTCGGGGTTGACCGCCACATCGGTCTGCAGGAACGGGAACGCCTTGCCGTCGGGCAGCGTGCGCGAGGTCGCGCTGAGGATGCCCGTCGTCACGGTGTTCTGATAGCTGTCCGGCGACCCGATCGACAGCACCGGTTCGCCGGCGTGCACCTTCGCCGTATCGGCGAGCTTCACGAACGGCAGATCGTGGCCGTCGATCTGCAGCACGGCAACGTCGCTTTGCGGGTCGACGGCGACGACCTCCGCCTTGAACTCGCGCTTGTCCGTCAGCCGCACGGTCACCTGCTCGGCGCTGTCGACGATATGCGCCGTGGTCAGCACGACGCCATCGGGGCTGACGATGAAGCCGGAGCCTGCGCCCGTCATCACGCGCGGTCCGCTGGCCTCGGCGTCGGACGCCGGCTTCGGCGCGCGACTGAAGAACGCGAAGAAAGGATCGGCGTCGTCGATGGCTTCCTGCTCGGGCGGCGCGGACGGGTCGTCGGGGCTGCGCGCGATCACGTGCACGACGGCGGGGCCGTAGCGCTCGGCGAGCGAGAAGAAGTCGGGTGTGGCCACGGCCGCCGGCGCGGTGGCCTCGGCGGTAGCCTTCGGGGCGGCGGCTTTGTCGCCAGCCGCTTTGTCGCCAGCCGCCGTAGCGCTTGCCGCCTTGTCGTTAGCGGCCTTATTGGCGGCGGCTTTGTTGGCGGGCGGTTTGGTGGCGGCCGGAGGCGGCGTTGCCGCGTTCGCCTCGTAACAGAAAGCGCTGGCAAGCGCGAGGGCAAGCGCCGCCGCAGGGCGCGAAGTGCGGGCGAAGGTCAGGCGGAGCACAGCACACCTCCCAGTGGTCATCGTGCTGGCGGGCGGCACGCGATCGCGGATAGCAAACGAGTGCCGACGACCATAGTGTAGTCACGCCACAAGGCAATTGGGGGGCAGGGTTTGTCCTGTAGCGCACGCAAATCGGCACTCAGGCGTAACGACGCATGCGCGGCGCATCGAAGATGACGCTTTGCTGACTTTGCGGCTGATCAGGCTGCTCAGGAAAGGGAGGGGGCGACGCCGAACAGGTGCGCGAGATGCCCCGCTCGTTGCGAGCGGGGCGTTCGGCTCTGGGGGGCGGCGCGAGTGCGTATCGCGATCGCTTTCAGCTACCCGAATACAGGTTGCAGAAGCTCACCGGCCCGACACACGTCGTCGTGTGCGGTGCGCCGGCGTCGCTCGTGCCCTGCATGGGCGCGCCCATGCCGCCCGGTTCCTGCTGTTGATGCTGTGCCTTCGCACGCGCGACTTGCTGCGCGGAGATGGGGCTCACATCTGGATACGAGCTATCGGTCACGAATTGCGAACCGTTGGCCTGCGCTTCGATCAACTGTTCGCGCACCTGGGCACGCGTGAGTCCTTGTGCGGACGCGGTGGATACAGCGCCGATGCAAGTCGTCACGACGAGCAAGGCGAAAAGGGGGCGGCGGATGGTCATTTCGAACTCCTGATTAAATAGCATGGTTCGGCGACCGGCTGGAGCACGGTCGAATCAACGGAGACTGCAATGGGTATACCGCTGAAGGTGGATTGCTATTCCCGTGGAGTTGCAACGGCGGGGTATTTTTCTATGTGAGCTGTACCTGGAGCCAATGCGGCAGTTCCGCGCCGATCAGGCTGACGCCAAAGAGCGCGAGTGCGCCGGCAAATAGAAGGACAAGCGGACTCACCCGCGTTCTGAGCAACACGCAAAGGGACATTACGGCGATGGCCTTCGCGGGCAGGCCGCCGTTGAGCGACTTGAGTAGCACCCAGCCCGCCGCGAGCATCATGCCGGCCGCGATGGGACGCAGGCCGCGCTCGAGCGCCAGCTGCCACGCCGCGCCCTGATAGCGACCCCAGATATGCGTGATGCCGTAGATGAGGATCGCGGTGGGCAGCAGGAGCGCGGCGGTCGCCACGAGCGCGCCCCAGAAGCCGGCGACCTGCCAACCGATCAACGTGACGAGCAGCGAGCCGGGACCCGGCGCCATGCGGGAAATCGCGAAGTCGGCGGCGAATTGCGAATGCGTCATCCACGGATGCACGTCCACGACCTGGCGCTGGATTTCGGCGACGATCGCCTGGCCGCCGCCGATCGTCACGAGCGAAAGTGGCGCGAAAATGGCGGCTAGCTGACCGAGCAGGCGTCCATTCATCGCGCACCCCGGCGGATCGCTGCGTATTCGTAGAGCACGCTCACGGTGCCGCCTGCCACGACCACCCACACCAGCGACAAACGCAGAATGCCGATCGCAAGAAAGGTCGCTGCCATGAGCAGCAGCGCAAGCCCCTGCCGCCTCACGCGCCGAGCGGTGACGACGCCCATCGACAGCGACAACCCTGTGGCCGCCGCGGCGGCGCCTGCGATCAGAATCTGCGTGAGTGGATGGAAGATGAGCGCGCCGACCACGCTGCCGATCACGACGATCAGACACGCGGGCGGCACGAGGATGCCCGTTACGGCCACGGCGGCGCCGCGCCAGCCGAGCAGCCGGTGCCCGATCCAGATCGCCATGTTTTTCACGTTGATGCCGGGCAGCGCCTGCGAGAGGGCGAGGCCGTTGAGAAAGTCCTCTTCGCTGATCCAGTCGCGATCGTGGACGAATTCGCGCAACAGCCAGCCGCTCAAGCCGCCGCCAAAGCTCGTCATGCCGATGCGGCTGAAGATCAGAAAGAGTCCGAACAGCGTGGGGCGCGGCGAGGCGTTTGGCGTGGAAGCAGTCACGGGGATGACGCAAAGCGGATAATGCCGAACGGTTCGGCGGTCGTCTCGTGCGGTGGTGGCCGAAATTATAGCGCCGCAACACGTGTGACGCGGAGGGCGCGCGGTCACGCAAAATTCAGCGCGAGGTCAGGGCCGTTATGATGGTCGTACTCGCAGCGGCGCGATCGCTGTGATCGTTGTATTTGCGCTGTCCGCCGTGTGCCGCCTGGCGTGACGTGAACAAAACGCCCTGCCGCCATTGCTCATGCCCAGGAAAAAGACCAGCGTCTGGCTCAAAGGTCTCGAATTGCTCACCCGCATGAGCGCACCGCGACCGAAGAAAAGGGCCGCCGCACGCAAAACGGCGCCCGCCAAGGCCGCGCAGGTCGCGAGGCCGGCAGCCAAACCGGCGAGGCGCGCCGGGAAGGCGCATGTGGGGCGTGCGCAGCCGACGGGCACGGCCGGCAGGTGGATCCGCTCCTATCATTCCGCGCCGCCCAGGGCCGGGCATCTCGTCAACCATCTCGCGTATGCGCTCTATTTGCCCGCCGGTGCGGCCAGCGCCACGGGCCTGCCGCTCGTGGTCATGCTGCACGGCTGCAAGCAGACGGCGGAGTCGTTCGCCGCGGGCACGCGGGTTTGCCGGCTGGCGGATCGCGCGGGTTTCGGCGTGCTGCTTCCCGAGCAGGCGAAAACGGCGCACGCACAGCGATGCTGGCACTGGCACGGCGATCATGCGCAGTCGGAAGCGCCAGCGGTCGGCTCGCTCGTCGATGCCATCGCGCGCGAGCACGGATTCGATCACGAGCGCATCTACCTGGCGGGCATCTCGGCGGGAGCGGGGCTTGCGTCCGTGCTCGCGATGCGCCATCCGTGGCGGTTCGCGGCAGTGGGCCTGCATTCGGGCCCGGTTTTCGACGCGGCCAGTTCCACCATGAGCGCGATGAGCGTCATGCGCCACGGCAGCCGCGAAGACCCGGTGCATCTGGTCGATGCCGCTGTCGATGTCGCCGCCCATCCCGGTGTGCCGGCCTTCGTCGTGCAGGGCGAAATCGACGCGGTCGTGGCAAAGCGCAACGCCGTGCAGCTCGGCATGCAGTTCGCGCGTGTCAACCGGCTGCTCGACACGCAGGGCGAATTACGCGTCGGCGAGATCCGGACCTATAGCCGCGACGCGGTGGCGTATACCGACTACGTCAAGTCGGGCAGGCTCGTCGTGCGTGTATGCGTGGTTCGTGGCCTCGGGCATGCATGGAGCGGCGGCGATCCGCGCGAAGCGTTTCATTCGGACCGAGGCCCCGACGCGATGGCGATGATGTGGCAGTTCTTCCGGCGGCAGCGCCGAAGTGCGGCAGATGAAATGCCGTAAGCGGGGCGTCAGCCATCGTTTGCGCGACGTACTCGCGCCGGCAGCAGCATGGCCGCCGCGAAGCACAGGAGATGCAGCCCGCAGAGCGCCGCGAAGGCCGGCAGGAATTGCCGCGGTTCGGCGGCGGAAGAACTCGGCACGGCGAGAGAAACCGCGATGGAGATGAGCGTCGTGGCGACCGGGCCGCCAATTCTTTGCGCGATATTCAACGCGGTGTTCGCCACGGGAAGCCGCGCCTTCGGTATGCGGGCATACGCGGCGGAAATCGAAGGAATGCTAATGGTTCCCTGACCCGCGCCCGCGATAAAGAGACTCGCCAACGCGAGGCTCGTGGAAAACGCATGGCCGCTCATCCACAAGAACGCAAGCGTGGCGACGAGCGCCAGCAGCGCGCCGCCTGCCGCGAGCGCGCGGCAGCCCAGACGCTCGGTGAGAAAACCCATGCAGGCGAATGAGGCCATCATGCCTGCGCCCGTGGCCGCGAGCAGCCAGCCCGCATGCGCGGCGCTCAGGCCGCAGCCCGCTATGAGGTAGAGCGGAACGGCAAGCTGCCGTCCGTACATGATGCCGTTGGCGAAGAATTGCGTGATGGCGGGAACCGCGAACGTCCGGTTCGCAAAGAGGCGCACGTCGATCAGCGCTGTCGTTGGCCGGCGTAGCGAGTGCCACACGAATCCCGCGAGCAGCGCAGCACCGGCTAGCAGAAACCCCGCGCCTTCGGCGTGCATGGCGCTCTGGAATCCATAGACAAGCATGGCGAGACCAGGCGAGATCAACGCAAAGCCCGCGAAATCGAAGCGGCGCCTTTGCGGTCGAGCGGCGTCGGGCGCCAGCAAACGTGCGGCCAGTGCGACGCCGAGTATGCCGACCGGTACGTTGATCAAAAAGAGCCAGGGCCAGGCGGCCCGCGCGAGTACGGCGCCGGCGAGCACCGGGCCGAGGATCGGCCCGAGCAGGATGGGCAGCGTGGCGTAGCCCATCACGCGCTCCATGTTCTTGCCCGCGACGCGCCCGATCATCATCTGCGCCATGGGTGCGAGCAGCCCGGCCACGAGGCCCTGAACGATGCGCGCACCGATCAGTTCCCCCATGTTTTGCGCCGCGCCGCACAGTACCGAAGCGAGCGTGAAGGCCGTGAAGGCGAAGAGATAGAGCCGCTTCGCGCCGACGCGGTCCACCAGCCAGCCGTTGAGCGGAAGCATGAGCGCCATGGCCAGCAGGTAGCCGCTCATGATCCACTGCGTCGTGGCAACGGGCGAGTGGAGCGCATCGCCGATGGCCGGGAGGGAGACGTTTACGAGCGTCGAATCCATCTGCGCCATGAACGAGCCGATGGAGACGACGATGGCGACCTTCCAGACCGACGCGGGAATCCGGTTGCCGGCACCGCTGGGCTCACGCGTGCCGCTCATCGTTCGGCCAGCCTTCTCATGATGTCGCCCGCCTTGAAAAGCGTGGTGCGCTCGTCTTCGTCGAGGTCCGCGATGGCTTGCGAGAGCCACAGTTGTTTCGCGTCGCGGGTCTGCTTGCGCAGTTGCCTGCCCTTTTGCGTCAGATCGATGAGTAGCTGACGGCCATCGGTCGCGTGAGGCGTACGCGTGACGAGGGCCATCTCCTCGAGCGCCGCGACGGTGGCGCCCATCGACTGGGGCCGCATGCCTTCGGCGCGGGCGAGCGCGGCAATCGTGGCGGGACCGTCGTTGGCGAGCCGCGACATGACGACGGACTCGGTCATCGAGAGAGCGCCCGCATAAGACTCGTTGCGCGTGCGACGCACGAGCATGCCGATCGCCTGCATGAGGTCGATGACGGCGGGTTCAGGAGTTTTGGCAGACATGGCGATTCACACGCATTCGGCTGGGATGTGTCATCGAATCATGAAGATAAACAGGTAGACTTGCAAGTTTATCTGTTAAAAATTCGAGCACCTGAAGAGAGCGATGCCAATCGGCTAACGCCAGACGAGCGCCATTGAGGCGTATGCTTGCGATCAAACGACGGCATTCAACCCCGATGGAGACACGCATGGCGGCACTTCAAATCGACGATCTCCCGGCCGCGATCCGGCAGGCCAAGCGGATGTTGCGCGCGCAACTGCCGAACTATCGCGAAGTGTTCGAGGAGGTCGCGCAGGCCATAGGCGAAGAAGCGCGGCACATCGCCCGGCTGCGCGAGGCGGGCGAACCCGTGATCCCGGAGATCGCGTTCGCCGACATTCAGGCGCAGCGCGTGAGCCCCGAGGCGATCGCGCTCGTGAAGGCGCGCGGCGCCTGTGTGATCCGCCGGGTGTTCGAGCCGGAGCAGGCCACGCGCTGGGACGCCGAAATTGCCGATTACGTGGCGCGCAACGATCTCGACGCGCGCGCCGCGCAACGCGCGGCACAGCGCAATGCCCTCCCGCCGGAAGCGACCCGCCCGTTGATCTACGGGCTCTACTGGTCGCGCCCGCAGGTGCAGGCACGCGAATCCGCCGAACTGACGGCCGCACGCGTCTTCCTCAACCGCCTTTGGCGCCATGAAAGCGAAGGGCGCGTGCATTTCGATCCCGATGTCGTGCCAGTCTACGCCGACCGTCTGCGGCGCCGGCCGCCCGGAACGGCTGCGCCCGGCCTCGCCGCGCATTGTGACGGCGGTGCGGTCGAGCGCTGGGTCGACGAGAATTTCCGCCAGGTCTATCGCCATGTGTTCTCGGGCGACTGGCGGCGCTACGACCCGTTCGACGGCGCGTACCGCACGCACGCGAGCGAGATTCCCTCGCGCATCGCCTCTTCGATGTTCCGCACCTTCCAGGGCTGGACCGCGCTTACGCCGCAGGGCCCCGGCGACGGCACGCTGCAGATCGTGCCCATCGCCAACGCCATGGCGTACGTCCTCTTGCGCGCGCTGCAGGACGACGTGGCCGAGGACGACTTGTGCGGCGCCCAGCCGGGCCGTGGGCTGCCGATCAGCGCCGAGTGGCATGCGCCGCTGATCGACGCACTGATTTCGATTCCTCAGATGCAGCCCGGCGACACCGTGTTCTGGCACTGCGATGTGATTCACTCCGTGGAAGACGAGCACCGCGGCACCGGCTACAGCAATGTGATGTACATTCCGGCCACGCCGGGTTGCGCGAAGAACGCTGCTTATTTGCAGCGCCAGTTGCCGAGCTTTCTCGAAGGCCGCAGCCCGCCCGACTTCCCCCCCGAGCATATCGAAGCCGACCTGGCGGATCGGGCGGGCGTGGCGGATCTCACGCCGCTCGGCCGCACCCAGCTCGGCTTGGCCGGCGTGGCTTAACATGGGCACATGACCCGCGCGTGTCGGCGCATCGATTCGCGCGCTTGCCTGTCAAAGCACGCGTGTGGCATGCTGTGCGCCGATCAACCGGCCATGACGACCATGGATTTCGCTTCGTCCGTCGCAACGTATGGCGCCGACCTGTCGGGCCTCATTTGCGGTTTTCGCTTCACGCCGGGCCAGCCTGGGCAGCCCGTCTCGTGCGACGACGTCCTTGAGGCGTTGCGGCACACGCACGAAAGCGGCGAGCCGCAGGCCGCGCGCGACGACACGTTTTACTGGCTGCACTTCAATCTCGCCCACGCCGCGGCGCAACCGTGGATGCGCGCGCATCTCGACCTGCCCGACGCCTTCTTCGAGATGCTCGTGGAAGGCTCGCACTCCACGCGTATCGAACACGTGGACAACGGGCTGTTCGCCGTGGTCAACGACGTGATGTTCGATTTCGAACTCACGCCCTCGCAGATCGCGACGCTCTGGTCGTACACGCACGAGCGCATTCTCGTCACGGCGCGCCTGAAGCCGCTGCGCTCCATCGACCGTCTGCGCGGCTATGTGCGCAACGGCGAGACGTTCCGTTCGCCGGCCGAGCTGCTGATCCACCTGATGCGCGACCAGGCGGACCTCATGGTGGAGATCGTGCGCCGCACGAGTGTCGACGTCGATCGCGCCGAGGACCAGTTTCTCGCCTCGCGCCGCTCTGCGAGCCGCCATGAACTCGCGGCCATGCGGCGCATTCTGGTGCGCCTGCAACGCATGCTCGCGCCGGAGCCGGGCTCGATTTTCCGTCTGCTCGCGCGCCCGCCGCGCTGGCTCCAGACACCGGACATGCAGGACCTGCGCGAGGCGACCGAGGAGTTCTCGCTCGTGCTGGGCGACATGGCCGGACTCGTCGAGCGCATCAAGCTCCTGCAGGAAGAAATTGCCGCGCGTCTCGAAGAGCAGAACAACCGCACGCTTTTCACGCTCACGCTCGTCACCGTGCTCGCTCTGCCGATCAACATCGTCGCGGGTTTTTTCGGCATGAACGTGGGCGGCATTCCGCTCGCGGAAAACCGCCACGGCTTCTGGCTCATGGTGGTGCTCGTCGCGACCTTCACGGCGCTGCTGGGATGGTGGGTGTTCCGCCGGCGCGGCGACACCTGAGGCTTGCGGGGTCGCCGGCGATCTCGAAGGCGCCCAAAGCGTCGCGCGGCGCATTCAGGAGCGCGTGAGCGCCGAAGCTGCGCTCAAGCGCAGCGACTTCGCGCGCTAGCGCGCGAAAAAGGGCGGCCGCAACCGCATCGAATGCGCATGATGGGCGTTCACGTTAGCTGACGTTTGCGTGCGCGGGGCACCGCGCGCGCCCGCTGCTGGCGCGTTGGTGTATGTTGGCGTCATACCGTAGCCGCTCCCATGACGGCCCTGGTGCGGAGGACGCCTTGCCCGAAGTCTCGCCCAACCCCGGCGCGGTCCGCTCGCGAGTCTCGCGTTTGCTCGTGCTGCTGGTCGTGGCGCTGATTCCGATCCTGCTGTGCGTCGCGCTCGGGCGTTACGAGGCCGAACGCATTGCGCAGCGCGAGGCGAGCCTCGCTTCTGCGTTTATCGTCGGGCAGGTGGTGTCGATCGTCGAGACGGCGCAGAGTGCGGCGCGCACGTTCGCGCCGCGTGCGAACGAAGCGTGCGATACGCTCTCGCCGGATCTCACGCGCAAGGCCGCCGCCGTGCCCTATGTGCGCAAGCTCGACATCCTTTACGAAGGCCGCATCGACTGCTCGTCCGCGTACTCGCAACAGGCGGTCCCCGATGGCGGCTGGCTCAATGGCAGCGCGCAGGCCTCGCAGGACGAGTGGCTCCTGATCGTGGACGACACGCCGATGGTGCGCAACCGCCCCTCGCTGCTGGTGGGCGTCGCGGGCGAAGCGGGGCGCGCGGTCGTGGCCGTGGTGGACGTGCAGTATCTGCTGGACCTGCTGCATGGCGCGGCCCCGCTCACGGTGTTTCGACAGGCCGAGTTGAGGGTGGGCGAGGGCGCCGTGCTGCGCGAAGCCATGGCGCTCGTGAACGTGCGTGGCGCACCGTTGCTGGTCGATGTGCAAAAGCGCATGTCGGGCGCCACAATCGATCTGAAGATCTATGGGCGGCCCGAGCGCATTCTGGAGAACTGGCGTGCCCTGTTGCTGCGCTACATGCCGTGGGCGGCTGCCTTCTCGGCGTGGCTCGTCTGGCTCGTGCGCCGCTTGCAGCAAAGCGGGCAGTCGCGCCGCGAACAACTGCTGCGAGCCATACGCGCGAACGAATTCCATGTCGAATATCAGCCGCTCTACGGCGTCGAAACGGGGCGCTGCGAGGGCGTGGAGGCCTTGCTGCGCTGGGTGCGGCCAGGCACGGGCGCGATCCGTCCGGACGAGTTCATTCAGGTAGCCGAAGAAGAGCACGTGATCGTGCCGCTCACGCAGCATCTGCTGAAGCTCATCGAGCGCGACGTCGCCACATGGGAGGTCGCGCCGGGCTTTCACCTCGGTGTCAACTTCGCGCCCGAGCATCTGTCGGGCGTACAGCTCGTGAGCGACGTGCAGGCGCTGCGCACGGCCGTGGCGCCGCACGGCGCGACGATCACGCTGGAGATCACCGAGCGTACGCTGGTGCGCAATACCGAGCAGGCGCGCAGCAATCTGGTGACCTTGCGGCGCGAGGGCGTGAGGGTCGCCATCGACGACTTCGGCATGGGATATTGCTCGCTCTCCTATCTCGAGAAATTTCCGTTCGATATCCTGAAGATCGATCGCGGCTTCGTGCTGACCATCGATGCGCAAGGCAGCAAGGCGGCCGTGCTCGACGCCATTATCGATCTCGCGCATAGCCTTGGCGCGCGGCTCGTGGCCGAGGGGGTGGAAACGCAGGTGCAGCGCGACTATCTATGTGCGCGCGGCGTCACGTATATCCAGGGCTTTTTCTACGCGAGGCCCATGCCGTCGGAGGCGTTCGTGCGCTGGTATCGCGCGAACGGGGCGCATATGTCACCCAATCCGCACATGACGGCCGGCACATAGGGCGCCCGCGTATTCCTGCCGGCGTGATTTGCTTAGCGCGAAACATCGGTTCTGCGAACGCGTGCGGCCCGGTAGCATCAACGCTTCGAGGGCTGTGCCGTGTGGGTGCATGCCCCATGCCAACACGGAAGCGCTGAAGATGACTCGCCCCACGTCGCCCAGACCTTATACCCGCCGCCACTTCCTCGCCACGCTGGGCGCAACGCTCGCCGGCGCGGCGCTGCCCGCCACTGCGTTCGCGAAATATCTGCCGGACCAGTTCCGCATCGGCTACCAGAAGGCCGCGAGCACGCTCGTGCTGCTCAAGGCCAACGGCACGCTCGAAACGCGCCTCGCGCCGCTCGGCATCAAGGTATCGTGGACCGAATTCCCGGCCGGCCCGCAATTGCTCGAAGGCTTGAACGTGGGCGCGATCGACTTCGGCTATGTCGGTGAAGCCCCGCCGGTGTTTGCCCAGGCCGCGGGCGCGGATTTCGTCTATACGGCGTATGAGTTGCCCACGCCGCACGCGGAAGGTGTGGTGGTGGCGAAAAACTCGCCGATCCGTGACGTGACGGGACTGAAGGGCAGGAAGATCGGCCTGAATCGCGGCTCGGACGTGCACTGGTTTCTCGTCGCGCTGCTGCAAAAGCAGGGTCTTTCCATTGGCGACGTGCAGCCTGTGTATCTGGCGCCCGCCGACGCGCGCGCGGCGCTGCAGAGTGGCGCCATCGATGCGTGGGCAATCTGGGACCCGTTCCTCGCGGCCGTCGAATCGCAGGACGGCGCACGCCTGCTTGCCGACGCCAGCGGCGTGGCGAGCCATCATCAGTTCTTCCTGAGCCAGCGCGAATTCGCGCAAAACCGCAAGGACGCGCTGGCGATCGCGCTGGACGAACTCGGCAAGACGGGGCAATGGGTGCGCGCCAACACGGCGGCAGCGGCCGCGAAACTCTCACCGATCCAGGGCCTCGATGCGGCGACGATCCAGACCGGCCTCACGCACTACGCGCATGAATATCGGCCCATCGACGCCGCCGTGATCGCGCAGCAGCAGAAGATCGCGGACACGTTCTACGACCTGAAAATCATTCCGCGCCGCGTGGTGACGAAGGACGCCGTGCTTGCTTGACTGCATGAGCACGGGCCATCCCGTGCTCATGCAACGCCAGGGCTTAGTGCTGCGACGACCAGCCCTTGTAGCTGCCCACGTTGTCGCGCGTGACGAGTTGCGGCGTCATTTCGATCATCGGGTTGGCGGGCTTCTTGCCGTTCATGATGTCGTAGCCCACCTGCACGGCCGTTTGCGCCATCTTCCACGGGTCCTGGCTCGCCGAGGCCTGCACCAGCGTATCGGTCTTGAGCGCCGTTTCGATATCGGGCGCGCCGTCCACCGACGTGATCACGATGTTGGTGCGATGCAGCTGCTTCGCGGCAAGGTCGCTGCCAATGGCCTGCGGGTCGTTGATGGCGAACACGCCGGCAATCTTCGGGAAGCGCGTGAGGTAGCCCTGCATCACGTTCATGCCGCCTTCACGCGAGCCCTTGGCGTCCTGGTCGTCGGAGAGGATCTTGATGCCGGGCGTCTTCGCGAGCACCTGCTTGCAGCCGTTCACGCGGTCGATCACGGCCGAGACCTGCGGCCCGTTCTGGATGATCACGTTGCCGGTGTTGTTGATCTTTTTCGCGAGGTATTCGCACGAGATCTCGCCGGCCTTCACGTTGTCGGTCTGCACGGTGGCGTCGGCGCCCGCGGCGGCCACGTCCACGGCCATCACCACGATACCGGCCGCCTGCGCCTTCTTCACCGCCGGCAAGATCGCCTTCGGATCGGTCGCGTTCAGGAGGATCATGTCCACGTGCGCCGAAATGAAGTTGTCGATCTGCGTGAACTGCTTGTTGAGGTCGTAGTCGGCGGAAACGGCCGTGACCTTGGCATTCGGGTTGATCTGTTTGGCCTTCGCTTCCGCACCCTGCACGATCGTCACGAAGTACGGGTTGCCGAGCGAACCCACGGTAATGCCAATCGACTTGAGCTGCTTGTCGGCGGCATGCGCGCCTTGCAGTGCGAAACCGAACGTGAGGGCGGCAGCGGCGAGAACGACTTTTTTCTTGAACATGAGGTTGTCTCCTGAGGGGTCCTGTTTGGGTGCTTTCCGGGCGAGCGCAGCAGGACCGCCTGCGCTCGCGACTGTTTCTGGCTGAGGCTGTATGGAATCTACGCTTAGGTACGGGCCGAGCCGCGCTGGCGGTAGCGGTCGAGCGCCACGGCGCCGACGATCACGAGACCCTTGATGATGTACTGCCAGATGTCCGAGACGCCGAGCAGCACGAGGCCATTGGTCAGGACGGCGATGATGAGCGCGCCGATCAGCGTGCCGATGATCGAGCCCACGCCGCCCACGAAGCTCGTGCCGCCCAGAATCACCGCGGCGATCGCGTCGAGTTCGTAGGACTGGCCCAGTTGCAGGCCGTTGGCTGCGTAGAGACGGGCCGCCGACATCACCGCGCCGAGACCCGCGAGCAGGCCCGACACGGCATAGACGAACATCTCGATGCCCCACACCTTGATGCCCGAGAGGCGCGCCGCTTCCGGGTTGCCGCCCACCGAGTAGATGCGCAGGCCGAGCACGGTACGGCGCAGCACGAACCACGAGCCGGCCACCACCACGAGCGCGATGATCACGAGCCAGGGCACGCCGAGCACCGTGCCGTTGCCGATGAAGGCGAACGACAACTGCGGGTTGAAGATCGTGGTGTCGTGACCCATGAGGCGCGCGATGCCGCGCACCGCCGTGAGCGAGCCGAGCGTGACGATGAACGGCGGCAGGCGCAGCAGCGCGATGAGCGCGCCGTTGATGAGGCCGAAGCCGAGGCCCACCGCGAGCGCCATGGGCACGCCGACCCAGCCCCAGCCCGCGAAGTTCGAGCCGATCATGGCGGCCATCGCGGCAGCGGCCAGTACCGAGCCCACCGAGAGGTCGATGCCGCCCGTGAGAATCACGAAGGTCATACCGGCGGCGAGCACGATGTTGATCGACGCCTGCTGCGTGACGATCGAAAGATTCTCCAGCGTGAAGAAGCCATCGGTGAGCAGACCGAAGCCGATGCACAGCAGCACCAGCACCGGCAGCATGCCGGCGGTGCGCACGAGCGACTTCATGCGCTGGCGATGACCGTCGACCGCGACGCTGCGTGCGGGTTGAGCGCCTTGCGCGGGCTGTGTGGGCGAGGCCGCGACACCGTGCCGGGGAAGAATGCTTTTCATGTCGTACTCCTGAGGGACGTTTCTTGCGTATGCGGTGAAGGTCAAGCGGCTTCGTCGAGCGGGTGCTGCGAGCCGGTGGCGAGTTCGATGATCGCTTCCTGGCTGATGGGTTTGCCGGAGTAGCCGCCAAGCTCGCCGGCGAACACGCCTTCGCGCATGACGAGCACGCGGTCGGCCACGCCGATGATCTCGGGCAGCTCGCTCGAAATCACGATAATGCCCACGCCGGTCTTGGCGAGGTCGTTGATGATGCGGTAGATCTCGGATTTTGCGCCGATATCGACGCCGCGCGTGGGCTCGTCGAGAATCAGCACGCGCGGCTTCGTTTCCAGCAGGCGCGAAAGCAGCACCTTCTGCTGGTTGCCGCCCGAGAGCGCGCCCACGTTCACGCGCGCGTTCGGCACGCGAATGGAGAGTGAGCGGATGGCTTCCTTCGCGCGCTCGCCGCCGCGCGCGAGGTCGAGCACGCCCATGCGCGCGTCGCGCCCGGCCACGGCGACGTTGATGTTGTCGCGCACGCTCATGTCGAGAAAGAGGCCCTGATGCTTGCGGTCTTCGGTCAGGTAGACGAGGCCCGCGTTGATCGCGTCGCGCGGCGTGTGCACGTTGAGCGTCTGGCCGTCGATGGCGATCTGGCCGCGCAAGCGCGGTTCCGCGCCGAAGATGAGGCGCGCAAGCTCGGTGCGGCCCGCGCCCACGAGGCCAGCAATGCCGAGCACTTCGCCCGCGTGCAGGTCGAGACTGCAGCCGCGCACGCGCTTGTCGTCGGCCACATCGCGCACGGTGAGCACGACCTTGCCCGGATCGTACGGTGCGTGCGCCTTTTTGTAGAAGCCCGAAATATCGCGGCCCACCATCATGCTCACGAGGCTTTCCGCGTTGAGCGCGTCGCGCATGAGCGTGCCCACGTAGCTGCCGTCGCGCAGCACGGAAACGCGGTCCGACAGCTCGTACACCTCGGCCATGCGGTGGCTGATGTAGATGATCGCCAGTCCTTCATCGCGCAGCTGGTTGATGAGCTTGAAAAGGCGTTCCGTTTCGCGCGAGGAAAGCGGCGTGGTGGGCTCGTCCATCACGATGATGCGCGCGTCGCTGTGGACTGCGCGTGCGATTTCCACCAGCTGCCGTTCGGCGATGGAAAGCGAGCCGACCAGCGTGGTGGGCCCGAAGCTCGCGCCGAGGCGCTTGAGCACGTCTTCGCAGCCGCGCTCCATGGCGCGCCGGTCGACCGTGCCGAAGCGGCGGCCGCCCTTGCGCAGTTCGCGGCCCGCATGAATGTTCTCGGCAACCGAGAGATTGGGCGCAAGGCTCAGCTCCTGATAGATCACGGCCACGCCCAGCGCGCGCGACGCATGCGGCCCGTCGATCACGACCGGCTTGCCTTCGATGAGGATCTCGCCGCCGGGGTCGGCCTGATAGGCGCCCGAGAGGATCTTCATCAACGTGGACTTGCCCGCGCCGTTCTCGCCCATGAGCGAATGGACCTCGCCGGGGTAGACGGTGAGGCGCACGTTGTCGAGTGCGCGCACGCCGGGGAAGGTCTTGGTGATGCCCCGCATTTCCAGCAGCGGCGGCGTGGACTCAGAGGGCGACATGGCTCTCCTCCTGCGCTTGAGCGTAAGTTTGTGCGCCGGCGCCCATGAGGATGCCCGCGCGCGGCGAAAAGTTGAAGAACATGGGGAGCGTGGCCGCGCCGAGCGCCCCCGCATCGGGACCGAAGGTGCCGCGCACCAGGGCGGGCGTGCCGCGCGCTTCCGGCGCGGTGGCCGCGACCGCGAGGCGCAGGCGCTGCATGAGCGTGTCGATGAGGCCCGCGTCCACGTCGGCGTCGAGCACCACGGCGGGCACGTCGAGCACGCAGAATGCCGAGCGCAGCGCGGGGGCGAGCGCATCGATGCAGTCGTCGAGCCACTCCTGCACGCCGGGGTGGCCGCGCGCGATGCACGCTTCCAGATCGGCGCGGCTGTCGATCGTCTCGCCGCAATACTGCAGATGGCGGCGCAGCGCGATGAGCGACGCGCGCGACAGCAGGATGTCCCACTGACCGGGCGGCTTGTGCGCCGAGGGCAGGCGGCTCGGCGGCACGGGCATCACCGCGAAATCGCCCGCGTTGCCGGTGAGGCCACGCACGCAGTCGCCGTCGATGGCGATGCCGCCGCCGATCGCCGGGCCGAGAAACAGGTAGAGGAAGTCGTCGCGCTGGCGCCCGCAGCCGTAGAAGATCTCGGCGATGGCGGCCGCGTTGCCGTCGTTTTCGCTGAACACGGGCAGCGCCGTGGCGCGCGCGAGTTCGCCCGCGAAATCGACATCGTTCCACACGCGGAAGGTGTCCGCCGGCAGGCCCAGTTCGCGCAGCCAGCTGCCGAGGTTGTACGGCTGCGCCACGCCGATGCCGGCGAGGCGACTGCGTTCCTCTGTCGTGAGGTGGCCCAATAGCTCGGCGATGTCGCGTTGCACGATCTCCTGCGCGACCGAGGGTTGCGGCAGCAGCATGTCGCGCGAGCGGCGCTCGATCATGTGGCCCGCGAAATCCACGAGCACGGTTTCGATGTTGGTCCGGTCGAGCCGCACGCCGATGGCGAACGCGCCGCGCGGCGACAGGCGCAGCAGCGAGGCGGGCTGGCCGCGTTGGCCGTCGCGGCGGCCGCTCACCTCGATCAGGCCATTGGCCGTGAGCGAGGTGATGATGGTGCCCACCGCGGTGCTCGTGAGATTCGCGAGACGCGCGAGGTCGGCCTTCGACGCCTCGCCCGCGCGACGCAGCGCCTGCAGCAGCAGGCGTTCGTTGAAGCGGCGGACGTTGGCGGAATTGCTGCCCTGACCGACATGCGGACTTCTCACGTGTCTCCTCCTGTCGATCCGGAGTGGGCGCTTTGGCGCTCGCTCCGGTCCTATGCAAAGCAGGTCGGCCTGGAACTGCGTCGCCGACTAAATAAATCAAGTTGATTTATTTAATGCCAGAAATCGCGGGCTGTCAGCCTGGGGAAATCCCGTGAAGGGGTGAAGGGGCGGGATGAAGAGGCTCCGTACGATGCGGGCCCCGATGCAAAAGCTTAGGAGACTTTTGCCGCGAAGGGGAAGAAGCGGGGAACGAGCAGCAGGTGGGCCCGCGCGCGTTCGTATGGCGCGCGGGCTGTAGAGGGAGATGTGAGGATGGGTGTCAGGACTGCGCTTCGCGCGCATCGCGGCAAGCGAACCACCGGCGCGCCGTGCGCGGCGGCTCCGCGCTTTCCGCCACCTCACGCCACCAACGCTCCCCACGATGCGGCTCGACGAGATCGAGCCGCTCTCCCATGCGCGGCGTGGAGAGCGTCACGCCGCGCGCCAGCGCGAGGCCGGTCACGCGCTCGAACGGGTCCTGCCAGCGATGCATCGCGAGATCGAACGTGCCGTTGTGAATCGGCACGAGCCACTCGCCGCGCAAATCCACGTGCGCCTGCACCGTTTCCTCCGGTTGCATGTGGACGTAGGGCCATTGCGGGTCGTACGCGCCGGTTTCGATGAAGGTCGCGTCGAAGGGGCCAAGCCGCTCGCCGATCGTGCGAAAGCCGTCGAAGTAGCCGGTGTCGCCGCTGAAGAACACGCGCAGGTCGGCGTCGGCGATCACCCACGACGCCCACAGCGTGCTGTTGCCGTCGAACAGGCTGCGTCCCGAGAAATGCTGCGCCGGGGTAGCGGTGAACTCGACGCCCTCGACATTCGCGCCTTGCCACCAGTCGAACTGACGCACCTTCGCACCGTCGATGCCCCATTCGATCAAGCGGTCGCCGACGCCGAGCGGCGTGAGAAATACGCCCGTCGTGGCGGCGAGCGCGAGCACGGTTTCGCGGTCGAGGTGGTCGTAGTGGTCGTGCGAGAGGATCACGCCGCGCAGCGGCGGCAGATCGGCAAGCGCGATGGGCGGCGCATGAAAGCGCTTGGGCCCGAGGTTCTGGAACGGCGAGGCGCGCTCGGCGAATACCGGGTCGGTGAGCCAGAAGTGGCCGCGCAGCTTGAAGAGCAGCGTGGAATGGCCGAGCCGGTAGACGCTGCGGTCGGGCGCGGCCTCGAGCTCCTCGCGCGTGAGCGCCTGAACGGGCAGCGCGCCGGCGGGCATGGTGCCGCCCGGCTTGTGGAAGATCATGTTCCACATGATCTTCAGCGTCTTGCCGAGGCCCTCGGCCGGACGCGGACGCACGTTGCGAAAGCGCTCGCCATCGTGTTGCGGCGAGGTGGACGAGAGCTCGCGGCCGCGTTGTGCGGCGCTCAGGCCCAAGGTACGGCTCAGCGATGCGAAAGGCGAGGTCATGTCGGCGGCTGCCTTTGGAAACAGGAAGTAGACTGCACAGTGTAGTTTATTCTGGTGAAAAGTAAACTGTCTGGTGTAAGATTTGGGAATGGATTGCATCCCCGCCACCCCTCAACGCCTGACCGACCGCAAGCGCGCCGCCATCGTCGCGGCGGCCATCGACGAATTTCTGGCCTCCGGCTTCGACGCCACGAGCATGGATCGCATTGCGGCGCGCGCGAACGTCTCGAAGCGCACGGTCTACAACCATTTCCCGAGCAAGGAGGCGCTGTTCGCGTCGATCCTGTGCCAGCTCTGGGATGCGAGCGCGACCGCCGATGCGCCGGCCTACCGCGCCGGCGAGCCGCTGCGCACGCAGCTCGTCGAGCTACTGATGCGCAAGCTGCGGCTCCTGAGCGACGAAGCGTTCTTCAAGCTCGCGCGCGTGGCGATCGCGGCGGGCATCCATTCGCCCGAGCGCGCACGCGACATGGTGGCTCGCATCGGCGAGCGCGAAGAGGACCTCACGGTCTGGGTGCGCGCGGCCGCCGCCGACGGCCGCCTGAAAACGACCGACCCCGCATTCGCCTCGCAGCAACTGCACGGCATCGTGAAGGCATTCGCGTTCTGGCCGCAGGTCGCAATGGGCCAGCCTCCGCTCGACGACGCGCAGCAGCGCCAGGTCGCCGAGTCGTCCGCCGATCTCTTCCTCGCGCGCTACGCGTGAGCGCCTCAAAGCGCGCCCGGTCGCGACGCGCATCGCTCCTTCTGGAATAGACTCTTGCCTTTCAGGATCGCAGGCTGACTGAGAGGACACCTTCATGCCATTCATGCTGCTCATCGCCGAGCCGCGCGGCCAGCGCGAGACGCGCGCGCCATCCGAAGGCGAGACGCTTTACGCGCGCATGGTCGCGTTCGCCGACGAACTCGCCGCCGAGGGCAAGCTGATCGACGCACACGCGCTCACCTCCGACACCGGCGGCGCACGCGTGCAGGTGCGCGAAGGCCGCGCGAGCATCATCGATGGCCCGTTTGCCGAGGCGAAGGAGATGATCGGCGGCTTTTTCCTTGTCGATTGCGCAACACGCGACGAGGCACTGGCCATCGCGCAGCGCTGTCCCGCGGCGCAATGGGCGAGCGTCGAAGTGCGCGAAACTGGTCCGTGTTTCCGCTGAAGGGGTGCCTCTCCAGGTAGTTTCCCCAGGCACGCAAAAGATTTCGCTGTCTCTTGTCGATTTCCGTGCGCCCTGCGCGTCGTGTTCATGAGCGCACCCAAGGGTGCCGCTTGCCTCGAACGACCCGAACGTCACATTCAGGAGTAGACAATGCGATTCATGATCATGGTGCGCGCCAACGCGCTGACCGAAGCGGGCGAGCCGCCCGACGACGTCGAAGTATTCGCCGAAATGGCCCGCTATCACGAGGAACTGGCGAAGGCCGGCGTGCTGCTCGACGCCTCGGGCCTGCAGCCCAGCTCGCGCGGCTTCCGCGTGCACTACACGAACGGCAAGCCCACGATCCTCGACGGCCCGTTCGCCGAAACGAAGGAGTTGATCGCCGGCTATACGCTCATCCAGGTCCGCTCGCGCGACGAAGCGCTCGAATGGGCGCGCCGGTTCCCGTCGCCATTCGGCAAGCACACCGAGGGCGAGGTCGAAGTGCGGCAGCTCTATGAACTCGACGAACTTCCGCAGTGCGAGGGCGTCGAGAGTTTTCGCCAGCTGCAGGAACAACGTAAGGCATCCTGAGCATTTGCTCGATCACCGTGAGGATCCAAACATGCATAAGCACATCTTCGTCAATCTGGGCGTGCGCGACCTCAAGCGCTCGATGGACTTCTTCGGCCAGCTCGGCTTCAAGTTCGACCCGAAATTCACCAACGACCAGGCCGCCTGCATGGTGTTGGGCGAGAACATGTACGCCATGCTGCTCACCCTCGATTTCATGCGCGGCTTCACCGACAAGGCGCTCGTGGACGCCCGCGAAAGCACCGAGGTGCTGACCTGCCTCTCGTGCGTGTCGCGCGAGGAAGTGGACGGACTCGTCGACAAGGCGCTCGCGGCGGGCGGCACCTCGAAGCGCCCGCCGATGGAGTGCGGCACCGACATGTACGGCCGCAGCTTCGAAGACCCCGATGGCCACATCTGGGAACTGATGTACATGTCGCCCGCCGCGATCGAAAAGGGCGCGCACGGCTCGTGACGCAGGCGCGCGACCCTCACGACCCATTCACGGCGACGCGCCGCACGGTCGAGGCCGTGTGGCGCATCGAGTCGGCGAAGGTAATCGCCCACGCCGCGCGCATCGTGCGCGACGTGGGCGTGGCCGAGGAAATCGCGCAGGACGCGTTCGTCGCCGCGCTGGAAAGCTGGCCTGTGAGCGGCATTCCCGAGAACCCCGGAGCGTGGCTCATGACCGCCGCGAAACATCGCGCCCTCGACCGGCTGCGTCGCGCGGCCTCACATGCGCGCGCGCACGAGGCGATGGGCGCGGACCTCGAAGCGCTCGAAGCGCACTTCGCGCCCGACTTCGTGGAGGCGCTCGACGCCGCGCGCGAGGACGAGATCGGCGACGACTTGCTGCGGCTCGTGTTCGTGGCGTGTCATCCGGTGTTGCCGAAGGAGGGACGCGCCGCGCTCACGCTGCGTCTGCTCGGCGGCCTCACTACGGCTGAGATCGCGCGCGCGTTCCTCGTGCCGGAGGCAACCGTCGCGCAGCGCATCGTGCGGGCCAAGCGCACGCTCGCGGCGGCGAAAGTTCCGTTCGAAGTGCCGCGCCTCGCCGACCTCGAGCCGCGGCTTGCTTCGGTATTCGAAGTGATTTATCTGATCTTCAACGAAGGCTATACGGCCACGGCGGGCCCGGACTGGACGCGCCCTGCGCTGTGCGAAGAAGCCCTGCGGCTAGGCCGCATGCTGGCGGAACTCGTTCCGCTCGAGGGCGAGGCTCACGGCCTCGTTGCCTTGATGGAACTGCAGGCTTCACGCTTGCCCGCGCGTGTGGACCGGGCAGGGCGCGCCGTGCTGCTCGCCGACCAGGACCGCAGCCGCTGGGACGCGCTATTGATCCGGCGCGGGCTTGCCGCGATCGCGCGCGGTGCGGCCTGCGCGGGTGCGCCTGGGCCATACGCGCTGCAGGCGGCGCTCGCGGCTTGCCATGCGCGCGCGCCGAGCGCGGCGCAGACCGACTGGGCGCAGATCGTCTCGATCTACGACGCGCTGCTCGAACTCGACGCCTCGCCCGTCGTGCGTCTGAATCGCGCCGTGGCGGTGGGTATGGCGCGAGGGCCGCAAGCGGCGCTCGATCTCGTCGATGCGCTGTGTGCGGAACCCTCGCTGCGTCACTATCCGTGGCTGCCGGCCGCACGCGGCGATCTGCTCGAAAAGCTGGCGCGCCATGCCGAAGCGCGAGCGGAATTCGAGCGCGCGGCCGCGCTCACGCAGAACGCGCGCGACCGCGAAGTGCTGCTGGCGCGGGCGCAATCGAGCGCGCCACGGACCTGAGGGTGTCATTTCCGGAAGGGTCACGCTTGCGCTTCTGAAATATCGGGGCACAACGCTTGCTACCTGTGCGCGCGGACCCACTCTCTTTGCGCGGCCGGCGCGCAGGCTTCCGATGATTTCAAAAGCGACGATTCTGGCGGTTTCGTGCTCGGCCTTGCTGGGCACGGCGTGTGTGCATCTCGGCCCGACGCGCTTGCGCGCCGATCAGGTCGATTACGCAAGAGCACTCGGCGATGCAAATAAACGCGGAATACTCGCGGCCGTGATCGGTTTGCGTTACGGCGACGCGCCCGCCTTTCTCACGGTGAGTTCGATCATCGCCGCGTATCAATTCGATTCGACGGCGGGCGTCACGGGCAATATCGGCTCAGGCGCGCAGCCGGACTATGCGCTTGCGACCGGTAATATCTCCTGGTCGAATCGCCCGACTTTCACGTTCACGCCAACTACGGGCGAAGCGTTCGCTTCGGCGTACATCCGGCCGCTCGCGCCGGAACTCATGATGCCGCTCGCCGAAGGCGGCATGCCGGTCGATCTGCTGCTGCGTATCGGCGCGCAATCGATCGGCGGGCTGCAGAACGGCAGCGCGCTAGGCGGGGAGGGCAGCGCGGGCTCGGCGGGTTTCTTCCAGTTGCTCCAGGCGCTGCGGCGCCTGCAACTGGCGGGCGAGCTGAACGTGGAGTCGCGCAGCGAGAACGGCAAGAACACGGTGTTCCTCGCACTCGGCGCGACGAACAGCGCGCAGTCGCCGCAAGTTTCGGCGGACCTGGCGCGCGTGCGTGAACTGCTCCATCTTGCGGCGGACACGCGCACGTACGAGATCGTCTATGGACCCTCCGCGCAGGGCGGCAATCGCATTCCCATGGTGACGCGCTCGGTACTCGGCATCCTCACGAATATCGGCGCGCAGGTGCAGGTGCCGGACGCCCAGGTGCAGAGCGGCGCGACGAAACCGACCGTCGGGCTGATTGGGGGCGAAACGCGGCCGATCATCATCGTGCACCAGGGGCCGAAGGCGCCCGCGGACGCCTATGTCGCGATCGACTACGACGGCACGGCTTATTGGGTCGAGCGCGCCGACTTCGACTCGAAATATGCGTTCACGGTCCTGCAGAACCTCATGGCGCTCGCGGAAGCCGAGACGAGCAGCAAGGCGCCGGTCGTGACGATTCCCGCGAACTAGGCTTGAGCTGGCTCGCTACGCGAAGCGCTTGCGCGCGAACATCGCAAGGTCGATGCGGCTTTCGCCTTGCGTGATGCGCTCCGCTAGCGCCTCGCCGATCGCGCTGGCGAACTTGAAACCATGCCCGGAAAAGCCGGTCGCGATGTGCACGTTCGGGCAGGTGGGCACGCGGTCGATGATGAAATGTTCGTCCGGCGTCATGTCGTATTCGCAGGCCCGGCCTACGCGCAGCTTGCCCGCGCCCGGTAAGTAGCGTTCCAGGAAGGCTTGCAGATCGCCGAGATCGCTCGGCTCGGCGCCGAATGGCGCGAGCGGCGCGTCCGCCGCGATGGGCTCGCCGGTGTCGTGGCGGCCCAGCTTCAGGCCGCTGCCGTCGAGATCGGGAAACCCGTAATAACCGCCCACTTCCGAGGCGACGAAAAAGCCCGGGAAGCGCTCCGGCCCAAAGAGGCCTGGCTCGCCTTCGAACCACGCGAAACTCTTGCGCACGCGCGTGACCGGAATCTCGAGGCCCAGCGGCGCGAGCAGATCGCGAGTCGATTTGCCGGCGCACACGATCAGGTCGCGCGCGGTGAACTTTTCGTTCCTGTCGGTCCAGACGTTGACACTCTCGCGCCCATGACACTCGATGCGCGTGACGCGCGTATTCGTGCCCAGTGTTGCGCCGAGCGCGGTCGCGAGCTGCCGGTAAGTGCTGATCGCGCGCTCGCAATAGAGCACGCCCGCGCCGGGTTCGAAGTTCGCGATCTGCTCTGGGCGCAGTCGCCACGCGGGCCAGCGTTTGCCGGCCGTGGCGGCATCGAGCGTTTCCAGCGGGATGCCGTGGCTGGCGGCGCTCGCCTGCACCTCGCGCATGAAAGCTTCGTCGGGCGAGCCGATGTTGACGACGCCCGTGCGCACGAAAAGGGCAGTCTGCGTTTGCTGCTCGAGGTCTTCCCAAAGCTGCTGGGCGCGCAAGGCGAGCGGCACGTAGGCGGCGCCTTCGCCATAGGCGTGGCGAATGAGGCGCGTCGCTCCGTGATGCGCACCCTGATCGTGCGGTGGATCGCCGGCGTCGAGCAGCAGCACCTTGTTGCCGAGGCGGCTCAGATAATAGCCGGCCGCCATGCCCATCGAACCTGCACCGACGATCAGCGTGTCGAAATGTCGATGACTTGCGTTTGTGTCCTGCATGTAGTGCCCCGTGCGCGCCGCAGCGCGCGAACGTGTGTGCGCCTGGCTCCGCTGAACCGGACGGGCGCGCCGTAAAGGGCATTCATTGTCGGCGCTTCGCCCGCACCTGTCGAGCGAGGTCTGACGCGTGCAGGGTCAGGCCCGGGCGCGCCGTTTGCGCGGCCCCGTGGACATGCGCGTGACGAGCTCGGGCTGCGGCCCGAGCACCATGGGCGGCTGCTGGTCCGGTTCGTCGATCAGCCGGATCAGGCTGCGGATCGACAGCTCGGCCACGGCCTCGGTCTGGATCGCGACCGTGGTGAGCGCGGGGCGCATCTGATGGGCGAGCTGAATGTCCGTGATGCCGATCACGGACACATCGTCGGGCACGGCGCGGCCCATGCTGACCAGCGCCTGAATCGCACCGATCGCGAGCAGGTCGTTGGTCGCGAAGATCGCGCTCACGCGCGGGTGCTGCGCGAGCAATTGCTGGCAGGCCGCGTAGCCGGAGTCGATCGAGTCGCGCACCTGCATCTGCGCCACGTTCGCCGGATTCACGCCGCCTTCGCGCAAGGCCGTTCGGAATCCTTCCGAACGGGCATCCTGCAGGCCGCCGCAGCCGTCGCCGATCAGCATGGCGATATTTCGGTGTCCCAACTCAAGTAGATGGTGCGCCGCGAGCGCGCCCGCGCGCGCGAAGTCCACGGCCACGCACGGCAACACGGGCGGATTCTCGGGGTGCTCCCACATCGCCAGCAGAATGGGGCCGTTGTGCATGGCCGAGATGCACAGTTCGTTCATGGCGATGTCGGTGTTCATCACGAGCACGCCGTCCGCGAAGGTGCCCGCGATCTGGTTCAGGTAGGCGCGGCCGATTTGCGCGTCGTCGTCGGTGTTGCAGACCATCAGGAAGTGGCCCGCCTTGCGCGCGGCGCGTTCCGCCGCGAGCACGAACTCGGGGTAGAACGGGTTGGAGATGTTCGAGAGCATGAGCGCGAGCGTGGACGAGCGCCCCTGCGCGAGCGCGCGCGCATTGAGGTTGGGCCGGTAGCCCAGTTCGGCGATGGCCTGCAGCACGCGCTCGGCCGTCTCGGGACGAACCTTCTCGCGATTGCGCAGCACGTTCGAAACGGTAGCCGCCGTGACGCGTGCGCGCCGCGCGACTTCTGACAGGGTGACCATGTCGGACCTTTCCCACATTCAGGGAAGATGATTCAGATGTTGCAATGCTGCGGCGGGGTTTGCTACTTTTCTCCCACAACATCAACGGAGACAACGAATGCGCGATTGTGCCGGATTCGAATTTAAGCGGTTAAATGCCCGCTGCGCAAGGGCTGTGGGAAGTTTTCTGCATAAAAATTTAAGCGCTTAAATTTCGAGGCGAGAACATGGCGACGATACAGCTCTCGGGCGTCGGCAAGCGCTACGGCGATCATCCGCCGGTGGTGCGGCATGTCGATCTCGACATCGGGCATCACGAGTTTTGCGTGTTCCTCGGGCCTTCCGGATGCGGCAAGTCCACGCTGCTGCGCATGATCGCGGGCCTCGAGGAATTGAGCGAAGGCGAACTGCGCATCGGGTCGCGCGTGGTGACGGACGTGCCCGCCGCCGAACGCGGCGTGGCGATGGTGTTCCAGAGCTACGCGCTCTTTCCGCACATGACGGTGTTCGACAACATCGCGTTCGGCCTGAAGATCGCCAAGGTGCCGAAAGCCGAGATCGAGCGGCGCGTGCGCGACGCCGCGCGCAGCCTGCAACTGGAGGCGCTGCTCGACCGGCATCCCAAGGCGCTATCGGGCGGACAGCGTCAGCGCGTCGCCATCGGCCGCGCCATCGTGCGCGAGCCGGGCGTGTTTCTGTTCGACGAGCCGCTCTCCAATCTCGACGCCGCGTTGCGCAGCCATACGCGCATCGAGATCGCGCGCCTGCACCAGCGCTTCACGGATGCGAGCGTCGTGTATGTCACGCACGACCAGGTCGAGGCGATGACGCTCGCCGACCGCATCGTGCTGCTGCACGCGGGCGCCGACATGGAGCGCCACGGCAGCGTGGCGCAAAGCGGCGCGCCGCTCGATCTCTATCACCACCCGAAGTCGCGCTTCGTGGCCGGGTTCATCGGCTCGCCGCGCATGAACTTCATCGACGCGAGTGTCGACTCGGTGGATGAAGAGGGCGTGCGCGTCACGCTCGAAGGCGGGCAGACGCTGCTCGCCTGCGTGGACGGACGCGCATTGAAGCGCGGTCAGCCGGTCACGCTGGGCGTGCGGCCCGAACATCTGCGGCTGACTGGCGACGATCAATCGATTGCGTGCGCAACGGTGCTCGCCGAGCGCCTGGGCGAACATAGCTATCTGCATGCGGATCATGCGGCCGGCACACTGGTCGCCAAAGCGCCGGGCGATTCGCTTATCGGTGTGGGCGAACGCATCCGCGTGCATGTGCCGCCGCAGGCGTGCCATCTGTTCGACGCCGAAGGCACAGCGTTGCGCCGGCTCGCGGCAGCGCATGCGCCGGCGCTGGCCTGATTTCGTTATACCCCGCCGGTAGAGCGGGTCACCAGGTCTGGCGGCGCGGGTGCCGTCAGTCGACAAAGGCAGTCCAACAGCATGTTGGATGGATCGACACAGGAGACAACAGATGTTTTCCAATCGCTTGAAAGCGTTCGGTTCGCTGGCCCGCGGCTCGGCCGCCGTTGCGATCGTGGCGGCGACGGCGTTCACGAGCATGGCCGCCGACGCCGGGACGCTGACCGTCAACGTCTCGGCGCGCGCCAACCAGCGCTCGACATGGCAAGATGCCTTCGATCAGTTCAAGAAAGCCAATCCCGACGTCGACCTCAAGGTATCCTATATAACCGAGGAAGCCTACAAGGTGCAGATGGGCGGCTGGCTCGCGACCGATCCGCCCGATGTGGTGTCGTGGCACGACGGCGAGCGCATGGCCTATTACGCCGAGCGCGGCCTGCTGGAAGACCTCTCCCCGGACTGGGCCAAAAACGGCTGGAACGACCAGTACGCATCGGTGAAGAGTGCGTCCACATGGAACGGCAAGCAGTATGCCGCGCCGCTGGGATATGACGCCTATGGCTTCTTCTACCGCAAGGACCTGTTCGCCAAGGCCGGAATCAAATCCGAGCCGAAGACCTTCGACGAATTGCTGGAAAGCTGCAAGAAGCTCAACGCCATCGGCGTGCAGCCCATTGCCGTGGCCGCGCGCGACAGCTGGACGCTCGCCGCGTGGTTCGACTATCTGGACCTGCGCATCAACGGCAACGAGTTCCACCAGAAGCTGATGGCCGGTCAGATTCCCTATACCGACCCCCGCGTGAAGAAGGTGTACACCACGTGGAAGACGCTGATGGACAACCATTGCTTCATGGAGAACGCGCTTTCCTACGACGTGGATTCGATCGCGCCGGTGCTCGTGAACGGCAAGGCGGCGATGATGCTGATGGGCACGTTCTTCTCGGCGAGCTTCCCGGAGAACATGAAACAGAACGTGGGCTTCTTCCGCTTCCCGGTCATCGACGCCAATGTGCCGACGGCCGAAGACGGTCCCGTGAACGTACTGCTCATTCCTGCAAAGGCCAAGAACAAGGCCGATGCGCGCAGATTGCTCGCCTTCATGGAAACGCCCGCGATCAACGCCGAACTCGCGCACGGCTGGGGCCAGCTGCCTTCGAACAACAAGGCAGCCGAGCCTGACGATCCCATCTCCAAGGTGGGCTTCCAGACGCTCGCGAGCACGCGCGGCGGCATTGCGCAGTTCTACGACCGCGACATGCAGAAGGAAATGGCCGACGAAGGCATGAAGGCCATGCAGCAGTTCTACAGCGACCCGTCGCAGCTCGATACGCTGCTCGCGCGCCTCGAAACGACGCGCCAGCGCATCTACCACAAGTAAAGCCGCGGTGCGGCCGGCGCATTGCGCCGCCGGCCGTACCTTCTTCGATCACCGGCGAGACTTCACCATGTCCGATACCTTGGCGCGCCCCATTGGGGCGGCGCGGCCGCGTCGCGTCTCTACTGTGCGGCGGCAACAGAATCGCGCCGCGCTGTTTTTCCTGCTGCCGGGCTGCGCGCTCTTTGCGCTGTGCGTGGTCTACCCGATCTTCAGCAGCATCACGCTCAGCTTCTATAACTGGGACGGGATGACCGCGAAAACGTTTGTCGGGCTCGCGAACTACGTCGAACTGTTCCAGACCGACACGTTCTATACCGCGCTCAAGAACAATCTGCTGTGGCTTGTGTTCTTCCTGCTCGCGCCGCCGCTCGGTCTCGTGTTCGCGCTCTATCTGAACCAGCACGTGCGCGGCATATGCGCGGTGAAGTCGCTGTTCTTCGCGCCGTTCGTGCTCTCGGGCGTGGTGGTCGGTCTCGTGTTCTCGTGGTTCTACGATCCGACCTTCGGTCTGCTCAAGATGATCGTCGGCCATGGCATACCCGTATTGGGCGACCCGAAGCTCGTGACGTTCGGCATTATCTTCGCCGCACTCTGGCCGCAAACACCGTTCTGCATGATCCTGTATCTCACGGGCCTCACGGGTATCAACCCCGAGATCGTGGAAGCCGCGCGCATGGAAGGCGCGAAGGGTTGGCGGCTCTTCTGGCACGTGGTGCTCCCGCAGCTGCGCCCTGCCACGTTCATGGCCATCGTGCTCACGGTGATTGGCGCGCTGCGCAGCTTCGACCTGATCGCCGTGATGAGCGGCGGCGGCCCGTTCGACAGCTCCACGGTGCTCGCGTACTTCATGTACGACCAGGCGATCAAATACTACCGCGAAGGCTATTCGGCGGCGATTGCCGTCGTGCTGTTCGCCATCATGCTCGTTTATATCGTGTTCCATTTGCGCCGCATGTTGCGCGAAGAACGCTGAGTTACCCGTCGATTTTTCGTCGCTGTTCACGGAGTCGCTGCCCATGTATCCGCTTCCCGTCGATCGCTGGAAACCCGCGAATCGCGCGCTCTACAAGATCTCGTTGCCCATTGCGCTCGTCATCTGGCTGCTGCCCATGCTCGCCGTGCTCATTACCTCGATCCGGTCTACCGAGGAACTGCAGCAGGGCGACTACTGGGGCTGGCCGAAGCACTTCGCGCTGCTGGAAAACTACGGGGCGGCGCTCACGCAAACACCGATGCTCCATTACTTCGCGAACAGCGTGCTGATCACGGTGCCTTCGGTGATCGGTGCCATTACGCTGGCTTCGATGGCGGGCTTCGCGCTATCCACGTATCGCTTTCGCGGCAACACGGCGGTATTGTTCGCCTTCGTCGCCGGGAACTTCGTGCCGATCCAGATCCTCATGATCCCGGTGCGCGACATGGCGCTGCGCGTAGGGCTCTACAACACCGTGTGGGCGCTCATCATCTTTCACGTGTCGTTTCAGACCGGATTCTGCACGCTGTTCCTGCGCAATTTCATCAAGCAACTGCCGTTCGAACTGATCGAGGCCGCGCGCGTGGAAGGCGCGAGCGAATGGGCCATTTACTGGCGCATCGTCATGCCGCTCGTGCGGCCGGCGCTCGCTGCGCTCGGCATTCTCGTCTTCACGTTCGTCTGGAACGACTACTTCTGGGCGCTGTGTCTCACCCAGGGCGACGACGCCGCGCCGATCACGGTGGGCGTAGCCGCGCTCAAGGGGCAGTGGACCACGGCGTGGAACCTCGTGGCGGCGGGCTCGGTGCTTGCGGCGCTGCCTTCGGTGCTGATGTTCTTCGCCATGCAGAAACACTTTGTCGCGGGGCTTACCTTCGGCGCGAGCAAGGGCTGAGAGAGCCCGGCCGCAGCCGAAGGCCCTTTTTTATTTCATTCGTATTCCCGACGTTATTCCGAGGCGGATTGTCACTCATGCAAATCGGTGTCTGCTACTACCCCGAACAATGGCCGCAAACGATGTGGGCCGACGACGCGCGCCGCATGGCCGAATTCGGCATTACCCACGTGCGCATTGGCGAATTCGCCTGGAGCCGCATGGAGCCGCGCGCCGGTGTGTATGAGTGGGCCTGGCTCGACGATGCGATCGAAACGCTCGCGGCCCGTGGCCTGAAGATCGTGCTCGGCACGCCCACGGCCTCGCCGCCGAAGTGGCTCGTCGACGCGACGCCCGAGATGCTTCCCGTGCGCGCCGACGGCACGCCCTGGAACTACGGCTCGCGCCGCCACTACGACATTGCGAGCGAGGCTTATCGCGCCCATTGTGTGCGCATTACGGAGGCGATGGCACAGCGCTACGGCGCGCATCCGGCCGTGATCGCATGGCAGACCGACAACGAGCTGGGCTGCCACGACACCGTGCCGAGCTGGTCGAGTGCCGCGCAGCGCCGCTTCCAGACGTGGCTCGCGAAGCGCTACGACACGATCGAGGCGCTCAACGAGGCATGGGGCAACGTGTTCTGGAGCATGGAGTACCCGTCGTTCGAAGCGGTGGGGTTGCCCGTGCGCACGCCGACCGACGCCAACCCGGCGCATCATCTGGATTTTCGCCGCTACATGTCGGTTGAAGTCGCGAGCTTTCATCGCGAGCAGGCAGACGTGCTGCGCCGCCACGCGCCGAACGCCGACGTATTGCACAACTTCATGGGTTTTTTCACGACCTTCGATCACTACCAGTTCGCGGCGGACAAGGCCATCGACGTGGCGACGTGGGACAGCTATCCGATCGCGCGCACCGAAGTGATCGGGTTGCCGGAAGCGCAGAAGGCTCGCTACGCGCGCACCGCGCACCCAGACGTCTCGTCGTTCGACCACGACCGCTACCGCACAATAGGCGGCGGGCGCTTCTGGGTGATGGAGCAGCAGGCGGGGCCGGTGAACTGGGCGCCGTGGAATCCGGTGCCCGCGCCGGGCATGGTGCGCCTGTGGGCCTATGAAGCGTTCGCGCACGGCGCCGAACTCGTTTCGTACTTCCGCTGGCGGCAATGCCCGTATGCGCAGGAGCAGATGCATTCGGGCCTCAATCTGCCGAATAACGAGCTGTCTCCCGGCGGCCGCGAGGTGGAGCAGGCCGCGCGGGAGATCGCGGCGAGCGACGTGTTGCGTACACTCGCACCGGCGGGGCGTGCCCAGGTGGCGCTCGTATTCGACTACGAAACGCAGTGGATGTTCGAGATCCAGCGCCACGGCGCGAGCTTCGACTATCAGACGCTCGCGTTCGACTACTACAGCGCGCTGCGCGAACTGGGCCTCGATGTCGAAATCGTCTCGCGGCACGCGGATCTTTCAGCGTACCGGCTCGTGGTGGTGCCGTCGCTGGCCGTGATCGACGACGCCTTCGTGGATCAGATCGAGCGCAGCGACGGCCTGTGGGTGTTCGGGCCGCGCAGCGGCTCGAAGACCGCGCACTTCGCCATACCCGGCGACCTGCCGCCCGGCGTGTTGCAGCGCGTGCTGCCGTTGCAGGTGCTCGAGGCGGAATCGCTGCGGCCCACGCTCGCGCCTGCGGTCACGCTAGCCGGCGTGCAGGGCGAGGCATTGCATTGGCGCGATCACGTGCGCGCCAACGGCGCCACGCGCGTTCAGGCGCAATTCGAAGACGGCTGGCCTGCGCTGCTCTCGCATGGCCGCGTGCGTTACGCCGCTGCGTGGTTTTCGCGCGAGCTGCATCTCGCCATGCTCGACGAAGCCGCGCGCGGCGCGGGCCTCGCCACGCAGCGCTTGCCCGAAGGCTTGCGCGTGAGCCGACGCGGCGGATTGTGCTTCGCCTTCAACTTTGGCGAGCAACGTGTTCAGGCGCCGGCCCCCGACGGGGCCCAGTTCGTGCTGGGCGCGCGCGAGCTTGCGCGAGGCGACGTGTGCGCGTGGCGCGAAACCCGCTGAGCCGCAGCTAACCCGAGAGAGTGTTCCGCGTCGCGTCGCATCACGCGCGCGCCGCGGAACACTCGCGCGCATCAGAACAGATGCCGGATGCCGATGCTCGCGCCCACGGTCGACCCGGAGACTTCAAAGAGCGCGTTGTTGATCGACAAGCCCGTGTCCATACGACCGTGGTTGTTCACGTAGCCCACCTGGCCATAGAGCGTCGTGCGTTTGGAGAGGAAGAACTGCACGCCGCTCGACGCGAGGAGCGAGTGGTTGGTGCCGTCGTTGCCGTCGCGCGTGTACCAGACGCCGGCGTCGACGTCGAGGTAGGGCGTGATCATATAGCTGAGCCCGCCGGAGTAGACGCTGTTGTCGAACGACTGCGCAACCTTGTAAAGCGCGTACGAAGCGGAGATCGTGAGCGAGTTCGGGAAGCGATAGCTCGCGCCGATCGTGCGGCCCACGAACTCGATGGTGCTCGGCACTGGCGTGGTGGCCGCGCTGCCTCCGGCATTGCCGCTATACAGCGCGCCTGTGATCGTGAAGCCCGCGATGTGATAGCGCAGGCTCGCCGAATACTGGCGTCCCGCCTGGAAGTTGCCCGCCGCGCCGCCCATGGCGAACATGCCCATCGCCTGAATGCCGGCGATTTCCGGGGACGTATACGTAATCGCGTTGCTGTTGAAGAGCCCGGTCACGTAGACGTTGTTCACGTAGCTCACGAGACCGCTGCCGAAATACGACATGCCGCGCGGGTCCGTCTGGTAGAGCGAGAGGAAGAACGGTGAGTACTGCAGACCAGCCTTGACCGTACCATAGGGACTTTCCATGCCGATCCACGCCTGACGCCCGAAGAAGTTGCCGTTGGAATTGCCGAACTGGCCGTTCGCGATGCTGATGCCGCTCTCGAGCGCGAATACCGCACGCATCCCGCCGCCCAGGTCCTCGGCGCCGCGCATGCCGAAGTTCGAGCCGGACATGCCGCTGTCCGTAAACGAGAACTGATGACCGGCGTTCTGGCCCGTCCGCGTGTTCAGCGTATGGCTCGTGTAGAGGATCGACCCGTCGACGATGCCATACAGTGTGACGCTGCTCTGCGCGCTCGCGACACCCGCTGTGCCCATCAAACCGGCCGCCGCGAGGCAGCGGACCAGCCATTTCATGCCGAGGTTGTCGCGTTGTAACATTTCGTCATCCTTAGTGTTATTTATGGATTGAGATTGATGTGACAGGTGCTGCGCACGCTTCAGGCCATGCTCCAGGCAAAGCCGCGGATAAAGCTTCAGGCAAAAGGGGGCCGGGGTTCCTCGCGGAACCCCATGAATCGGAATGCTGGGAGTGCTGCTCGGCGTACTACGCGGAGTACTTCGCGTAGTCCTGCGGTCTGGCGCGGCGGCCGGGGTCCTCTCGCGTGCGCAGGAACAGCGTGGGCGAGCGCGTGGTCATCGTGGGCTTGCGGCTAGGCATGGGCCGGATTGAATGCGCGTTCACCGATCGCTTCTCCCCTGACGAGAGGTGTGCAACGTTGACGGAATGCTACGTTCGATGGGGGCTATTTTTGTACGACCGTGCGGAATCTGTCACCCTGGGAGAAACGATCACATTTGCGCATCAATTTGTTGCACCCGGCGCATGAATCGACACACGGGCGCCTGCCTCACCCCGCCGGATTCTCCTCATCCTGCGGCGGCGCGCTGCCCGCGGGCGCACCCAGGATGCTGACCTGGAAAACCGGCGTGCCTGCAAGCGACTCGAGGTTGGGGTCTTCGGGGTAGGCGAGCAGCAAGGGCAAGATGACCGAGCCGCCAATCACGGCGCGGCGGCTGTTGTCGGCGGGGCGCAGGCCCCAGACGTCCTGATAGACGAGCGGCACCGTCTTGCCATCGCGCTCCGTGATGCCCAGATAGAGCATCACGTGACCGCCTATATAGATGAGCGTGCGCATGGGCGCGCCGTGCTGCACGAGCCAGTCGAGGCGTTGTGCGGGCGTGGACGCCGAAAGATCGGTCATCGCCCCCGCGTTCATTTGCGTGGACGAATGGCGGGGCAGCCACACGCCGAACGCAGCGAAAATGCTCTGCAATTCGGCCGAGCAGTCGTTGTCGAAGTTCGTATTGCCCCAGCCGTAGGGGCGGCCGATCAGCGCCTTCATCAACTGTGCGAGATGGCGCGGCGTCGCCGCGAGCGGCGCAGGCACGATGGCGTTCGAATCGAGCACTGCCGTGCGGATCGCCGCGCGGCCATCTACATCGCGGGCGGGCACGAGCACTTCGCCCGGCTTCGCGCCCGAAGCGGGCCGCAGCGGCAGCAGCGTGCCGGCAGGCGCGTCGAAGCGGAACAGGCCGCCATCGTCGCGCAGCGCGGCGGAGGCCACGACCACGACGCCGAGCGAGTGATGCGCCGCCGCGCGCCACGTCGAAACGAAGGCTTCATCGACGCTCGCCACGCCGTCGCTGCGCACCCAGCCCTGCACGTCCGGCGTCTGCACGTAGCGCCAGGCGCCGTCTGCGCTCGTGCCGAGCACGTAGAGCGGCGTGCCCGGCCGCACGGCGCTCACCTGCAGGTTGTCGAAGGGATAGCCTTCACCTGCTATGCGATGTGAATAGAACGACGGGTCGACGGTGGGCAGCTCGCGCACGTACAGTGCCGTCGTGGCGATGGCGCGACGCGTGGCATCGAAGCCGCTGGACTGTTCGAACTGGCTGACGTTGGCGTTGCGCTCGATGGCGTCGATCCACGCCTTCGTGTGCGGCCGGAAATTCATGCCGTAGCCAATGCGGCGCGCCTCCTTGCCGGTGTTGTCGAAGTATGCGAGGCGGCGCGTCTGCAGCGCGGCGATGTCGCTGCCGCCATCGCGATACACGCGCTGCTCGACAAACGCGCGATTCCAGGGCGAGGGATCGTTCGGACCTGCACCGAAATAGCGCGCGACGAGCGCATCGAATTGCGCGCGCTGGACGTCGGGCGAAAGGAAGGGCTTGTCGTAACCGGCGCTGGCCGGATCGATCCAGTGATCGACGTTCTGGTCGTAGTGCTCGATCGGGAAGAGCGTGACCGTATCGGGCGGGAGCGCCTGCCCGGCAGGACTCTGCGAGGCCGGGCCGGTCGCGCATCCCGGCAGCACGCACGCGGCGGCTAGCGTCAGGGCGAGGAAGCGGGCGCGCGGAGCCAGGGCAAAAGCGGAAAGGCGAGACGAAGAATCGAGGGCGGAGCGCATGGGCGAGCGGGCGGTTCGACAACCCGTGGATGATACAGGACGCGCCGCGCCCGCTGCCCTCGCTATTGCGCGAAAATCAAACGATCACTGCTCGATCTGCCGGTTCCAGCGCGAATCCCACTGCGCGCGGTGCTCGTTGATCACGTCCCAGTCGACCACCGTCACCTTCTTCACGAGCTGGTCGAGATTGCCCAGGCTCTTTTGCATGTCGGGCGGCATGGTCGCGTTCTGGTTGGTCGGAATCTGCTTGCCGGCGGAGGCCGCCTTGCTCTGCGCGGGCGCCGACAGCAGGAACTGCGCGAGCTTTTGCGCGAGCTGCGGGTCGGGATTGTTCTTCACCACGCACAGGTCCACGAGCAGCAGCACGGCGCCTTCCTTCGGGTTGGCGTAGGCCACGGGCAGGCCCTTGTCCTTCAGGTCGCCCACGGCGGTGGGCGTGAGCGGGAAGATGCCGGCCTCGCCGGTCTGGATCATCTCCGAGAGCTTGGCCGAATTCGGAATATATTCGACGACGTTCGGCCCCACCGTGCTCGCCCACTTCGTGAAGCCCGGCTCGACATTGCTCTCGCTGCCGCCCATCAGGCGGTTGATGGCGAGAAAGCCGTGCAGCCCGAACGTGCTGCTCGAAGCCGACTGGAACACCACCTTGCCCTTGTATTTCGGATTGGCGAAATCGAGCCACGAAGTGGGCGGCGCCCAGCCTTTATCGGCGAACACCTTCGTGTTGTAGCCAATGCCCGTCATGCCGAGTTGCACGCCCGCGCCCACGTCGCCTTTCATGCGCGCGAACGGATACAGCTCCTTGAGCACCGGCGAATCGTCGAGTTTCTCGCATACGCCCATGCTCACCGCGCGCGCCATTACGCCGTCGTCGAGAAAGGCGACATGCATCTGCGGGCTGTTGCGGTTGGCGAGGAGCTTCGCGAGCACGTCGGAGGAGGTGCCCGGCACGACCACCACCTTCACGTTGTTGGCCTTTTCGAAGTCGGGCAGGACCTGGCTCGTGTAGGCCTTCTCCATCGGGCCGCCGTTCATGCCGATGTAGATCGTCTTCGTTTGCGACCAGGCGCCTTGCGAGATGCCCAAGGCAACGAATGCGGCCAGCGGAGCCAGGGTGCGTGTGAGTTTCATCGTGGGGACTCCTTATTTGATTGGGAGAGCGGCATGAACGGAAGACTGCGTGAAGCGGCCGATAGCGAACGCCTCGATGGGCGTGCTCGTCGTGCCTTCTGTGACGAGTTCGGCGAGGACTTCGCCTACGCCCGGCGCCAGCAGGAAGCCGCCGCCGGAAAAGCCGAAAGCGTGCACGAGGCGCGGCGTGGTGTTGCTGAAACCGATGATCGGGTTGCTGTCCGGTGTTTCGCCTTCCACGCCGCTCCACGTGCGGATGAGCAGCGCGTCGCGCAGGCCGGGCAGCAGCGCGCAGGCGTCGCGCATGACGGCGCGCGTGGTGGCGGTGGACGGCTGTGCGTACTCGCCGTCGCCGTGCCCGCGTCCGCCGCCGATCACGCAGTTGCCGCGCTCGACCTGGCGCGCGTAGACGCCGCCGCCGTAGACGCCCAGGTTGTGCTGGATAAAGCGCGGCAGCGGCTCCGTCACCCACATGTTGGGGTAGATCGGCTTCATCGGCACGGTTTCGCCGAACGCGCCCGCCACCGTATTGGCCCAGGCGCCCGACGAGTTGATCAGCCAGTCCGCGCTGATGCGCTCGTGGCCCGCGCGCATCTGGAAACGCCGGCCGTCGAAGCTCAGGTCGGCGAGCGCGGTCTGCTCCTGCACGTGCGCGCCCGCGCGCCGCGCCGCCGCCGCGAAGCCGGGCGAGACGAGACGCGGATTCGCGTGGCCGTCGCTCGCGCAAAGTGCCCCGCCAATGGCGGTTTTGCCGAGCCACGGGTAGCGGCGCCGAAACGCTTCGCCGCTCATGACGACCGACTCCACGCCGAAATCGCGCGCCATGGCGGACCACGCGTGAAGCGCGTCGAGATCGCTGTCGCGGCGCGCGAGGCGCAAGTGCCCCGACACGACGAATTCGCCGTCGCTGCCGATCAGTTCGGGCAAGCGGCTCCATACGCGCCGGGCGCGCACCGCAAGCGGCAGTTGCTCGGCGCTGCGTCCGTGGGTGCGCACGCCGCCGTAGTTCACGCCGCTCGCCTGCGCGCCGCAAAAGCGCCGCTCGAACAAGCCGACGCTTACCCCCTTGCGCGCGAGTGCGAGCGCCGCCGATGCGCCGACGAGCCCGCCACCCGCAATCACAACCTGGAAGTGGCGCGTGTCACTCATCGTGGGCTTCCTCTTCGATGACTTGCACGCCGTCGTCGAACAGCATCGGTGAAATGGGAATCGGCTTGATCGGCGCCTGGCTGCGTAAGCGGCCCACCTCGTGCAGCGGCTTGCCGGTCTCCACGCTCAGTAGCGCCATGGCGGATTCACCGCACATGCGCCCCTGGCAGCGCCCCATGCCGATACGCGTGAGCGCCTTCAGGCGGTTGACTTCGCTGGCGAAACCGTCGCGGATACAACTACGCAGCGTGCCGGCATCGACTTCCTCGCAGCGGCAGATGGTCAGGTCGTCGGGCCAGTTGGCGGCGCAGTTGGCCGGCGGGGCAAATGCCTGCTCGATGCCAACGCGAAAGCGCGCGATCCGTTCGAGACGCTTCTCGATCGTTGCCACATCAGGCAAAGCAGCATCGTGCTGTGGCGCTTCGATGCCGATATCTTCGAGCATCGCGAGTGCGGCGCGGCTGCCCGCGAGTTCGGCGGCATCGGCGCCTGCGATACCGGCGCCGTCGCCGGCCAGATAGACGCCCGGCACAGAGCTGCGGCCCGCCGCATCGCGTTCGGGCAGCCAGCAGCGGTTGAGGTCGTCGAAGGCGAAGCGGCAGCCCGCGAGATCGGCGAGCTGGGTTTCGGGCCGCAAGCCGTAGCCGAGGCCGATCGCATCGGAGGCGATGGCGTGCTCCTTGCCGTCGGCCGCGCGCCAGCGGACGTATTGCACCGCCGCGTCGCCTTCGATGGCCTCGAGCGAGACGCCATGCTCCATGCGCACGCCATGCGCCTTGAGCCACGCGACGTAATAAACGCCCCTGGCGAAGGTGCCCGGCTGGTTGAGCAGCTTCGGCGCGGCGGCGGCCTGGCGCCCAAACGGGCTCGTGTCGAGCACGGCGGCTACTTGCGCGCCCGCTTTCGCATACTGATACGCGACGAGGTAGAGCAGCGGCCCGGTGCCGGCGAACACGGTGCGCTGGCCAATTGCGCAGCCCTGCGCCTTCAGCGCGACCTGGGCGCCGCCGAGTGTATAGGCGCCTGGCAACGTCCAGCCGGGCAGCGGCACGATGCGGTCGGTGGCGCCGCTCGCGATGATCAGATGCGACCACGGCACGCTCGATTCGCGGCCCGCGCGCAGGGTGTCGAGCCGGCCCGGCTCGCACGACCAGGCCAGCGTGTCGGGCCGATAGTCGATTTTCGGGAGCATGTCGGCCATGGTGCGATGGACCGCATCGGCTTTCTTCGCCTCGAAGCCGTAGAGCGCGGTTTTCGTGCGCGAAAAGCCTGCACCGTTAGCGGGCTGGCGATAAATCTGGCCGCCCCAGCGCGCGTTTTCGTCGATGACGGTGGGGCGCAGTCCCGCGGCCACGAGCGTTTGCGCGGCGCGAATGCCGGCCGGTCCTGCGCCGACGATGACGATGCGGTCGGGCCCGGTCGCGCTCATCGCGCACCTCCGCCATAAATTTTGGTATCCGAACCAGTGCGCGTCACCACACGCATGCCTTCGCGCAACGGCGTGGAGCAGGCGCGCAGGCGCGTGCCGTCTTCGCAGCGCACCCAGCAGTCCTGGCAAGCGCCGATCAGGCAGAAGCCCGCGCGCGGTTCCGTGCTGAACTCGCTGCGGCGCACGTGCCGCTGATGCGTGAGGATCGCGGTGAGCAGCGTATCCCCCGCGAGCGCCTTGACTTCGACGCCGTCTAAAACGAAGGAAACGCTCGCGCGCGCGGTTTCGGCAACGCGGACGAACTGGGCAAGGGGAAGCGGCGTGGCGGTGCTCATGGAAGGTCGGTGGCGCGGCAGCAGGAATCGAAAGAGGCGGGCGGCGTTCAGTGCTGCCCGATCAGAATGCGGTTGAGCCCGTATACGCGGTCGAGCAGGAACATCGCACCCGCCGTGATGAAAATGACGAGCGCGGAAACGGAGGCCATCATCGGGTCGATCGACTCGGTCGCATACATATACATGCGCACGGGCAGCGTGACGGTTTGCGGCGAGGTCACGAAGATCGACATCGTCAGTTCATCGAAGCTGTTGATGAACGCGAGCAGCCAGCCGCCCGTGATGCCGGGCACGATCATCGGCAGCGTGACGCGGCGGAAGGTGGTCCACGCGTTCGCACCGAGCGACGCGGCTGCATGCTCGATGCTGCGGTCGAGGCCGCTCACCGAGGCGAGCACGAGCCGCATGACGAACGGCGTGATGATGATCATGTGTGCGAGGATCAGCCACGCGAACGAGCCGGTCGCGCCGAGCAGCGCGAAAAAGCGCAGCAGCGCGATGCCCAGCACGAGCCCCGGAATCACGAGCGGCGAAAGCAGCAGCGCGTTGAGAAAGCCGCGGCCCGGAAAGCGCGCACGGCCAATGGCGAGTCCCGCGGGCAACGCGATGACGAGCGAGAGCGTGGCCGAGGCGAACGCGAGCTTGAGGCTGTTGAAGAACGCGGTGATGAAGTCGGGGTAGTCGAGGATCGCGCGGAACCAGCGCAGCGACAGGCCGTGCGTGGGGAGCGTCAAGGTTTCGTCGGGCGTGAATGCCACGAGAATGACGATGACGAGCGGCGCCAGCACGAACAGAATGACGAAGCTATGGAACGTAAGGGCGAGCGGTCCGTTTTTGCGCATGATGTTGTGTCCTGGGGCCTTAGCCCATGCTGCGCGCGTAGCGCCGTTCGAGCACGCGGTAGTAGGTGAGCATCACCACGAGATTGGCGACGAGCAGCAGCACGGCGATGGTCGCGCCGAGCGGCCAGTTCATCGAGCTGAGGAACTGGTCGTACACGGCGGTGGCCGCCACCTTCAGGCGCCGGCCGCCCAGCAGGCCAGGAATCGCGAAGGCGCTCGCCGACAGGCCGAACACCATGAGGCTGCCCGAGAGAATGCCCGGCATGAGTTGCGGCAGCACGATGCGGCGCAGGGTGGTGAAAGGCGACGCCATCAGCGACAGCGCCGCGTTCCCGGTTTGCGGATCGAGCCTTTGCAGCGCGGTCCACACCGGAATCACCATGAACGGCAGCATCACGTGCACGAGCGCAATGACGATCGCGAAGGTCGTGTATTCGAGCTTGAAGGGGCCCGCGCCGAACAGAGCGAAGAACTGGTTCACGAGACCGTTCATGTTGAGCAGCATGCTCCAGCCGAACGCGCGCACCACCACGGAAACCAGCAGCGGCGCGAGGATCACGAGCAGGAAGAGCGAGCGCCACGGGTCGCGCATGCGCGAGAGGATGTACGCCTCCGGCGTGCCGATCACGACGCACAGCAGCGTGGTGAGCGCGGCAATGCCGAAGGTACGCAGGAAGATCGTGTGAAAGTACGACGAGCCTAGCACCTCTACGTAGTTGTGCAGATCGAATGCGGCGATGGGGCCGCTCATCGGATCGAAACGGTAGAACGTGAGCGCGAAGGTCATGGCGAGCGGCACGAGCACGAGCGCGGCGAACAGCAGCAGCGCGGGCGCGCTCATGAGCCAGAGCGGCACGTAAGCCTGCCAGCCCGCGCGCACCGTGGCGTGCGGGGCTGGCTGCGAAGCGCGGAGCGTGCTAGACACGGGCGCCCTCCCGATGGATGAAGCGGATCGCGTCGCTATGCCAGTCGATGCCCACCTGGTCGCCTTCGGCAAGCGGCTCATTGCCCTCGTTCTGGCAGCACACGAGCATTTCGCCCGCGCGGCTGTCGAGCCGGTAGAGCCACTGGCTGCCGAGGAAGAAGCGGCTCGTCACGCGCCCGGCGAGCCGGCCCGAACCGCTCGCGCAGAGCTTGAGCTTTTCGGGGCGGATGCACAGCGTGATCGCGTCGCCGACACCCACCGCGCGGCCGCGTTCGGGGAGTTGCGCCGTCGAGCCCGTTTCGGCGAGATCGTGGCCGAGATCCACGCGGATCGTATCGCCTTCGCGCGCGACGATGCGGCCCGCGAGCATGTTGGCCTTGCCGATGAACTGCGAGACGAAGTCGTTTTCGGGCCGCTCGTACGCGCGATAAGGCGTGTCGACCTGGGTGATGCGGCCGCTTTCCATCACGACCACGCGGTCGCTGATCGACAGCGCTTCGGACTGATCGTGCGTGACCATCAGCGTGGTCGTGCCGATCTTGCGCTGAATGGCGCGCAGTTCGAACTGCATGTCTTCGCGCAGTTTGGCGTCGAGATTGGACATCGGCTCGTCGAGCAGCAGCACGGGCGGCGCGATCACAATGGCGCGCGCAATTGCCACGCGCTGGCGCTGGCCGCCCGAAAGCTCGCGCGGAAAACGCTGCGCGTAGGCGTCGAGGCGCACGAGCGCGAGCGCCTCGCGAGTGCGGTCCCGACGCTCGGCTTTATCCACACCGCGCATTTCGAGGCCGAAGCTCACGTTCTGCTCCACGCTCATGTGCGGAAAGAGCGCATAGCTCTGGAATACGATGCCGAGGCCGCGCTTGTTCGGCGGCATGTGCGTGATGTCACGCCCGTCGAGCGTGATGCGCCCGCGCGTGGTTTCCACGAAGCCGGCGATCATCTGCAGCGTCGTGGTCTTTCCGCAGCCCGAGGGGCCGAGCAGTGAGACGAACTCGCCTTTTTCCACCGACAAATTGACGCCCGCGACCGCCTGCAGGTCGCCGAACGATTTCGATACATCGGTCAGGGTGAGGAACGACATGGTGTGGCCTTCCAGTGCTTGGGTTGCGCCGGCACCCGCTGGGCGAATCAAGGTGCAGGGCGTTGAACCGACTGTAGCTAGCCAAATTTTTAGTCGTCAATTTAAAATTCCATCAAGCGATAGGAATCTGACTTATATTCCGTTTGATGGAATGTGGATGCGGCTTGCTGGCCGATTGTTTCATCCGGTGAACTTCGGGAAATCCCTGAACAAGCCCGGATGCAAGCGCGATGACGTTTGGTGGTCCAATCTTTTGGGCCGCGCGCCAATTCAGCCAGCTTTTGGCGGATATTCCGCTCTATGGAATCAACCGAGATCGTTATGACGTCAGGGGAAGAGAAAAGTGGAACGCCGGCCGACGACGCACGTGGCGCGAGCGTGTTGCAGCGCGCATTTGCGGTGATCCGCGCGCTGGGGGCAAGTCAGGCGGAAGGCAGTCGCGTGACCGCGCTCGCCAAGGCCGTGGGCCTGACCCAGGCTACTGTGCATCGACTGCTGCAGGGGCTGATCGCCGAAGGCGTGGTCGAGCAGGACGAAGGCACGAGGCGTTATCGGCTGAGCGTGGATTTTTTTGCGCTCGCGGCGCAGGCCGGTAATCCCAGCGGAATGCGCACGCTATGCCGGCCTGCATTGCTGCGCCTGTGCGCAAGCCTTGGCGACACTATTTTCCTGCTCGTGAAGAGTAGCTTCGACGCGGTGTGCCTCGACATGTGCGAAGGCCCGTTTCCGATCCGCTCGTTCACGGGCGATATCGGCGGGCGCGTAGCGCTGGGCGTGGGCCAGGGCAGTCTCGCCATTCTCGCGTTCCAGCCCGAGGCCGAGCGGGAAGAAATCATTCGGTTCAACGTGCCGCGCTTGCGCAGTTACGGCGTGCTGGACGAGGTGTATTTGCGCACGGAGATCGAGCGCGTGCGCAAGCTCGGCTACGCGGGGCGCAACACCGGCGTGCTCGAGGGCATGGCGGGCGTGGCTGTGCCGATTCTGGACCAGAACGGCTGCGCCGTGGGCGCACTGAGCGTGGGCACGCTGGCTGCTCGTCTCACGGAAGACCGGTTGCCGACGATCGTAGAACTGCTCAAGCGGCAGGCCGAAATCATCGGGCCGCAAACGAACCCGTTCGATGTGGCGGTGCGCCGCCCCATGCACGGGCTCACGCGAGCGATGTCGACGCAACCATTGGCTTGAGCGATGACGGCGGGTATTGATCTAGTCGAACGCATTCCTAACTAAATTACCTGATCGCGAATCGTTCTCGTTGAGCAATCGGTGTGCAAACGTTTACCAGGTTCGTGCATTGCTGCATTGCGAAATCGAACAGTATGATCGGACGAAAATTGACCAGGGGGATAACCTATCCGCATGCGTCTTGGTTTTGGCGTAAATAGGCAGGTGGCTATTCGTAGACTGAAGGCGACGTACGAAATGGCAGTTCGCCGCCATGGAGCGTCGCAATCCATGGCGGCGCGAGCAGGTGACCCCGGAAACGAAAACATGAGCGCCCGAAGCGTGGTTTCGCATGTAGTCTTGCAGGACCCGGAAGGGACAAAACCACCAGCCACGTAAACTGTCACATTGAGTACATGCCGTTGCGACGTCGACGAGAAGTCATTGAGGAGCGTGGGTGCTGGGGGAGGTGGAGCGCATGTGTGATCCCGCGGCGCTTGCAGTCAGAATATACCGGTGATCGATGACGACCATAAACGACCGGACGTTGCCCGTTTTCGAGGCGCCGGCTGCTACTGTTACGCCGGTGCCGGTACGCGCGGCGCCTTCGATCTTTCATGAGCGCTGGTGGCTCGACATCGCCACGCAAGGCGACTGGAAGCTTGCGGTGGTGAAGCAGGACGACGAGGTCATTGGCGAGATGCCGTACGCGATGCAACGCACGCGACTGTGGCGTGTCTCGCACCTGCCGCCGCTCACGCGAACGCTCGGGCCGGTCATCAAGTCCGTGACGGGCAGCGAGGCTCGCCAACTGCATCATGAACTCGACGTCACCGGCAAGCTGATCGAGCAATTGCCCGACTGCGACAGCTTTTTTCAGGTGCTCGACCCGCGCATCGACGACGCCCTCGCGTTCGCGCTGCATGGCTTTACGGTGACGGCGCGCTACACGTTTCGCATCGACCGGAACACGTCGGCCGACGAAGCATGGAAGCGTCTGAACAGCAAGACACGCAACGTGATCCGCAGCGCCTCCCGTGAATTGACCGTCGTGCCGGATATCGAGCCCGCCGAGTTCATCGCGTTCTACGACGCGAATCTCGCGGCGCGTTCGCGTACCAACGCTTATGGGGATGCGGTCATGCGCGACCTCGTCAACGCGTTCGTCGAGCGCAAGGCCGGGATGCTGCTCGGCGCCTATGGGCAAGGCGGGAAGCTCGTGGCGGCGGTCGGCCTCGTCTGGGACCATCAGGCAATGTATTACCTGTTGTCATCGCGCGCGCAGGACGCGCATAGCGGCTCGATCAGCCTGCTGCTGTGGAGCGGCATTGGCCGCGCGCTGGAGCGCAGGCTCACGTTCGACTTCGACGGCTTTTCGAGCCCGTCGACATTCAACTTCCTCAACGGATTCGGCGCGACGCTCACGCAGCGGCTGGGCGTCGAGCGCCACGGCACGGTGTATTTGCTGATGCGTACGCTTAAACGGAAAATTGCGCCCGGGCGCGTGTTCGCCCCCAATCTATAGACGGCGGGGGCGTCGTGTGGCGAGCGATATCGCACGCTACACGAGTTCGTGCCGCGCGGGATCGCTTGCGCGACGGGTCGTGACCTCGGCAAGTTCCAGCGCGCTCGAGGCGAAGAGCAACGGGGTCCAGCGCCGGATCGTGCTTTGCGCGCCGGCAGCGAAACGTTCGCGCAGCGCGGGCTCGCCGCCCAGCTCGCCGATACGCTGCGCTAGTGTCGAGACGTCGCGCGGTTCGACCACGAAACCGTTCACGCCGTCGATCACCACTTCGCCAGCCACGCCGCATGTGCGCGTGACGATGGCAGGGCACCCGGCCGCGAACGCTTCGTTCACGCACAGGCCCCATTGATCGAATTCGCTCGCGAGGACGACGAATTCCGCGAGCGCGTAGAGATTCGGCATTTCCTGGTTGGCGAGTGAGTTGAGTATCGTCACATGAGACGTCAGGCCGAGCGAATCGATGCGCGCGCGCAGCTGCGCTTCGAGCGGACCCTGACCCACCAGAACGAGGCCGATATTTTCGTTGTACACCCCGGATTTGCGGTAGGCGTCGATCAGCACGTCGACGTTCTTGCGCGCGACGAAGCGGCTTACGCACAGCACATAGCGCTGCGGCAGGCCGAAGCGCGATCGCACGGCCTCGGGGTTGACGCTCGCGGCCTGCGCGAGATCCGAAAAATAGTCGACGTCGATCACATCGAAACCAATGCGGGAACGCTCCTTCGGTATGCCAAGCGATTGCGCGTAACGGCGATGCTTCTCGCCCGCGACGAGCGCCCCGTCGAAGCGGCTCACGATAAAGCGCTTGAGCCGCTCCTTGGTGCGCTGGCGCAGTCCGTCGTCGGCCTTCGAATCCGACATGTAGATGAGCTTGAAGCGGCGCGTGAGATGTCTGAGGAAACAGAGCACCGCCGAATAGCCGGTGTTGTAGCCGAGCGTGATGACCACGTCGGGCTCGAAGTTGCGCACCTTCGCAATCAGGCGCGCGGTGTCGCGCGCGCCGAGACCGTCGCTGTCGGCGCCGTTCTCGACCAGCGTTTCCGCCATGCGCGGGCGGTTCGCGAAGAATGCCGCGCGGCGTTCCTGAGGAAAGCCGTAGACGCCCGAGCGCGCAAAGACCTCGAGCAGCGCCACCTGGTGGCCGCGACTGGAGGCCGCGCTGACGAGTGCCTCGTAGCGAGGGACGTGATAGTCGCCCAGGTTGCCGATGACGAAGAGGATACGCATGGACAATGACGGCTCGCGGTGGCGCTTGGTTGAGCAGGCAGCGCACCACGGGTGCCTGGTCTGCATGAAATCCCGGACAGTCGTCCAGACCTGCCGGGCAGCGTTGGCTGCGCCGAACCGCTCGCATAATCGCGGCGGGGACCCGCAGTCGCGCCGTTTGCTGCATCGTAACCCGATTGTGTGAGGCGTTTTTACGTGATGTCGGTGATCAGCGAAAACTTGTCCGATATGGCGGAGGCGATGCAAAGCAGATGAAACCTTGCGGGCCAATCCTTCCGAGGAATACGCAAGGCGCTTGCACGAAATGGCACATGACTTGCATAGGTCGGGCCGATTGGAGCGATTTCCGGATGCCAGAGGGCGGGTTTGCGCATGGCTTGTAATCGATTGTCATCACAACCGACATCAATCGGTGCGGGGCGATGAAAACTGTCATATCAATGCGTCACACTGGAGGTTTGGCATGTTTCAATACGTTGGAAGAAGGGAAAGCGCTTAAGGTCAGCATCAGATTTTCGGCTTAATATCCTAGGGTTGACCCGTGGCGCTTAGTCCTTCAATTCGATAACAAACATGCGAACCGGAATGGCAATCGAAGGTTTTACGTAATCCATTTCGAGGGAATTGCGCGGCGCTGGTTCGAAGATGGCTCACCGGGTTTCACCATACTGCGCGGACAATCAAGGAATATGAAAACGCTGTTTCTGCAGGCCCCGTCGTATGACGGCTTCGACGGTGGCGCGGGCTCGCGCTACCAGGCAAAGCGCGAGATCCGCTCGTTCTGGTATCCCACCTGGCTCGCGCAGCCCGCGGCCCTCGTGCCCGACAGCCGCGTGCTCGACGCGCCGGCCGACGGCCTGGGCGTGGAAGAAACGCTGAAGATTGCAGCCGCATACGACCTCGTCATCATCCACACGAGCACGCCGTCGTTCCCGACCGACGCGCTCTTCTGCGAAGACCTCAAGAAGCGCAAGCCGTCGATCGTCATCGGTCTGGTGGGCGCGAAGGTGCAGGTCGATCCGCACAATTCGCTCACGGCAAGCGAGGCGATCGATTTCGTCTGCCGCGAGGAATTCGACTTCACCTGCAAGGAAATCGCCGAAGGCATGCCGCTGGCCGAGGTCAAGGGCATTTCGTGGCGCGCGAAGGACGGCTCGATCGAGCACAACCCGGGGCGTCCGGTGCTGGAAGACATGGACTCGCTGCCGTTCGTCGCGCCGATCTACAAGCGCGACCTGAAGATCGAGAATTACTTCATCGGCTACCTGAACTACCCGTACGTGTCGATCTACACGGGCCGGGGCTGCAAGTCGCGCTGCACGTTCTGCCTGTGGCCGCAGACCGTGAGCGGCCACGTCTACCGCACGCGCTCGGTCGAGAACGTGCTCGAGGAAGCGAAGTGGATCCGCGAGAACATGCCGGAAGTCAAGGAGCTCATGTTCGACGACGACACCTTCACCGACGACCTGCCGCGCGCCGAAGCGATCGCCATCGGTCTGGGCAAGCTCGGCATGACGTGGTCGTGCAACGCGAAGGCGAACGTGCCGTACAAGACGCTCAAGATCATGAAGGAAAACGGCCTGCGTCTGTTGCTCGTGGGCTTCGAATCGGGCGATGACCAGATTCTCGTGAACATCAAGAAGGGCGTGCGCACGGACTTCGCGCGCCGCTTCAGCGCCGACTGCAAGACGCTCGGCATCAAGGTGCACGGCACCTTCATTCTGGGGCTGCCGGGCGAGACGCAGGACACGATCAAGAAGACGATCGAGTACGCGAAGGAAATCAATCCGCATACGATTCAGGTGTCGCTGGCGGCGCCCTATCCGGGCACGACGCTGTACAAGCAGGCCGTGGAAAACGGCTGGATGGAAGAGAACAAGACCATCAACCTGGTGAGCAAGGAAGGCGTGCAACTGGCGGCGATCGGCTATTCACATCTGTCGCGCGACGAGATCTATCACCACCTCGAACAGTTCTATCGCCAGTTCTATTTCCGGCCGTCGAAGATCTGGGAGATCGTGCGCGAGATGCTCACGAGCTGGGACATGATGAAGCGGCGTCTGCGCGAAGGCGTGGAGTTCTTCCGCTTCCTGCGCGCACACGAGGCATGATGGACCGCGCGCATGCGACGGGGCGAACCGGCGCCATCGTTGCGATGGCCGTGACGGTGCTTGCGGTCGCTTCTGCTGCAATCGAAGTCATGCGTGCCGAATTGCCTGGCTTTTCGCACCTGCTCTTCGAATCGCTCGCGGTCCTAAGCGGTCTTTGCGCCGTGGTCGGCATTATCTATACCTGCACGGCGAGCGCGCTGGTCGGTCGTTTCTTCGCGCGCGAAGTGGCGACGCCGCAGCACTTCCCGGCCATCACGCTCGCCAAGCCGCTGCACGGCGACGAATGGCACCTCGAGGAGCACCTTGCCAGCTTTTTCGAGCAGGACTATCCTGGAGAAGTCCAGTATCTGTTCGGTGTTCACGACGCGCGTGACGAAGCGCTCAATGCGATCGAGCGGCTACGCACACGTTATCCCGATGCACACATCACGGTCGTCGCCGATTCGCGCCTATACGGTCCCAACCGCAAGATCGCGAATCTCGTGAACATGCTCGAACAGGCGGAGCACGACGTGCTGTGCTTTGCCGATAGCGACGTGCTCGTCGACAAGAACTATCTGCGCCAGGTGGTCGGGGCACTGCAGCAACCCGGCGTCGGCCTCGTGAGCGCGGTTTATCGGGGCCTGTGCGCGCCCGGATTCTGGCCGCGCGTCGCGTCGGCCTTGACCAACTATCATTTCTTGCCCGGCGTCGTCACGGGGCTCGCCATCGGGCGCGCGCGGCCGTGCTTTGGCCAGTCCATCGCCATGACGCGTGAAATGCTCGACCGCATTGGCGGTCTGGCGCAATTCGCGCATCACCTCGCCGAAGACCATGCGATCGGTGAAGCCGTGCGCCGCGCCGGTGCGGAAGTGTCCATTCCGCCCATTCTGGTGCGGCACGCGTGTGTGGAGAATACGTTCGCCAAGCTCTTTGCGCACGAATTGCGCTGGAGCCGCACTGTTCGCGCGGCGGACCGCTCGGGGCATCTGGGCGCCGTGCTGATGCATCCGTTCGCGCTCGCCATGCTTGCCGTGGCCTTGTCCGGCGGCTCGGCGCCCGCGTGGATATTGGCCGCCATGGCGCTGTGCGCGCGCGCGTGGCTGATCTGGCGGACCGATCGCGCGACCGGCGACAAGTCCAGCGGACTGTTATGCTTACCCCTTTGGGAAATGGTCCAGTTCGCGATCTATGTCGCGAGCTTTTGTTCGTCTGGCGTCGTTTGGCGCGGCACGCGCTTTCGCGTCGACAGGAATGGCATGCTTTCGCCAGTCCACGAGACCTGAGCGTCACAGTAGATGGGGGGCACAATGAGACGGGAGCATCCACTAGAGAGCACCCGCAGATGAAGCACATGGGACGTATCGCCGCCCTGGTCGGTCTTGCGATCGCCGTGTGGCTCGTATGGCGCGAGCATCCCGCAGCGGTGCTGCAACTGTTGCGCGGGGCGGGCATGGGCCTCGTGCTGGCGGCGGCCGTGCATATCATGCCGATGTGCGCGAATGCATGGGACTGGCGCAGCCTGATTCGCGCGGCGCAGCGGCCGTCGTTCGCGACGATGCTCAAACTCGTGTGGATCCGCGAATCGATCAACGGCTTGCTGCCGGTGGCGCGCGTGGGCGGGGAACTCGTCTCGTTCCGGCTGCTTGGCCGTGCGGGCGTACGGCCGGCCACGGCGGTGGCGAGCCTCATCGCCGACATGCAACTCACGCTGATCAGCCAGGTGCTCTTTGCGTTGCTCGCAGCCGGCTACCTGCTCGAACATTCCTCTTCCGACACCGCGCGGATCGTGGGGCGGCTCGCATGGGGCCTCGCGGGCTTCATCCCGCTGCTGGTGCTGTTCGCACTCGTGCAGCACGCTCGGCCGTTCGAGCGCGCGGCACGCACGCTCAACCGCGTGACGAGCGGCAAGGTCGTCGATCTCGTGGGCAAGTCCGCGCGCGTCGATTTATCCCTCAAGCTGATCTGGCGGCAGACCGGCGTGATCGTGCGCTACGTGCTCGTCTGGCAGACGCTGCAATGCCTCGGTTACGCGCTCGAAATCTGGATCGCGTTGCGCGTGCTCGGCACCGACGCGACCTTCGTGCAGGCGTTCGTGATCGAGGCCCTGATCCAGATGCTGAGCAGCATCGCGTTTCTGGTGCCCGCCGGCCTTGGTGTGCAGGAGGGCGGCTTCGTCGTGATTGGCGGACTGCTGGGGTTCGATGCGCCGACATGCCTTGCGCTCGCGGGCGCAAGACGCGTGCGCGATCTGATGTTCTACCTGCCAGGCCTGCTTGCCTGGCAGGCGGCCGAGTATGGCTGGCCGTCACGACGCCGCACAGAAGGTACCGCCACGCGCGCCCGCACGGAATAATCCCGGAAGTGACCTGTTATTGAAGACAGGTCGCTTCACATTGCTCTATTGTCGGCAATCGCCCGAAAGGACTCGACATGGCAAGGGATTTCAGCGCGCTGAACAAGCACGCTCACCGCGAATACAAATTCGTTCAGGCCGATTCATATCGTCAGGTCAGGCAGACCTACGGGACAGATATGGATGGCGGGGCGTGCATGGGCGTCGTGTTGAATTGGGTCAAGGAGAAGTTGTCGACTTCGAACGGGCTGCTTCGTCCTGATGGTCCCCTGCGCAATTCGGCCGTCAAGCATTTTTCAAATCCACTCAATCCCCTTTCGCGCATTCGCAACGGCATCTCCCCGCCCACGGATTCCACGCTGGGGAAACTCATCGGCAAGGAGCCCGGGCAACCACGCGGCAGAAAGAGCGGGGCGCGCAACGAAGCGACCATGCTGGAGGGTGCGAAGAATCAGGAAACTTACAACCGCTACAAGACCGCTGACCGGTTGGTCGCTGAACTCGAGCTCGATCCGGGCGGATATACGCCAGAAGAAAAAACGCGCAAGGTAAAGCATGTCGCGCAGAATGTTGGCACAAGCCGCCCCCAGGAGAGTTTCGTAGCCGAGCGCTTGGACGACGCCACGATTGCCGGAGCCGCGGAGCAGTTGCCCAAGGGCAATGCAATCGTGCTCGATTTGAAGCAGGAGGCCGGTGGTCCCGGGCACGCCGTTGCGTTTTACAAGAGCCGGGGAGGCACGCTCTATTTTTTCGACCCGAACGCCGGCGTGTACGAGATATCTCGTCCGTACGAGAAACACCTTCTGGGATTCGTGCAGGCGTGGCTCGATGTCTACACGAAGGACAAAGACGATAACGGCGTGCCCACTCCGAAAAACTGGAAGACGAAAGATGAACACCGCTGGTATTCAGTTTTTACCCGCACCACCCCCAAGAAAGCCGGCACTGCTCCCACGGAAGGCTAACGCCCGAAAGAACCCGGAGCCCGACGGGCATTAACCGTGACTCGTGCGCAACTGAAAGCGCCAACGCTCGAGATTCGAGAGTTCATCCACGGTCTTCTTCTCGATGTCGCCGCGAATCAGGTGATGAATCGTGAGCCGACCCTGCTTTGTCTCCAGGATCTGTACTAGCCGTGCGCGCTCCCGCTGCCCCTTGAAGCCCAGATCGAAATAGATGACGCGGCGACGCGTATCCCCGGTGACGAGGCTCAAGCCACCCCCGCCGCCCGACCCGCCAAGGACGCCCATTTGGGGAACATCCCGTATGTGGAGATTCCAGCTGAAGCCATTGCGCGCGATCCACTTCTTTGCATCCTCCTCGCGCTTCATGGCCATGAGCGCAGCGGGCGGATGATTGGTCACATCGGTCGCGATCGTATAGCGCGACTTGTGCCAATTCCTGAAGGTATTCGACTCCCGATTGTGCGCATACATGTTTCTCTCGACTTTGCCTTCGAACTCCCATTGCTGCGTCACGGTGTCGAACCTGAACCATTCGATGCACTCGTTCCACTCCAGTTGGGGCATTCGATGTCATCGGCCATGAGCTTGCCGAGCATGGGCGCCTTGACCTCAGCGCGAAACGTCAGGTCGAATTGATGACCGGCGGTGGCAGTGGAAGAGCGTCCGCCAATGGGTTTGATCCGCTCGACGGGCACAGCAAGATTGGAAATCGTCATGCGGGCTTTCATGGCTCACCTTTGTGCAATTCGGGATGCAGCCATAACAGCTGAACGTTTCCAGATATTCCCTCCCATGCACGGCGACAGGCTGCAAAAAACAAATGGAATAGTTCTCCTCGCCGGGCTGTTGTGGAAGAGCGGATCGAACTGGATCGACCCGCTGGGCTAAAGGAGCTTCTCCATGAATCACCTCTCACGCGGGAAGCATATTGCGATTGGGGCTGGGCTCATTTCGATGATGAGTGGGGCTTCCGCGCAAGCCGAATCGATCGATGTGCCGGGCGTACAGCCGTTCCTGAAAACGACCGCAGCGGGGGTGCAGATCTACGCCTGCGAGTACGGTGCGGATCACACGCTCGACTGGGTGTTCCGGCAGCCGCGCGCCACGCTCTACGACGCGCACGGCGCCGAGGTGATCGAGCATTCGGCCGGCCCGTCGTGGCAGGCGCACGATGGCAGCCGCATCGAGGGAAAGGTCGTCGCGCAGGAACCCAGCGGGACGCCCGGCAGCGTGCCGCAACTGCTGCTCGAGGCGCACTCCGCCGGATCACCGGGCATGCTCGCAGCCGTGCGCTACGTGCAGCGGGTCAGGACGGTGGGCGGTGTGAAGCCGGCCGCGCCGTGCACAGTCGAGCACGAGACGGGTAGCTCGCCCTATATCGCGACTTACATCTTTTATAAGTAAAAAGACAGATCATAGAACGGTCTCTCTGGAAAGAGACACCGCAATTAATTCGGAATGCGAATTTAAGACAGTCAAAGCGCCATGATCATCGAATTCATCACGCATCAGGACTGGACCGAGTGGCTCGAACCTCTCACGCAAGCGCAGCCGTGCGGCCCGGACCTCGAATATGACGCGCAATTTCGCGAACTCGAGGAAGCGGTCAGCGGACGTCCCGAAGCCGAGTACGGAGACACGCTCGTGGCCGCCGTTGCGCCCGACTGGGAAGCCGCCGATGCGCTTGGCACCGCATTGATGGCCCGCACGCGAGACCTTCGCGTGGTGATGCATCTAGCGCGAGCGCGCTGGGTTCGCGAGGGCATTACCGGTCTCGCGGACGGCCTCGTCTTGACCGCCGCGCTACTGGAGCGCCATTGGGAGCACGTGCACCCGCAACTCGACGCCAGCGACGGCGACGACGCGACGGCCCGCATCAACGCGCTTGCCGCGTGGACGGCGGCCGGCGGCGTGCTCGCCGGTCTCATGGATAGCCCGCTGCTGCAAGGCCGTTCTCCGGTCACGCTGCGCGAGTGGTCGTATGCGAATGGCGAAGCCGTCGCGCCAGAAGGGCACACGATGATGAGCCTCACGGCGATCGACGCGTCGATCGCCGTGTCGCCCGATGCCGCGCGCAGCGCGAAGAGGGCGTTCGATGCCGCGTACGCCAGCGTCCGCGCAATCGAAGCGACGCTTGCCGAACGCGTAGGCGCTACCCAATCGCTCGATTTTGCTTCGTTGAAGGCGTTGCTGGAGCGCGCATCGTCGCTGCTCGCGACGGGCGTGCACCCGGGCGAGGCGCAAATGCATCAAGCGGACGAGCCCGGTGTCGCGTCGCCAGCAGCCGCCATCGGCAACGCATCCTCCAGCACGATCGGCAGCCGCGCTGACGTGGCCGCCACGCTGCAGCGGATCTGCGCCTGGTACGCGCAACACGAACCTGCGAGCCCGGTGCCGTTGCTGCTCGAAAGGGCGCGCGGCCTCGTCGAGAAGTCCTTTGTCGATCTTTTGAAGGACCTCGCGCCGGAAGGACTCGCGCAACTTACCCAGGTGATCGGTACCGCTGCCGTCGAAATGCCGGCGGAATGATCTAAGCCGCACTGCAACGCAGTTCAACCAGGAGAACGGTCAAATGGCCAAGGAGAGCAGTCAGAAGTTCATTGCGCGCAATCGGGCGCCGCGCGTGCAGATCGAGTACGACGTGGAAGTGTACGGCTCGGAAAGGAAGGTCAACTTGCCTTTTGTGATGGGCGTGCTGTCCGATCTCTCGGGGCAGCCGCAGGAAGCGCTGCCGTCCGTTGCGGAACGTAAGTTTCTGGAGATCGACATCGACAACTTCGACGAACGGCTGCGCTCCATGAAGCCGCGTGTGGCTATGCAGGTCGACAACACGTTGACCGGCGAGGGCAAGATCGGCGTGGACATGACTTTCGCGAGCATGGACGACTTCGAGCCCGCCGCGATCGCGCGCAACGTCGAGCCGCTCGCGAGGCTGCTCGAAACGCGCAGCCAGTTGCAGAATCTGCTGACCTATATGGACGGCAAGACCGACGCGGAAAAGCTCGTCGCCCGCTTGCTCGAAGACCCTGCGCTGATGAATGCGCTTGCCGCCGCGCCGAACCCCCAGGGCGAGCCCGACTCCGAATAAAGGACCCAAGATGGCAGACACCCAACTCGATCCATCCGCGTTCGCGCAGCCGGAAAGGCAGGAAGCCGACGCGCCGAGCCCATCAGGCGAGTTTCAACAGCTCTTGCAGAAGGCGTTCCGCCCGCGCACGGAGAAAGCGCGCGAAGCGGTGGAAAGCGCCGTGCGCACGCTCGCGGAGCAGGCGCTGCTCGACACGCACCGCGTGTCCGACGATGCGCTCGCGACCATCGAAGCGCTGATCGCGCGCATCGACGAAAAGCTGAGCGCCCAGATCAACGTCATCCTGCATGCGGAGCCGTTCCAGCAGCTCGAAAGCGCGTGGCGCGGGCTGCACTATCTCGTCACCAACACCGAGAGCGACGAGAGCCTCAAACTGCGCGTGATGAACATTTCGAAGGCCGACCTGCACCGCTCGCTGCGCAAGTACAAGGGCGTGGCGTGGGACCAGAGCCCGCTCTTCAAGCGGCTTTACGAGGAAGAGTACGGCCAGTTCGGCGGTGAGCCTTACGGCGCATTGGTAGCCGATTACTACTTCGACAACAGCGGCCCCGACGTCGATTTCCTCACGCAGATGGGCAAGATTTCCGCTGCCGCGCACGCGCCGTTCATCGCCGGCGCGGACCCCGCCGTCATGCTGATGGACTCGTGGCAGGAGCTGGCGAATCCGCGCGATCTCACGAAGATCTTCCAGACGCCCGAGCACGCCGCATGGCGCTCGCTGCGCGATTCCGAAGACTCGCGCTATATCGGCCTCGCCATGCCGCGCTTTCTCGCGCGCACGCCCTATGGTGCGAAAACGAGCCCCGTGGAGCAGTTCGATTTCGAGGAAGACACCGCGGGCGCGGACGCGTCGAAATACGCGTGGGCCAATGCGGCCTACGCGATGGCCGTGAACATCAATCGCTCGTTCAAGACGTGGGGATGGTGCTCGCGCATTCGCGGCATCGAGTCGGGCGGGGTGGTGGAGGATCTGCCGGTCCACGCGTTTCCGACCGACGACGGCGGCGTCGACATGAAGTGCCCGACGGAAATCGCCATCAGCGACCGCCGCGAAGCCGAACTGGCGAAGAACGGCTTCATGCCGCTCGTCCACAAGAAGAATTCGGATATCGCGGCATTCATCGGCGCGCAGTCGCTCAACAAGCCGATCGAATACGAAGACCCGGACGCCACGGCGAACGCCAACCTCGCCGCGCGCCTGCCTTATCTGTTCGCCTGCAGCCGTTTCGCGCACTACCTCAAGTGCATTGCGCGCGACAAGCTCGGCAGCTTCAAGGAGAAGGACGACATGCAGCGCTGGCTGCAGGACTGGATTCTTCAGTACGTGGACGGCGACCCGGCCAACTCGTCGGAAGAGACCAAGTCGCGCCGGCCGCTCGCGGCGGCGGAAGTCGTGGTCGAGGAAGTGGAGGGCAATCCGGGCTACTACACGTCGAAGTTCTACCTGCGTCCGCATTATCAGCTCGAAGGCCTGACCGTCTCGTTGCGGCTCGTTTCCCGGCTGCCGTCGACCAAAGCGGCCTGAGCCGCGGCGGTTTTTCAAACTTGTACGAACATGATCAATAAGGAATCCAAATGGCAGTCGATATTTTTCTGAAACTTGGCACGGTCACGGGCGAGTCGCTGGATCAGACTCACAAGGATGAAATCGACGTGCTCTCGTGGAGCTGGAGCATGGACCAGTCCGGCACGATGCACCTCGGCACGGGCGGTGGCGGCGGCAAGGTCGATGTGCACGATCTCTCGATCACCAAGTACACGGACCACGCCACGCCGGCCATCATGACCGCCTGCGTGACGGGCAAGCATTTCCCCACCGGAAAACTCACCGTGCGCAAGGCGGGCGGCACCAAACCGTTGGAGTACTACACGATCGATCTGGAAAAAGTGCTCGTCACGAACTACGCGACAGGCGGATCGGACGGCGAAGACCGCTTCACCGAAACGGTGACGCTCAACTTCGAGAAATTCCACGTGACCTACCAGCAGCAGGATCCGACCACTGGCTCGGCGCTCGGCGGCGTAGTCGAGTGCAAGTGGAACATTCCGGCCAGCGCAACGGCGTAAGCGGACATGCGCACGAGAAACGCGGAGCGTGTGCAGCCCTCGCTGCTGGAGCGGCTGACCGACCACGCGCCCGAAGCCACGAGCGAAGTCCGCGAGCATCGCGCCAGCTCGGCGCGCGCGCAGCGCCTGAGCGTCATGCGCGATATCGGTTGGCTCCTCAATGCGCGGGGCATCGCGTCGGCGCAGGAGATCGCGCGCTATCCGTGCGTGGCCGACTCGGTGCTCAACTTCGGCTTCGCGGAGCTGGCGGGCAAGAGCGCGTCGGACGTGGAGCTCAGTCGGATCGAACGGCTGATTGCCGAGGCGATCGGCGCATTCGAGCCGCGCATCGTGCGCGGCACCCTGCGCGTGCGCGCCATTGAGTCCGGTGGGGTGGATATCGCACACAACGCGCTGGCGTTCATCGTCGAAGGCGATCTCCATGCGCACCCTGTACCCGAGCGGCTTTATTTGCGCACTGAACTCGATCTGGAAGCCGGCAAGGCAAACGTGTACGAAGAGGTGACGCCCAGATGAACCCCGACTTCCTCCAGTACTACAGCCGCGAATTGCAGCACGTTCGCGAGATGGGTGGCGAGTTCGCCAAGGCGTTTCCGAAGATCGCGGGGCGGCTGGGCCTCGAAGGTTTCGACTGCGCCGATCCGTATGTGGAGCGTTTGCTCGAAGGGTTCGGCTTTCTGGCCGCGCGCGTGCAGATGAAAATCGATGCGGAGTTTCCGCGCTTCACGCAGCATCTCGCCGAACTGGTGTATCCGCACTATCTCGCGCCGACGCCCGCGATGACGGTCGTGCAACTGCAGCCCGACAAGACTCACCCCGCACTGGCGGACGGCGTTGCCGTGCCGCGCGGTACGGCCCTGCAGGGCCGGTTCGACGGCGAACGTGCGACGCGCTGCGAGTTCCGCACGGCGCACGCGCTCACTTTGTCTCCGCTCGAACTGGTGGAGGCGCGGCTTTTCACTCACACCGGCGCGCTGCCCGGCGTCGCCGCCGTGCCGCGCGGCGTGAGGGCAGGCTTGCGCCTCAAGTTGCGCGCGCTCGGCGAGCGCACCATCGGCGATCTGACGATCGATCATCTGCCCATCTACCTGCGCGGCAGCGACGGCGCGGCGGCGAAACTTTATGAACTGCTGGTCGGCTCGACGCTTGGCATCGCGACATCCGGTGGCGTGCTGTCGCCTTCGTCGCTGCGCCCGCTCGGCTTCTCCGACGAAGAAGCCCTGCTGCCCCTGAGCGATCAATCGTTTCCCGGCTATCGGCTGCTGCAGGAGTATTTCGCATTTTCCCAGCGCTTCATGTTCATCGGCATCGATGGATTGCGCTCGCATTTCGCTCGTTGCGAAAGCGACGAAATCGAGCTTGTGGTACTGCTTTCGAAGGGCGATACCACACTCGAACAACGGGTCGACCACGATAACTTCGCGCTGCATTGCACGCCCGCCATCAATCTCTTTGCGCGCCGCGCCGATCGCATCGCGGTGACGGGTGAGCAGTTCGAACATCATGTGGTGGCGGACCGCACGCGTCCGCGCGACTTCGAGGTCTATCGCGTGCAAAGCGTGACGGGCCATCGCTCGGGCGGCGGTGCGCCGATCGAATTTCAGCCGTTCTACCGAATGCGCGATCTGGGCGCAGGCGAACCCGACACGGCGTTTTATCAGGTGCGGCGCGAGAAACGTCTGCCATCCGCCCGCGAGCAGGAGCGCGGCACGCGTTCGTCGTATTCGGGCAGCGAAACCTGGATCGCCCTGGTGGATACGCACGAAGCGCCGTATCCCGGCGATCTGCATCAACTCGGCGTGAGCGTGCTGTGCACCAACCGCGACCTCACGCTGACGATGCCGCTCGGGCGGGGCGAAACCGACTTCACTCTGGAGCTGGAAGCGCCGGTATCCGGCGTGCGCTGTGTCGCCGGCCCGAGCCGCCCATTGCCGTCCTATGCGCAAGGTGCAGTGGCGTGGCGTCTCTTGAGTCACCTGTCGCTCAACTATGCGTCGCTCGTGGACGACGCGGACGGGAGCGGCGCGCGCGCCATGCGCGACTTGCTCGCGCTCTACGCGCCCGAAGGCGACGGCGCGGCCGCGCGGCAGATCGAAGGTCTGCGCTCCATCGGCTCGCGCGCAGTCACGCGCCGCTTGCCGTCGCGCGGGCCGATCGTGTTCGGCCGCGGCCTCGCGCTCGATGTGCTGCTCGACGAGAACGGTTTCGAAGGTGCGAGCGCGTTTCTGTTCGGCGCGGTGCTCGCGCGCTTCTTCGAGCAATACGTGTCGATGAATTCGTTTACGGAAACCTGCGTGTCTTCGACCACACGCGGTGAAATCATGCGCTGGGCGCCGGGGAGCGGGCAATGCCGGACGCTGTGATGCTATTCGAGCGCTTCTCTGCCGATGCGAACCGCTTCGACTTCTTTCAGGCAGTGCGGCTGGTGGAATGTGCGCATAGCGGGTTGCCGCGCGTGGGCGCTTCGCTGCGCCCGCGTGACGACGCAGTGCGATTCGGTCAGGAACCCGAATTGATCTTCTTTCCGACTGCGTTACGCCATTTCGCCAGCAAGCAGGACGCCGCGCCGAAGCTCGCCGTGAACTTCTTCGGTCTGCTTGGCCCGAATGGCCCGATGCCCACGCATCTGACCGAATACGTGCGTCATCGCGCGCGTAACGCGGGCGATCCGACTTTCGCGCGCTTTCTCGACGTCTTTCATCACCGCATGGCCTCGCTGTTCTATCGCGCGTGGGCCACGGCGCAGCCGGTGGTCAGTCTCGATCGCGACGACAACGATCGATTCTCCGCATACGTGGGCACCGTGTTCGGGCTCAACGAAGCGGCGCTACGCAACCGCGACAGCGTCCCCGATTTCGCCAAGCTGCATTTCGCGGGGCTGCTCGCGGGGCCCACGCGCCACGCAGCGGGTTTGCGGATCGTGCTGTCGCGCTTTTTTGGCTTGCCAGTGGAAGTCGTGCAGAACGTGGGGCACTGGATGAAGCTGCCCGCGGCTGCGCTGACACACCTCGGCGCGCGCGATGAAAACGCCCTCATGGGTGTCGGCACGATGCTTGGGGGCCGCGTGTTCGATCGGCAGCACAAGTTCCGCGTCGTGCTCGGACCGCTTTCGCTGAGCGATTACGAGCGCTTCCTGCCGGGCGGTACGAGCCTCGCGCGGCTCGCCGACTGGGTGCGTCTATACCTGCGCGACCCATTCGAATGGGACGCGAACCTGCAATTGCGGCGCGCAGAGGTGCCGCGTCTCGCATTGGGGCGCAAGCAGCGCCTCGGCTACACGACCTGGCTGCACGCGCGCGCCGCCACGGCCGACGCGACGCAACTCGAGCTTCGTCCGTTGATCCCATCTCATGCAAAGGACTAGTGCAATGGCAGACATCAGCCGCGCCGTCATGTTCGGCAAACTCGATACGCTCAGCTTCGGCGCGATGGAGAGTGCGACCACGTTCTGCCGCTTGCGCGGCAATGCGTATGTCGAGCTTGCGCACTGGCTGCATCAGATGCTGCAGTTGCCCGATTCGGATCTGCACCGCGTCATCCGGCACGCCCACATCGAACCCGCGGCGCTCGCGCGCGATCTGACCGATGCGCTCGACCGACTGCCGCGCGGGGCGGCCTCGGTCAGCGATATTTCATCGCAGCTGGAAGAGGCCGTGGAGCGCGGCTGGGTCTATGCTTCGCTGCTCTTCGACGCGCAGAAGGTGCGCAGCGCGCATGTGCTCGTCGGCGTGTTGCAGACGCCCGTGCTGCGCAACGCATTGCGCGGTATTTCGCGCGAGTTCGATCGCGTGAAGCTGGATGACCTCGTTGCCAACTTCGCCGATGTGCTCGACGGTTCGCCGGAAGCATCGACGCAGGCGCCTGTCGTGACGCAGGAGCCCGACACGCCGCACCGAACGGACGACGCCTTGCAGCGCTTCACCGTCGATCTCACGGTCCAGGCGCGTGAAGGCCGGCTCGATCCCGTGGTGGGCCGCGATGCGGAGATTCGCCAGGTCGTCGACATCCTCATGCGGCGCAGGCAGAACAATCCGATCCTCACCGGCGAGGCGGGCGTGGGCAAGACGGCCGTGGTCGAAGGCCTCGCACTGCGCATCGCGGCGGGCGACGTGCCGCCCGCGCTGCGCGACGTGAGCCTGCGGGCGCTCGACGTCGCACTGCTGCAGGCCGGAGCGGGCGTGAAAGGCGAATTCGAAGCGCGGTTGCGTCAGGTGCTGGAAGCCGTGCAAGCGGCGTTCCATCCCATCATCCTCTTCATCGACGAGGCGCACACGCTGATCGGCGCGGGCGGCGCGGCGGGCACCGGCGACGCGGCGAATCTGCTCAAGCCCGCGCTTGCACGCGGCAGCGTGCGCACCATCGCAGCAACGACGTGGTCGGAGTACCGCAGGCACATCGAGAAAGATCCGGCGCTCACGCGGCGCTTTCAGGTCGTGCAGGTCCACGAGCCCGAGGAGGCGCGTGCCGTGACGATGATGCGGGGACTCGCTGCCGCGCTGGAAACGCATCACGGCGTGCAGGTGCTCGACGAGGCAATCGAGGCGGCGGTGAAGCTCTCGCATCGCTATCTGCCCGCGCGGCAGTTGCCGGACAAGTCGGTGAGCCTGCTCGATACCGCGTGCGCACGCGTTGCGGTGAGCCAGCACGCCACGCCGCCGGCCGTCGACGACGCGCAACGGCGCATCGATGCGCTCAACACGGAGCTGGAGGTGATCGGGCGCGAGGCGGCGATCGGCGTCGATACGGCGGCACGTCGCGAAGCCGCGGCGGCGGCATTGCAAACCGAGACCGCGCGCCTTGCCGATCTGCACGCGCGCTGGAAGGTGGAGCGCGAGATGGTCGAAGACATCCTCGCGCGCCGCCAGGCGCTGCGGGAAGGCGCCCCGGACGCCGATCTTGCCGCGTTGCGCGAACGCCAGGCGCAACTCGCCGAGCATCAGGGCGACGCGCCGCTCGTGCTGCCGGGCGTGGACCGTCATGCCGTGGCCGCGGTCGTGCAGGACTGGACCGGCGTGCCCGTGCTCAACATGCTGAAGAACGAGATCGGCAATGTATTGCGGCTGAACGAGGTGCTCGACCGCCGCATCATCGGCCAGCAGCATGCCACGCAAATGATCGCGCGGCGCGTGCAGACTTCGCGCGCAGGCCTCGACGATCCGAATAAGCCGGTTGGCGTGTTTCTGCTCGCGGGCACCTCGGGCGTGGGCAAGACCGAGACGGCGCTCGCGCTTGCCGAGGCACTCTATGGCGGCGAGCAAAACCTCATTGCCATCAACATGAGCGAGTATCAGGAAGCGCACACGGTGTCGCTGCTCAAGGGCGCGCCGCCGGGCTACGTGGGCTTCGGCGAAGGCGGCGTGCTGACCGAAGCGGTGCGCCGGCGGCCGCACAGCGTCGTGCTGCTCGACGAAGTGGAGAAGGCGCATCCCGACGTGCACGAGCTGTTTTTCCAGGTCTTCGACAAAGGCCGGATGGACGACAGCGAAGGCCGTTCCATCGATTTCCGCAATACGCTCATTCTGCTCACGACCAATGCGGGCACCGAATGCATTGCGCAGTTGTGCTGCGATCCACGAACGAGCCCACCGATGGAGGTGATTGAACGCGAGCTCCACACGCAATTGCTGGAGACGTTCCCGGCCGCGTTGCTCGGACGCATGGTGACCATTCCGTATTACCCGCTCTCCAATGAGATGCTGAGCGCCATCATCCGGCTGCAACTCGGCCGCGTGGCTGAACGTGTGACGCTCACGCACGGCGTGCCGTTCACCTATGACGAGACCGTGGTGACGCAGATCGCACAGCGTTGCACGCGCATGGAAAGCGGCGGCCGCATGATCGACGCGATCCTCACCAACAGCGTGCTGCCGCACATCAGCACGGCGTTCCTTTCGCGCGTGATGGACGGAAAGACGCTTGCGCGTGTGCATGTGAGCGTCGAGGACGAGGAGTTCAGCTATGCCTTCGACTAGTCGCCATGTGCGTATGACCTGTGCGGCGCTCGGCGACGACGTAGTGTTTCTGCGTATGTCGGCGAGCGAGGCGCTGGGACGCCTGAGCCGCTTCGAGATCGCATTCCTGAGCATGCACAACGATATCGACCCGGGCGCGGTGCTCGGGCAGAACCTTTCTGTGACGCTCGATTATCCAGCGGGCGGGTCGCGCGAGTTCAACGGCATTGTCACGACGCTGCGTCTGCTCGCACCCGGCGACTCCACGAAAAACCGCATGGCGCGCTATGAGGCGGTCGTGCATCCGCGCCTGTGGCTGCTCACGCGCGCCTCGCACCGGCGCTTCTTTCATCAGCGCACGGCACCGCAAATCGTTGCGCAAGTGCTGGAGTCGTACGACATCGACTTTCGCAACGCATGTACGGCGAGCTACCCGGCGCTCGACCATTGCGTGCAATACCGCGAAACGGATTTCGACTTCGTGAGCCGCCTCATGGAGCGCGAAGGCATGCATTACTTCTTCGAGCACGCAGGCGGCAAGCATACGCTCGTGCTGGCCGATTCCGGCGCGGAGCATCGGCCCATCGCGCACTATGAGTCGGTGCCGTTTCAGGGCTGGGACACGCCGGAACCCGATGAAGAATGCGTCTACCGCTGGCATGCGGGCGCGACGCTCGAAACGGGGCGCTACGAAGTCAACGACTACGACTTCGAAAAGGCCTCGGTGAGCAACAGCGAAGGGCTCGTTTCGCGCGCGACACGCAGCGCACCCTACGATCCGCCGCGGTATTTGATGCAGGAGCATCTGAGCGGGCATCTGAAAGCGGGCGACGGCGAGCGCCTCGCGCGCATCAACGTGGAGATCCATCAAACGCAGAACGACGCGATGGAAGGGCGCGCCACCTCACGCGGCATCGCAGCGGGCGGCTTGTTCCGGCTGCGCGATCATCCGGGTGGCGCACAGAACCGTCAGTATCTCGTGATCGAGAATCAGGCCGAAATCGTATCGGATGCCTATGTATCCACGAGCGTTCCCACACAGCCGATGTTCGACTGTCATTTCAGGGCGGTTCGCAGCGACAACACGTTCCGTTCGGCGCGCATCACGCCCGTTCCTCACACTGCGGGCCCGCAGACGGCGGTCGTGATCGGCCCGCCGGGCGAAGAGATTCTCACAGACAAATACGGGCGCGTGAAAGTGCAGTTCCATTGGGAGCAGCTTTCGCAGGCAGGCGGCGCGGATCGGCTCGATCGCTGCTGGGTGCGCGTGGCGCAGGGCTGGGCGAACCGGCGCTGGGGGGCGATGTGCCTGCCGCGCATCGGCCAGGAGGTGCTGGTGGATTTCATCGAAGGCGATCCCGACCGGCCAGTGATCGTCGGCGCGGTCTACAACTCGACCAACATGCCGCCGTACGACCTGCCCGCACAAAGCGCGGTGTCCACGCTCAAGAGTCAGTCGACGAAGGGCGGCAACGGCTACAACGAAGTGCGCCTCGACGACCGCAAGGGCGGCGAACAAATGTTCTTTCACGCCGAGCGCGATCACGAAACGTGGGTCAAGCACGACGCGCTGATGAACGTCACCGGCGAGCGGCATCTGTGCATCGGAGGCGAGGAGTTTCGCGAGACGCGCGGCGCACGTAACGATTCGGTGCTGGGCAGCAGCACGTCGCGCGTGGTTGGCGCCGTCTCGGCCGCCAGCATGACGACGCACGAGCAGTTCGTGGGCGAGGCGTACTCGCTCGACGCGGGCGCAGCCGTGCACATCAAGGCGGGCGCGGCGGTGGAAATCGAGGCGAGCGCAACCATCGCGCTGCGTGCGGGGGCGTCGTACATCCTCATCGGTCCGGAAACGATCGAGATGTCGAGCTTCCCGATTCCGCTCGGCCCGGGCGTGCCGCCGGTGCCGCTTTCCGTGCCCCCCGCGCCGCCCACGCCGCCCCGCGACGCCGACGACGGCACGACCAAGATTCGCAATCAGGAGGCTCCGTGAGATTGACGCTGACTGTTGAGGGCGGCGAAGCCGGTGAGCACGCCGCGCCACGCACGATGGAGATCGACGATCGCGCAACGATTGGCCGCGCGCCGGAGAGCACGCTGGTGCTGAGCGACGCGCAGCGCGGTATTTCGCGCATGCAGGCGAGCATCGAGCGCCGTGACGGCATCTATGTGCTAGTCGATGCGGGAAGCAATCCGACACTGCTGAATGGCGAGGCGCTGAACGGCGCGCACGAGGCCGTGTTGTCCGATGGCGACCAGATCCGGATTGGCGCTTATACGCTTGCGGTTTCCATCGAAAAGGACGAGGAAAGCCGGGCGCCATTCGATCAAACACTGATGACGCAAGCCACGCCGCCTGCGCGGCTACCCGCAGCGAGCCTGCCGGGCACGCCGGAGTTCGAGGCGCCGCCGAGCGCGCCGCTCATCCCCGACGACTGGGACGCGCCCCGCGCTTGCGCTGCGCCGCAGCCTGTGCGCGACGAAACGCCGTTCACGCCCGACCCGCTCGCCGCGACGCCATTACTGCGCGAACCGGGCCATTTCGGCGGCGAAGCGAATCAGGCGCTAATGGACGTGCTGGGCTCCGCCGACCCGTTACGCGACGCCCCCGCGCCGGCGGAGCGCGAACCGGCCGCGCCGTCACGCAGTTTCGAGCACGTCTCGCCAGAAAAAGCCGTGACTGCCATACCGGCGCACCGGTTGGACGCGGCGCGCGCGGCGGCGCCGGAGACCCGCCCCGCAGCCCCGCGTGCGGACGACTCGGCAGTGCTGGACGCATTGCTGGAGGGCCTCGGCATCGCGCCCGCCGATGTTGCCCACCTGAGCGCGCCGGAAGTCGCGCGCCTCGC